>JBHIWP010000203.1:0-10603 GCA_041987425.1 Promineifilaceae bacterium (SeqCode) | reverse complement strand
AAGCTGTGCTATAATCCCGCTTTTGTTTGACCAAAATTCACACGACTAAAGAGAACTGTATGCAAAAAACCACTATGCAAGAAACGGCCGTTACCCCCAAAAAACAGCGCACCATTCCTGAATACCTGGGCATCGTTGCGCGGGGCGTCTGCATGGGCGCCTCAGACATCGTTCCCGGTGTCTCGGGCGGTACGATGGCCTTCATCCTCGGCATTTATGAAGAACTTATTGATTCTATTCGCACGTTGGGTCGCCCCAATTTCCTCCAGGCTGCGCTCAAATTCCAGCTTAAAGAAGTTTTTCAGATTCTCAACTGGGAATTTCTTCTTTCCGTCGCCATTGGCATCTTTATCGCCATTGTCACTCTCTCTAGCGCTTTGGAGTCGCTGCTGCTCAACCAGCCCGTCTATTTATGGAGCTTCTTCTTTGGCCTGGTGCTTGCCTCCGTTTTGGTGGTAAGCAAGCGCGTGCAAAAGTGGTCTGCGCCCCTGGTCGTGGTGCTGCTGGTTGGAGCCACCGCCGCTTACCTGCTGGTGGGGCTGGTTCCAGTGCAGACGCCAAACGAATGGTGGTTTCTTATTCTCAGCGGGGCAATAGCCAGCTGCGCGCTGATTTTGCCCGGCGTTTCTGGTGCCTTTTTGCTGGTGCTGTTGGGCAAATACCAATATGTCCTGGGCTCTGTAAATGACTTTTTTGATGGCGTCTGGGCTGCGGCCGTTCCCATCATCTTTGTTGGCATTGGGGCGGTCATTGGCCTGGTCACTTTTGCTCAGTTTTTAAGCTGGCTCTTCAAAAGATACCATGATCTCACCGTCGCCCTGCTCATCGGTCTGATGGTAGGCAGCCTGCGCAAAATCTGGCCCTGGAAAGTGGACCTGGACTGGCTGCGAGACGCAGCAGGCAATTTTGTGCTGGACAGCGATGGGCACCAGCTTGCAATTAAGCAGGCCAACGTGTTTCCAGACTTGAGCAACAGCGCTGGCATCACTGAATTCGCCCTCGCCGTTTTATTGGCGGTCTTGGGCATTGGTGCTATTCTCTTTATCGATCGACTGGCTGCCGGTATGGAAGCCAATAAGTAGGTCAATTTTGCAAAATTGACCTGCCGTTCCCAACCTGAACAAACATCATGATCCACCGAGAAAATCAGCGAATCAAAGCCGTTTTGTTTGATCTGGATGACACCTTGATCGACTGGTCAGGCCTGCAAGTCAGCATGGCGGCCGTAGAAACTGAGCATATGCAAAACGTTCACCGCTATCTTGTTTCTTCAGGTCACCTGCTGCCCGCTTTTGATGACTTCTGGAGCCAGTTTCGGGAAACTTTAATTGAAGCCTGGAGAGAAGCAAAAAAAGAGTGGGCCATCATCTCCTTTAGTCAAGCAATGCAGAACTTCCTTATTACCTGCGGCCTGGATGAAGCCAAACTAGACATGGAAGCCGTGCTGCAAGCCTACAATTGGGACACCATACCCGGCGTTGTGCCCTTCGAAGATACGCTCTCCGTGCTGGATCGGCTAAAAAATGATGGCTACAAAATTGGCCTTATTACCAACGCTATGCAGCCCATGTGGATGCGTGATGTAGAGCTGCGCGCCTACGGTATTTTGGACTACCTTGATGTGCGGCTTACCTCTGGCGATGTCGGGTTTATGAAGCCCCACCCCTTTATCTATTGGCGTGCCCTGGAGTTACTGGATGTACAGTCAGGGGAAGCCGTTTTTGTCGGTGACCGCCCGGCTAACGATATTGCAGGAGCCAATGAGGCAGGGCTGATTAGCGTCCTTATGGCCCCCCCGCATCTGGAACGTGAGCTAAACGGCGTACGGCCGAATTACACAATCTCCAATCTTACAGAGCTTCTACCCATTTTGGAACAGTTGGAAGGTGACACATGAGTAAACCAGGCAGAAACGATCTCTGTTATTGTGGCAGCGGCCTGAAATACAAAAAATGCCATATGAAAGAAGACCAGGAAGCCGAAAAAGAGCGCAGCCACGTTCAGCGCGCTGCGGGCTTCATTCGGCGCGACCTGCTTAAATTTGCCCGCGATGAGCGCTTTGCCGAAGCATTCGCCACGGCGCTGCCCCTGTATTGGCACGACTATTATGACGCGGCCAACGCTGAGCAGATGGGCCAGGGCGAAGCGCTGCGCTTCTTTGACTGGTTTGTGTTCGATTACACGTTGCCTGATGGCCAGCGGCTAATCGATCTGTATGCCGACGAGCAAATGGATGATTTATCATCGCACCAGCAAAAAATAGCTGCAGAGTGGAGCAAAGCGGGTCCGGTTACGCTTTACGAACTCACCGCCCACGAAGGGCAAACTTTACAGCTGCGCGACTACTTTACCGGGGAGAAGTTTGAAGTGTATGAAGCAGGCGGGCGTGGCAACGTGGAGCTGGGCGAACTGATTCTCACCCGGCTGGTGCCTGTGGCGGACCGTCTAGAATTTAGCACAACGGCCGCTTACCTGCCTCGTGACGAAATTACAGACGTGAAAGAAAAAATCGAAGCCGCCAAACAAGCATTTCTGGCGGAACATCCCGATGCCAGCCATACGGAATTTATGCGGCAGCACAGCCATCTGCTGGTGCACCATGCCCTGCTGGAAGCCGAAAATCAGGGGCGCCCGCCCGTAGCCCGCCTGGACGCGGACCGAGGCGACAAGAAAACCCAAAAAATTGCCCGCAACATAGCCCGGCTCAAACGATGAGTAAGCAGTTACTGGTTCGACCCCAAAAAACGCCGCTGCAGGGCGTCATCTCGGTCCCTGGCGATAAGTCGATTAGCCACCGGGCCGTCATGCTGGCCTCGTTGGCTGAAGGCACCAGTCACATTCGCCGCTGGCTGCCTGCTGGAGACACGCTGGCAACGCTGCAAATCGTCCAGGACCTGGGCATTAAGGTGCAGATCGACAAGCGATCTGACACTGCCTGGGATTTAATCGTTGAAGGGCGTGGCCTGCACGGCTGGCAGGCGCCTGAAACAGCACTTAACTGCTGTAATGCCGGGACGGGGATGCGTCTGCTGGCCGGTTTGCTGGCCGGGCAGAGTTTTCCCACGGTGCTGGACGGCAGCGAGCAGCTGCGCAAGCGCCCAATGCGGCGCATCACCGAGCCATTGGGTGAGATGGGGGCCAGGATTGCGTCAGAAAACGGCCGTGCGCCGCTTACCATTTCTCCCAGCCAGCTGCACGGCATTGAGTACCACATGAACGTAGCCAGCGCCCAGGTGAAGAGCGCCATTCTGCTGGCCGGTTTGTATGCTCAGGGTGAGACGCGCGTTCACCAGCCTGGCCCGGCCCGCGACCACACGGAGCGGATGCTGCAAGCGATGGGTGTGCCCATTCGCGTTGAGGACGACTGGGTTATCTTACTCGCGGCCCCGGAAGGTGGCTGGCGGTTACGGCCGTTAGACCTCACCGTTCCAGCCGATCCGTCCTCTGCTGCTTTTCCCCTGGTGGCGGCGGCCATTGTGCCCCATTCGCAAATCACCATTGCAGGCGTGGGCCTCAACGAGACTCGTACCGGCATTCTGGATATGCTGCAGGCCATGGGGGCCGAACTCACCGTGCATAATGAACATATCAGCGGCGGCGAGCGGCTGGGGGATCTCACTATCTCCTTTAGCGAGCTGCACAGCACCCACGTCAGCGGCGAAACCGTGGTGCGCGGCATCGACGAGCTGCCCATTTGGGCCGTAGCCACGACCCAGGCAGCAGGCGTCAGCCGGGTAAGCGATGCGGCCGAACTGCGCGTGAAGGAGGTAGACCGCATCTCTGTGCTGGCAGGCGAGCTGCGCAAGCTGGGCGCGGAGATGATCGAAAGCCCCGATGGCTTCTCGGTGGCCGGACCGCTGCGGCTGTTTGGCGGCGAGGTAGACAGCCACGACGATCACCGGCTGGGCATGTCGCTAGCAGTAGCCGGGCTGGCAACCCACGGCCTCACGCTGGTACACGACGCAGGCTGCATTGCCGACAGCTTTCCCGGCTTTGTAGAAATGATGCAATCCCTCGGCGCGAATATGGAATGGCTTGATCAGTGATCGGTAATCAGTGGGGCAGTAATCAGTAGGTCAGTAGTCAGTGGGTGAGTAATCAGTAATGCGCTCTGATTACCGTTTACTGAATACCGCTTACCGTTCACCGATTACCGTTTACCAAAAAATGCTCCCAATAAACGGCAAGACCCAACTCATCGGCCTCATTGGTTGGCCTGTTTCCCACAGCTTTAGCCCGGCGATGCATAACGCGGCGGCGCAGGCGCTGGGGCTCAATTGGGCCTACGTACCGCTGCCGGTGGCACCAGAAAATTTAGCAACGGCCGTTTCTGGCCTATCTGCACTTGGTTTTCGCGGGGTCAACGTAACGGTCCCGCACAAGCAAGCGGTCATGCCGCTGCTGGACGAGCTGGAGCCTGGGGCGCAGGCAATTGGTGCAGTGAATACGATTGTGGTGGCAGAAAACGGCCGTCTCACCGGGCACAACACGGACTGGTCTGGCTTTCTGGCGGACTTGCAGGCTCATGATATTGCTGTGACCGGACGGGACTGCTTACTGTTGGGCGCCGGCGGCTCTGCGCGGGCCGTGGCCTACGGATTGAGCCAATCTGGGGCCAGGGTGCATATTTTGGCGCGGCGGCCCGAACAGGCTGAACAGTTAATTGCGGATTTACGGCCGTTCCTGCGCCAAAACCAGCTCACCAGCCATCCCCTCTCTCAGCTGGCGCAAATTACGCCTGCCCTGACAGCCCCGCTCATTATCAACAGCACGCCACTGGGAATGACGCCCCGCGAATCAAGCACGCCCTGGCCCGACGACCTACCATTTCCCGAGCAGGCAATCATATATGACCTGGTCTATAATCCGCGCCAAACCCGGTTTATGCAGCAGGCAGAAGCAGCGGGCTGCCGGGCGATCAACGGGCTGGGGATGCTGGTGCAGCAAGGGGCTGCCGCCTTTACCCTGTGGACCGGCGCGGAACCCGATACGGCCGTCATGGCCGCTGCAATTAATCAACATTCTGGGTAAAAGGAGAGAAATATGCAGTTAAAACGTGTTTTTGTGATAACGGCCGTTTTACTCACCACCTTGTTTAGCCTTACCCAGCTACTTCATCCCTTGCAAACCGTCTCTTCCGCCCCGCAGGCCACCACACTCCTGTACGATAGCAGCCTGGGCACGCTGCCCAGCGAACAAAGTTTTAGCTTTACGGCCGTCAATCCCCAGCCCCCCTTCATGGCCCTGGCCAGCCAAGTCTACAGTGCGCCCGTCACCGTGCTCAGCACCACCAGCCAGCTAAGCGAATATGCGGGATACACCGTCAGCCAGACGGTAATGCCCACGCTCAGCCGCGCCGCTGGCTTCCAGCTTACCTTCGATTTGCGCGTCATCTCTGAAAACCATGGCAGCAATCATAATCGCGCCGGGTTTAACGTGATTTTGCTGAGCGAAGATTTATATGGGATTGAGATGGCCTTTTGGCAAGATGAAATTTGGGCACAAGAAGGTAACGGCTCAGAGCTGTTTACCCATGCCGAAGGGGTGACCTATGACACAACCGCAGCTTTAATCACATACAAGATTACGGTTATCAGCAACACCTACCAGCTCAGCGCCAATGATGCGCCGCTGCTCAGCGGCACCCTGCGCCAATACACAGACTGGACGCCACCCTTCGGCATAACAAGCGATCCATATGAGCAGCCCAACCAGCTATTTTTAGGGGATGACACATCGTCGGCAGGGGCAGAAGTGTGGCTAGGAGATGTAACCATTGAAGACAACGCGCCAGATTACCAGCTCTTCCTGCCAGTTATCATCAAGCCATAGCGCCACTAAGCAAAATGCTAGACAGGCGGGTCAACAAACAGCACTGAAGTAATACCACTTACTGCCTACCGCTTACTGAATACTGCTTACTGAACACTGTTTACCGCTTACCGCCCACTGCCTTAAGCCGCCCGTAAATGCCATTGGCCTCGGGTGGCAAACGCCACGTCCCTGGCCAACGCCTGGGCAGATACATAGCGCTCGTCTGGGGATTTCGCCAGGGCTCGCCTAACAATCACATCCCACATGGTAGGCAGCTCGGCAATGACGCTGCGCACGCTGGGCACAGGCGCATGAATGTGCGCCGAGGCCGTTCGCCCCGGCGTAGCCGCCCGGAACGGATGCCGTCCGGTCAGAATAAGATAAAGAATAATGCCAAGAGAGTAGATGTCGGAACGGCCGTCTACCGGTAATCGCTGTGCCTGTTCCGGACTCATGTACTCCGGCGTACCTACCAGCAGCGTCCCCGTCATGCCCGATTTTCGCTGGGTAAACTTTGCCAGCCCAAAGTCCGTTAAAAAAGCCTCGTTCGCCTGGTTAAACAAAATATTCGAAGGCTTTACGTCCCGATGGACAATGCCTAGCTGATGCGCCGCATCCAGCCCTTCGGCGATGCGCCCCATCAAGTCGCACAGCTCTGGCTGCGTCAGGCCACGCCGCTTGAGCCGGCTTTTCAGCGAGCCATTCGGCATGTGGCGCATCACAATATAGGGCTGCACGCCATGCAGGCCAAAATCATAAATGGGCACAATGGTTGGATGTTCTAAAGAGGCAATGGCTTCAGCCTCCTGATAAAAGAAATCTAGCGAAAGCGGATCCTGCGTCAATTCATAGGCCAGAATTTTGATGGCAATTTTGCGCTTTATAAACGGGTCCCGTGCTAAATACACGGACGCCATTTCGCCCTTGCCTAATTCCTGAATAATTTCATATCGGCCGATTTGTGCCATTAGTTCTTGTTTAGACTTTTTCTTTCACGGTGCAAACGCACTGCCACAACAGTAGTTCGCTTATTGTAACATCGTCATTCTAAATCGAAGCGTAGTGAAGAATTCCAACGAGGCACTAACCAGGCAAACCTACTCTGCAAGCAAAGGTTTTAACTGACAATAGTTAGAGAGATTCTTCACCGAATCATGCTATCAGAACCATCCTGTTTGCAGTATAGGACATTCTTCTGGATTTTCACCTGTTGCTCCAAAACAAACGACTTCGCCTATTATCTGTAGTTTGTTAGCTGTTTGTAAGCGCCCTGGCGGTTAAAAGCGTTGTCCGTTCAGTATGCTGTGGCCGTGCCGTCATAAATAGTTGTTTCTGTTTCTACTTGCTTATTCAGAGGTGGATCGTGGTCCTGGTCATCAATCCATTCATGCTGTTATGGAGCGTTGTCACCGTGACAGGCGTGCTGATCTTTTGGAGCGTTTTGCGCTTTGCCCTAACAACTTGCGATGCCGACAGCGTGACGCACGGTTTGGCACTGCTATTTTGCCTGCTCCTGCTGCTGGCAGGGCTAGCCCTGGGCGTGATGTTTACCAAAGTGCCGCTAGGTTAAAGTGTAACAAATTTTTATGAAGGTATTGCAAGCAAGTAGGTACGTAAAGCCAAATGCAAGGGGCAGAAATTAATATAAAGTTATTATCAGGAGTAGGAATTGAGTATTGACCATGACATGAAATTTCGGAGCGCAGCAATGACATCCAGGTACATTTAATTAATAGTACAATAAGCCATGCCCAGGCCGACTTATTCTTTGCTACAATAAGCTTCATTGCTTGCGCTTGGTATGCTTCTTCACTTATGTGCCTAAAACCCGCGTCTGGACGGCTGAAAACAGTTAATCAGAATAGCTTTCTACCGTTGACCTGGTGAAGTCATACAGAAGAGGTAGCTTTACAATTTTCGCTTTTACAGTTAATCGTTCGCATGAACTCATCTAACTCTGAAGGTTTGCCTGCTCAGATTGGGCGGTATCAGATTGAATCGTTGCTTGGCCGGGGCGGCATGGCGGTAGTTTATCTTGCCTACGATCCGTACATGGAACGGCAGGTAGCCATTAAGGTTTTGCTGAAAGATCGCAGTTATGATGACAGCTTGCGCTCGCGCTTTAAGCGGGAAAGCCGCATGGTGGCCTCTTTGAACCATCCGGCCATTGTGCCGGTGTACGATTTTGGTGAAACGGAGGAGCAGCCATACCTGGTAATGCGCTATATGGAGGGGGCCTCGCTGCGAGAACGTCTGCGACACGCGCCGCTGGCATTGGCAGAAGTAGCCACAATCCTCAATCAGATTGCCCCCGCGCTGGACACAACCCATTCACACAACATTATTCACCGTGATTTAAAGCCATCAAACATTTTATTTGACGCCAATAACAAGGCTTACCTGGCTGATTTTGGTCTGGCTAAGTTTGCTCAGGGTACCTTCACAACATTGACGCGCAGCGATGGCATGGTGGGCACCCCGGCCTACATGAGTCCGGAGCAAATTCGGGCACAGGCTCATCTGGACGGCCGTACTGACATTTACGCGCTGGGGGTCATCCTGTTTGAAATGCTGGCGGGGCAGCTGCCCTTTACGGCAGACGGCCGTTTGCCAGTAGCCCTCATGCATTTATCTGACCCTGTGCCCGATGTCACCATGCTCAATCCCAGCCTGCCAAAATCGGTTGGCAATATTATTTCTCGCGCTATGGCCAAGAGCCGCGAAGACCGCTTTGCCACCGCCTCTGAGCTAACTGCCCCCTTTGTAGAAGCCGCTCAGGTAAATGGGCTGCCGCCAGTGGAGTTCCCCAATGCACCGCCCATCATTCTACAGCCGGAATCGGAGAGCAGCAGTTCTATTATCAGCGGCTTTGCCGATATAAGCGAAGAGGACGGCAAGGCCCCTCTGCCCGACTGGCTGCAAGCCTGGCTGGCAGGCTGCGGCACCAAGCAAGATATCGGCCGGTCACGCACGCGCGGCACGCTGGAAGATCGCCTGCGCGTGGGCACTGCGCAAACGGCTGGTGGCCTGCATCTACTCATCGCTATCGTTTCCGACGGCGGCAGCAGCCAACAGCACGGCCATCTGGCAGCAGAACTGGCCATCACCGAGCTATTTAGCCAGATTGAACAGGCAGAAACGGCCGTTCCTGAAGAAATCCCAGGGTTACTGCACCAGGCCCTAAGAAAAACAAACCGCACCCTTTTTTCTGTTTCACAGCAGCAGCAAAACCCGCTAATCATGCAGACGATGGTGGCCCTGGTGGCCATTCATGAAAACCGACTTTACATGGCCCACGTGGGCAACGGCCGTATTTATCTGTTCCGCCAGCGCCGCCTGCACCGGCTTACCCAAAATCTGCCGCTAAAGCCGCCAGCGGCCAGCGGCAATGGACAGGCCGACAGTAGCCACAGCAGCGCCATTGGCCTGCAACCAGAGCTGCACGTCAACCTCGGTTTGTACCTTAACGGCGATGAAGATGAGGCCGCGGCCCAGCAAAATCAGGGGCTATTGCTACAAACCGATGATCGGCTGCTGCTGTGCTCAGACGGGCTGATCACGCCCAACAGTCGTCGGCGAAGGTATCGTCGATTGCGGCAGGTGGTCCTGGAAAATCCACCGGCAGAAGCAGCCAAAATTTTGGTGCAGGATGCCCTGGCACATGATGTGGCAGACAATGTAACGGCCGTCGTACTGCAAGCGCCCGGCACCATTCCACATGTTCCTCTGCGCCAAAAACGGCCGTTTCAAATGACAGTCACCGCTTTTTCCATCGTTGCGCTCATCTTTCTGCTGCTTCTCATTCCCAACCGTTCACAGCCGGACGGCGTATTCATTGCGCCAGGCACGGCCACGCAAATTGCCCAAATCATCGACAGCCTCACGGCAACGGCCGTCAGCAGCCCAGCCCAACCAACTGCCACACAGATTAGCCAACTCATCCCGCCAGCAGACGTGCCAGACCCTGGCTTTGCCGTCATTTTTGCGGCGGGGGAAGGGGCGCAGTTCCGTCCCAGCGGCGCAACCCAGTGGCAAACGGCACGAGCGGGCGATATGGTGCGCATTGGGCCAGATGCCGCCATTCGCTCCGGTGCAGACCGCATGGGCGTGGTGTTGTCTGACGGTGCAGAGCTGTATTTGGCAGCCGACGTGGAGCTGATGCTGAATCAGGTGAATGAGGCTGAAAACGAAAGTGGCGCAACGAAGGTGTCTTTGCTGAACGGCCGTATGCTCATCCATTACAAAAATGCCGATCCCCACAACTTTGAACTCAGCGTCCCTTCGCAGGCGCTGGCGCTGCTGTCTACAGGTAATAACGTTGCGGGGGTGATTTACGAGCCAGAAACGGCCGTTTTGGAGCTGGACTGCTTTATAGGCAGCTGTCGTCTGCGCAACGACCGCAACAGCCAGCTTTTGCTGCCCACCGGGCGCTATGGCGTGGTGGCTGGGGCCAATATTACAACCCACAGCACCGCCCGCATTATGCTCTACTGTGATTTAGCGCCCACGCTGGTGGCCTGCCCCACGCCCACGGCTCCGCCAACCCAAACGCTGCCCCCCATTGTGCAAACGGTGATTGCGGCGACGGAAACGGCCGTGGCCCAAACCGCTTCGCCTACGCCCACCCTCACGCCGTCCAGCACCTCATCACCCAGCCCCACCCCATCGGTCACGCCGCTGCCTACCATTACGCCGCTGCCAGGCACCACCAGCACGCCTCAGCCGCCGGGTAGCACATCTGTGTCTTCAGCCTTCATGCAAAACGCGTCCAGCGTGTCTTTGAAGCAAC
>JBHIWP010000202.1:0-10646 GCA_041987425.1 Promineifilaceae bacterium (SeqCode) | reverse complement strand
GGGCAGATCGGTGGTGACGGCGCCGCTGCCTGTGCCTGCCTTGGTTACGTCCAGTACAAAGCTGATATCGTCGTCAATCACCGTTACGATGACATCATCGACTGCCAGGCCGCCGTAAAGCGGATCGGCGCTAGAGGTAGCGGAGGTGACGATGGTGCAGGTCTGGTCACCGTCATCCAGGTTGTCATCCACGCTGTTAATTGTGGTAGAGATGCCGGTTTGCCAGTTAAAGGTATCCAGCAAGAGTTCGTCAGAGAAAACGGTGCATTCAGAGGTGTCACTGCTGGCCAGGTTCACGGAAACGGGATTGGACGGCCGTGCTGCCAGCGACAAGGTGAGCATCTGACTGGTGACGCCAGTTTCTGTGAGGGTGATATTTGTCGGCTGCACGATCACTTCCGGCAGGGGAAAGCTGGCCGTGACTGTTTGCATCTGGTTGAGCGTGACCTGGCAAGTGGTGGCGAAACCGCTGCAGGCGCCGCTCCAGCCGTTGAAGCCGGAGCCTGCTACGGAAACGGCCGTTAACGTCACCACTGTATCAGACGCATAGGTAGCGGCGCAGTCGCTGCCGCAGTTGATGCCAGGCAGATCACTGGAAACGGTTCCATTGCCGCTGCCGGTTTTGTTCACTTCCAACACGTAGCCCTGCAGGGTGACATTAATGCTGTTGGTGAAGGTGTTGTTGAGCGTGTTAGTCATGACGGCCGTTAAAGTATAAGGACCTGGCTCGGTTGGGAACCAATCCATCGACCATAGCGAATCGGTGATGCCGCCCAGACTTACAGTATCCACCGGCAGGGCGTTTGCCGTCACCGATACTTCCTCAATGCCATTAGGCGCAAACGCACCGCCTTCAATGACCACAGGCAAGGTTGTGGAAATGATGCTGCCGTGTGTCGGACTAGTGATAACTACGTTATTCTGCTCGGTGATGGAGGTGAGATTCACCACTTGTGTAGTGCACAGGCCGCCAAGGTCGCAGCTCGTAAGTTCTGTTGTGCCGTCATCGTGGCCGTTCACCCGGCAGGTGGCGCTAATTTCGTAGGCCTGGTCTTCCAGCGGCGAGTCCACATCGGCAGTATAAGTATTGACCGTGAGATCAGAATTGCTACACGGCTGACTGAGGCTATCTGCATCCAGCAAAAAGTCGGTTACGGTGAAGGTGTATTCGGTTTGTGCGGCCGTTCCGCTGCCGATTAGCTCCCCTTCAAACATAGTGATGCGCGGGGCAACATTGTCAATTGTGCCGCGCCAGACGATGCCTTCTTCCAGGCCGTTGCCACCGCCGTCACTGCTGCGCAGGTGGGTCTGGTAAAACCACTCCATCCCGGCGGGCACGGACTGGCTCCAGCTGCCATCGACTGGCGTGGTGGACTGCCAGCCGGAGTCAGCTGGTGGAGCGTTTTGCGCGTCTATATCCAGCGGTTCCAGCCACACCTCTACCGTTTGTACGCCCCGGAACTCCCGCTGGCCCAGGTTGTAGATTTCATTGTCAGACAGCGCCCGATCAAAGAAGTAGAGCGCGTCCATTCGTCCGCTAAAGGGAATGTAGTCGTCAATTTTGTGCATCCCCAGCCGAATATTTCCGTCACTCGCTTCCAGAACGCGATCCTCAGCCGCCACTAATTCGCCATCCAGGTAAAGCCGCAGCGTGACGCCATCGTAGGAAACGGCCGCATGGTGCCAGACGTTACTGGCAATCATGTTGGCCGGGCCTTCCAGGGCGCTGCCGCCGAGGAAGGTGTGCAGCCGGGCACCTTCCGCTTTAAGCCAGGTACGGCCGATCCCGGCACCATCCTCTTGTTGTACCAGCGTCTTGCCAGTGAGAATCTCGTCTGGATTGAACCAGACGGCAACCGTGAACTGCACAGCAGCAGGGTCAAACAGGTGTGGAACGGTAACGTATTGACTGCCGTCGAAGTCCAGCGCATTGCCGAACAGACCGGTGGCGGCTGTTGGGCAGCTAACGCAGGCGGCGGTGTGTCCATTGCCACTGTGGTCTATGAGGCTGGCTGCACCGGATTCAAAGTGGTATTCAGCCATACTCCCGCCCCAGCTGGGCTGCTCCACGGAGATGCCGAAGAAAACGGCCGTGTCACTGATCACATCGCCAAATCCAATGTCAGGGTCCAGCCTGGCTGAGGGCGGTTGCGCATCCACCAGGATGGTGCCCACGATGGTGCTGGTGGCGTTACTTACCAGATCGGCCGCATCCACCTGAATCTGGTACCGGCCGGAGGGGGCAAAGTTATAGAAAGGATAGTCCAGCGTCCAGCTACCGCCTTGCTCGCTGGCCCGGGTGGGCTGACCAACCGGTGTGCCGTTGGGCGTGAGCAACATCACCCAGACCGAATCTGGGTCTACGCCACTGCCGGGTTCACCACTGCTCAGGGCCGGGTCTGAAACGCTGAGGGTGAGCGGTACAGACCACTGCTTGCTGCCTTCGTCCTGGGATATAACCCAGGTGTCGCTGTAGGTAGAACTGGCCTGCGGCGCGCTGCCGTCTATGTAAATGGGGAAAACCGGGCTGATCGTTTCGCGCCCAACCAAGTCCACTACGCGGAACTGAAGATCGTACTGGCCCTCGCCGCTGATGGTGTTGGCGTCGAAGTCTGGGCACCATTTGTTGAAGCCGCAGGCAAAGGCAGCTTGCCAGACGAAGCTGCCGCCGCTGGGCCGGATGCCCCACTCAAACAGGCGCGCACCATTGACGTCGCTGGCCTCAACGGCCAGCATGTTGTAGCTGTTGGGGAAGATGGTGGCCGTGGTGAGCAGATTGATTGCCGGATCATCGGTGTCCACGACGAGGTCAAAGTAGCCCTGTTGGCGGAACCAACGCCAGTCCAGCCAATAACGATCTTCAACTTCCAGGCCGCTGAGGGTACGGCCGTATACCGTCACCTCATCAATCTGGCCGTAAAATGGCTGCCAGGGAAGCGTACCGACGACCGGCTCCTGTGCCGAGCCAACCAGAAAGTCATCATTGTTGCTATTGGGTAGGGGCGTGACGCCAGTGCTCACAATGTCTTCCAGTTCACCGTTCACGTAGAAGTAGGCGTTTTGCAGCCGGTCGATGACCAAAACGACGTGCTGCCATTCGTTTTCTACCAGCGTGGCGCTGCTGTCGAACTTGCCCAGTCCAGCAGCGGCAAAGCCCAGGTTAGGGCCGTTCAGGTAAAGTCCCAGACCGTTGCCAGTGGCGTCGTTGGCACTGCCGTGGCCCATGATGCGCTGCATACCCATAAGATCGGCCGGGTTGACCCAGGCCATCAGCGTCACGGTCTCGGTGAGAGTGTTCAGGGCAGCGGCGTTGGGTACGGCCACGTAGCCGTCATTGAAGTTGATGCTGTTGCCGATGCGTCCTGGTAGACCGGGGTCGGCGGTTGGCGCTGCATCATAGTCGTTTGGTGAGGCATCATCCAAGATGACAGCGTTGGCGTCCTCGTCGAATTGTAAGTTGAGCACCGGTGCACTGCGCGTGTAGATGTCCATCACGTCGGCGTCGGACAGCGGCATGGAGTAAATGCGCAGGTCGTCCATGTAGCCGGTAAAGTGGTTGTTGCCATCTGTGTCGCTGCCGACAAAGATGGGCGTATTGCTGGCAGACCCAATTGAGTGTTGATAAGCGATTGGCTGGCTGACAGCTTCAACACCATTGATGTAGATGCGTAGTTGATTGCCGCCGCTGACGCTTTCTTGCCAAACGGCTACCAAATGTGCCCATTCATCTACGGGCAGCAAGTCGGTGAAGATAACATTGCCAGAGGTGTGGCCGTTCACATAGAACGAATCGGTGGTCAGCGTGAAGGCATCTTCAAAGCCGGGATTGCCGATTACGTAATCGACAATCGTGCCGTCGCTGCCGGTTTTGACCCAGGCGGAGATGCTCAATCCCTGCCAGTCGCCGCTGCCGCCGGGACTGGCGCTAGAGACAAATTGCAGCGTGTCGTCACCGTCGAAGTAGGCGGCGCGGTTGACCACGCCGCGCGCGCCCACGGTGGGGCAGTCACTGCCGGTGCAGGTGGCGGCATCACCAGTGAAGTGGTCAAATTGAAATTCGGTGGTGCTGGGCACTTCTTCAAAATCAACGATAGCGTACACGTTCTCGTTGAAGGTGTTGGTGGCCAGCGAGGCAATTTCGTCGGCGGAAAGCGCCTGCTGGTATACCTTAAAGGCGTCGGCCTGACCCTCGAAGAAGTCGAAGCCGCCGCCAATCCAGCCCAGGCGGGCAAACGCACCGGTACTGTACGTAAGCGGCATATTGATGGGCGATTCGGTGAAGTGTTGCACCGGCACCCCGTTGAGGTAAAGGGTATAGCTGGTGCCGCCGTCGTAGGTAAAGGCGACATGGTTCCATCGGTTCAGCTCCAGGCCAACGGCCGTTACTTCAAAGTTGCGGTCGTGTCCCTGAGGCATGGCCCAGAAACCAAGCTGGTCGCCCTGGGTATAGAGGCCGGGGAAGGTTCGGAAGCCGTGCTGCATCATGTCGGCCGGGGTGAAGTCCTTAAGCGATTCCCAACCCCAGCCCCCAAAATAGAACTCATCTATATAACCATTGAAGTCAGCGCCGCCGTGATAGCCACCAAGAAATAGTTGAGTGTTTTCGTCCCACCACAAATCCTCGGGATGGACAAAGTCAGCGCCAGAGTCAAAAGCGAACAGTTCTACGCCATCGACGTAAAGTTGAGTGCTGCCATCACTGACAAAATAGACGTGATGCCAATTGGTGTCGTTAAAGGTGGCGGTTGTGAGCTCAGAACTGAGATCGCCGGTGAAGTTGTCTCTGGTGAAAAGCTCCAGCCGACCATCGGCCCAAATGTTCAGGTTTAGCGCACTGGTATTACCGCTTCTCAAAGCAATCAGCCGGTCGAAGTTGTTTATACTGCTGCGCTTAAACCAGAAGGAGAAGTGGACTTCGTTGGCGGCGGTAACGCCTGACTCGATCTCGGCGCCCAGGCTGCGGATGAGCATGGTATTGTTAAAGAGGGGGGCATTGCCGAAACGGCCGTCTTGCCCCGGCGTTGGGCAGCCACCCACACAAGACATGGTACGGTTACCATTGGCGTCGCTAAAACTGCCGGAGACGCTGGTTTCCTCAAAGCGGAACCAGCCATCGCGCGGTTCGTAGAAGCCGAAGATGCCCCGCTTATTTGTTTCGACGGCATCATGCGTGGGATAAATCCAGCCAGCCACCGTCAGCGGCGTGCCGTTGAGCGTCATGGCCGGACCCTGAAGCAGCAGATTATCATTCTGGCCATCAAAGGAGAGGCCACGGCCGCTGATGCCGCTCTGGTCTAGAATCGTGGCACAGTTGAATGCGGTACCGTAATGTTCACTGCTTCGTTCTCCGGTGTAGCCGTCGCAGCTGGCAGACAGTGGGTTGCCAAGGTCCGGAAGGTAGTTTAAACGCCAGCCTTGCTGGACATTATCGTTGCCGCTATAGAGATCATCTCTTGGCTCAAAATTGGCGTCCGCTTCCGGTGCTGGGAAGGTGCGGAAGGTGGCCGATTCGTCGGAAGAGACGATGGCGCCTTCGGCCACGGTGTTCACATTGTAGCTGCCTGCCAGCGTGCTCAAGGGCACCTGCACTGTGCTGGTGATGGTTTGAGTTTGCTGCGGTGGGATGGGGAAGGTTTGCGGAAGGGTATTCAGCGTCAGCGGGTGATCAGCCTCGGTAGACAGAGTGACACCGACGTTATTGCTGTTGAGCGTGTTGGTGACGGCGACCTGGTGGGCCAGGTCGGCACCGGGCTGTACCTGTAGATCGTTGGGATTGTAACGGCCGTTCATCAGGTCAATCATCTCGCTGCTGCTCAAAGCATGCTCATACAGCACTACTTCATCAATCATGCCGTCAAAGAAGTCCTGGTTGGACGGATCGCCCCAGCGGCCAATGGTGATTGGCTCTCTGCTGGTGGCGCTGCCGCTAATCCCTGCCTCGGTAATGACCAGCGTACCGTCCAGGTAAAGATCTATTTCATTTGTGTCTAAATCGACGGTTGCTGCCACATGGTGCCACGTGTCGGTGCTGAGCGTACCGGCGCTGGCTAACCAGCTGCTACTGCCGTTGTTGAACACAAATTGGGCAATGCCGCTGGGATTGACCCGCAGCACCCAACCGCTGCTGTTATTTTCGTGCTTATCGCTGACTATGTTGTGCCAGTCTGTAAAAGCATTGGCCTTTACCCAGGCAGCCACCGTAAAGCTGCTGTCGCCCATTTCCAAATCGTCAGAATCCGTTAGCTCCAGGTATTGACTGCTGCCATCCAGAGAAACGGCCGTGCCGTACCGTCCCAACTGGCCAACAGCAGGACAGATGGCATCTTCACACGCCGCTTCAAAACGGTTGCCGGAATCGTCATGGAAGATGACGGTGCCTTCTTCATCTTCTTCAAAGCGAAGCAGTAGCGTAGGTGCGCCTACTTCGTTTAGCTCCGACTCGCTGAAGGCGAGTGCATTCTGAATGTCGATGTCATCGGCAATGCCAGGATGTAGGCCGAGGATGAACTCTTCGTAATCGTTCAGGCCGTCTTCGTCGCCGTCGGTGGCCAGCGGGTCAGACCAGGCCCGAGCGTAGTTTGGGGTAACGCCATCGTCGGCAAAACCGTAGCGGATTGGCCAGCCCTCCAGCTCATCCAGGTCGCGCAGACCGTCGTTGTCGCTGTCATGCAGGCGCGGGTTGGTGCCCAGGAAAAGCTCAGTCGGGTCGTCCAGCCCATCGCTGTCGGTGTCAGCCAGGTCGGGATTCGTGCCTTGCTCTAGCTCAAATGTATCGTTAAGGCCATCGCCGTCGCGGTCCCAGATGGTATCGTCGCTGTCGGTGCCGCCGTCGGTAGGGTTAAGTAGCCCGTCACCATCGGCATCCAACAGGCGGGGGAACTGGACGTTGGGCCCCTGGCCCCAGCCCAGGGCAAAGCCGCCGCCTTTGGGCGACAACGTATAAAAATCGTCGAGCGTGGCTGGCAAGATGTCAAATATCAGGTTTTCGCCGACTTCGTAGTGGGCAGTGGCCCGCGTTCTCTTCCATTTGCATTGTCCGGCCAGACACTCTTCGTAAGGCGAGGCAAACGCCTCTGAGAGGTAGAGCGGCCCCAGGCTTTGGTTGAGACCCGCACCGATGCTGTTTAAATCAACAACGGCCGAAATTACCTCCGTATAATAAACGTCGCCGGATTCTGTTAAATAAAGTCCATTCTCATCGCTGTCTGTCACCACGATCTGCCAGGCACCGCGTATCTGATTCAGATCAAGGCTGCCGTGCTGGTCAGCTTGTGCGGTTTGCATCTGGTAGAAAAACGTGGCCCGCGCGAAGTCGCTGGCGTAATCATTGAAGAGGGCTCCGTCCTGGTAAACATAAAGTTCGTCATCGCGGGCAATGGTGTTGGTGAGGGCCATGGTGACGACGATACTGTTAGCAGTGGTGTAGCCGGTGTCCAAATCTTGCAAGCTGACATCTTCATAAGTGATCTCCAGGCGTTCTGGATCGCTCAGGTCGATGATTTGGTTGACATCGTAGAGGAGGTCGGCGAGTACGGCCGTTAAATTCCCAGTTGCCCCCTCGCAGCCGCGCCCATTCAGGCCGAGCGCCTCACAAATGATCAGCGATATGGCATCCACCAGGGCTACCAGCAGCAAGAACAATTGGCCTACTATGGGAATAAAGCCGATGGCAAATAACAGCAACGATACTACTGTAGCGGCAATGGCAAAAGCCGCCGCCGCCATGCTGGCCCCAGACAGGGCGAATATGGTCCAGATGAGGGCCAACTCTACAAGGGTGCCTACGGCGCTGGCAAAATCAAAATGCTTAGTGACGCGCATCATTTCCGTGAGCTTATTGCCGAAGCCGGAAAAGCGCTGGTAGCCCTTCACCAACTTGTTGACCATGTGTACGGTTTCTACGGTCGTCATTGCCGCAGAGGCACCTGCCGTGGCTACCGCTACGGCATCACAATCGGTGACGCTGTTGCAGGAGTCGTTATTGGCTACGGCGGCTACGGTAAAGCCAATCACTGCCAGCCCAGCAACGGCCGTGCCGCCTTTACCGATATTTCCCTGGGGTAAATCACGTAGCAAATTGATATTCTTGAACGTGCTGGTTGTTTGCGTGCCGCGGTGGATTTTGGTGCGAAAATAGTTGCCCCATTGCCACTTGCCCAGCGCCGACCAGAAGCTCTTTACTTCTTTGGTCGGTGGAGCAATGCGCGTGGCCAGGGAGCGGTACAGGTGCAGCATGGCCATTTCGCGCAGCGGTGCCAGAAACTCCGTGCTGTAGGTCGGCTCCGAACTGTACAAATCATAGTTGATATCGTCAGATTCCACGGGCAAGCCGTTAAATTCTACCTGGGCCGAGAGACCGTTGTATAGTGCTAAATAAAACATCTGGGCGGCAAACAGCTGGCCCGTTACCACATCGGCGCTCTCTTCGCTGGTGTCGGCAGGCTGGAACTCCATGTGGTCGCTCAGGCGCAGCTTGAGGTAATCCAGGTAGCTGCCGATTTCGTAATTTTCCCAGCCTTTGCCGGGGCTGTAATCGTAGGGCGTCCAGCTCAGGTAGCCCATGGTCTGCACGGCTGGGGCGCTGACATTGAAGTCCAGTACATAAGCGCCGCCACTTAAGGTGGCGTCGGCCAGATTGCTGGCGCGGAAGGTTTCTTCGCGGGCAAAGAGAAGCGTGGGGTTAGTGGCCGTTTCGTAACCAGCAAAGACGGCGTAGAGAAAGCTTTCCGTGTCGTTCATGGCCATTTGGGCCACGTAGCCGCTGTGCGCATAGCTGGCGTGCTCTACCACCAAAGTATCGGCGATGTTGAAGCGCTGCTCGGCCGTGACGCCGCTGTTAGTGGCGTGATTCCAGCGGTTGTAAATCTCGGCCACGGTGATTTCGCGCTGGTCGTCACGGGTGCAGGAAATATCGTCCTGCGGAACGATACAGTCCACGCCTTCACTGAAGGTGAGCGAGAGATTATGCGCCAGGTGCCAGAGGTGTTCGTCGGTGTCTAGATTGTTGTCCAGGGCCGGGTCTTCGGCGATGGTGGCTACTTCCATGCCGTAGTCTTCCTTCACTTCCATGCCGGTGAGGGTCCAAGGGTCATCATAGATTTGAATGACTTCGATGCCGGTGTCTTCGTAATTGAGGCATTGTCCGCTGTCGGCTGTGAGGGTGCATTCGTCCTTGATTTTTTGCACCATCCACAGCAGGCGCATTTCCTGGGGGCTGCCCCAACTAGCCTGGCTGGGCCAGAAAACCATCTGCGTGGTAAAGGCATCCAGTCCACCGCCGGTCTCGTCGGCGACGATGGAGAGGGGCAGGTAGGCGACCAGATCGCCGGAGATTTCATCCACCTGATGCACCGAAATACCATAGCGGTCCAATTCGGTGGCGTCCAGCCACTGGTCCAGCGCCAGGGTTGGCGTTCTGGCGGGGGCGCCAGGCAGGATGGGCAGGTTGCCGTAGTGGCCGCTCTGGTAGGGGATATATAGTTCCAGGACGGGCGTCAGGCGCACGTCGCCGTTGGCGGCTTTGCTGTCATTGCTGCGGATTTCGGCCAGGGCGGTGTTGGCGAAGGTGGTGTCTAGATGACGCTGAATCTGGCCTTCTGTGTCATTGGGCCAGTCCAGCACGTTGCCGAAGTAGGTGAGGTGTTTCTCGTCGGTGGGACGGATTTGCAGCGTCACGAAGACGGGCCGGTCGGTTTGCAGGCTGTTGATGGTGAGCTGGAAGGGATTGTTGTCCTGAAAGGGGCCAACCGCATCCATTGGCGAGAGATCGACTTTGTCGTGAATGCCATCGCCATCGTTGTCTGCATCGTAGAGGTCGGGGATGCCATCACCGTCGGTATCAGGGCAAACGGCCGTTCCGTTTATTGTATCTGCCAGCGCCGAACGCTCAAAGCATTCGATGCTGTCAATCAGGCCGTCACTGTTGGTGTCGGCGCGCAGGGGATTTATGTACCAGGTACGGCCGTTGTAGTCAAAAGGGGTGATTTCATCCAAATCGGAAATGCCATCGCCATCATGGTCTTCGGTGCGCGGGTCGGTGCCCAGGATGTTGTACTCCACGCCATCGTCTAGACCGTCGCCATCGCTGTCGGCGTCATTGGGATCGGTCGTGATCGCATCTTCCGTGTCGTCATCAATGCCATCACCATCGCTGTCGGTCAGCGTGGTTGTCTGTGCCGCTACGCTCTGAAATTCGCTTTGTGTTCCACCTAGCAGCGGTTGAGTTTCCACCGCCAACTGAATAGTGGGGCTGGAAAAAGGGTCTTGATGGGGATCCCATTCATCAGCTGCTGCCAGCCCTACGGTCTGAGTAGGAGATGCTTCTTGCGCCTGTAGGTAGCCATTGAGGTTTTGCATAAAAGCATGGACCTGATGCCCTTGCAGGAGTGGCGTCAGCAGCATGGAAAAGATGACAAAAAGGGAAACGCCAGCGTAGAAGCGGTAAGCGTGCCAATGTTTGATCGCAGCTACAGCCACGATCAGCACAACAAGGGCAATAGTAAGCTGGCTGGCAATGTGAGTTAGCGCCGATTGGGGCACGGTTTGATCGAACCAAATAAGTGGATTGGTCCTGAAGGGAACGGCCGTTTGTGTCAGGTAAGTTTGGTCAAAATCGGAAAAGTCTGTGGTAATGTCCGCCACGGTTT
>JBHIWP010000201.1:0-10662 GCA_041987425.1 Promineifilaceae bacterium (SeqCode) | reverse complement strand
GCCAATATCGGCGTCGATAACTTCACACGCTTCTTTCAAAGTTCGGCCTTTCGTGGACCGTTAACGCGCATCATCATTTGGAACTTCGCCTTTGCCTTTCTCAGCGTTTTTTCCACCTTTGCCCTTGGCCTGGGCATCGCTTACATTTTCAACGACCGTACGCTGCCTGGGCGAAAAATCATCCAGTCATTTCTGCTCATCCCCTACACCATTCCCAGCCTGATCACCATCCTCATCTGGCGCGGCATGTTTAACAACGAGGTGGGGGTGATCAATCGTACGTTAGACCAGCTTTTTAACATTGCTCCCGAGTGGACGGTTGATCCAACGCTGGCAAAACTGGCGATTTTGCTCGTGAACCTGTGGCTGGGCTATCCATATTTCTTCTTGATTTGCAGCGGTGCGCTACAGGCCATTCCCTCAGATTTGTATGAAGCGGCCAAGGTAGACGGCGCCAATGCCTTCCAGAGCTTTTTCAAAATTACGCTGCCTTTGCTGCTGGTTGCCGTTGGCCCCCTACTCGTTGCTTCCTTTACCTTTAACTTTAACAACTTCAACATAATCTTCCTTTTCATTGAAGGAGGACCGCCCATTGCTGGCTCGCCTACCAGGGCGGGACATACAGACATATTGATTAGCTATGTATACAATCTTGCCTTCGCCGCCGGGCGCGGTAAGGAGTATGGCCTAGGGGCGGCTATTACTATTGTCATTTTTGTCATTGTGGCCATCATTACGCTGTTTCAGTTCCGCTACACGCGTATGTGGGAGGAGGTTGGTGAAGGTGTCTAACTTAACATTTAAACAACGTAAGTATATTTCTCATACGATGCGCTGGGCCATCGCCCTCTTCTTGATTGCTTTTGCCATGTTTCCTGTTTTGTGGATAGTATCTGCTTCACTGAACCCATCAAACACGCTGGCATCTTCTAGCCTCATACCGCAGAACATTGGCCTGGACAATTACCGATTGCTATTTAACACGCCAGAGACGCCTTTTGGGATTTGGATTTGGAACTCGATCAAGATTTCATCGATCACGACGATTCTATCCGTGTCCATTACCACGCTGGCAGCTTTTGCCTTTTCGCGCTTCCGGTTTACCGGGCGCGTGACGATGCTCAAGGCAATTTTGTTAATTCAGGTCTTTCCGGGTCTGTTGGCCATGATCGCCATCTTTACGCTGATTACCCAGTTCGAAGCGATCATTCCGGCAATTGGCTTGAATACACACGCCGGTTTAATACTTGTCTATTTGGGCGGCGCGATGGGAGTAAATATCTGGCTGATGAAGGGCTTCTTCGACACCATTCCTCGGGCGATTGATGAAAGCGCTATGGTGGATGGTGCCACCCACTGGCAGATATTCACCCGGCTTCTGCTGCCGTTGATGCGGCCGATTTTAGTGGTCATTGCTATTCTGACCTTCATCGGTACGTATGGTGACTTTATCCTGGCCCGTATCTTGCTCAAAAGCACCGATCAATATCCCTTGATGGTTGGTCTGTTTATCTTTACCAGCGGCCAATTTTCACAGAAATGGGGTCCTTTTGCGGCCGGTGCTTTGTTGGGCGCCCTGCCTATCATGATTGTCTACCTGCTGTTGCAGGACCAGATTGTAGGTGGCTTGACCCAAGGAGCTGTGAAAGGATAGCTAGTTGTAAACGGTTAATGTTTGATTTTTAATTGTTAATGGGTTACGGCCGTTTCCAAACAGCCCTGAAAAGATAAAAGGAGTGGAAACGGCCGTTTCTATACCAATATCGCTTATGAAAAAACGTCTTCTTTTATTTTTGTCACTCGTTTTGCTGTTGGCTGCCTGCCAGCAAACGGACACGCGGCCGCCCCGGCCAACGGCTGTGCCCACCACACCGCCAACCACCGTGGCAGAAACGGCCGTGCCTGAACCCACCAATATCCCCAGTCCCACCGCCACGCCAGACCCCTTTGAAGTAGGCACCAACGGCTTCCCCTGGTGGAATGACCTCGTCTTCTACGAAATCTTCGTGCGCAGTTTTTACGACAGCGACGGCGATGGCATTGGCGATCTGAATGGCATCATAGAAAAACTGGACTATCTCAACGATGGCGATCCCGCCACAACCGATGACCTCGGCGTCACCGGCATCTGGCTCATGCCCATCACCGTGTCCCCCAGCTACCACGGCTACGACGTCGTCGATTATTTCCAGGTGAACCCCGAATACGGCACCAATGAAGACTTTAAGCGGCTGATGGAAGAAGCGCACGCCCGCGGCATACGCGTTATTGTGGACCTGGTAATGAACCACACGTCCGTTGACCATCCTTGGTTCATCGATTCGCAGAATCCAGACTCTGACAAGCGCGATTGGTACATTTGGGCCGAGGAAAACCCCGGCTATCGCGGGCCAGAAGGCCAGCCAGTGTGGCACAACAGCGCCAGCGGCTACTACTACGGCGTTTTCTGGAGCGGCATGCCAGACCTCAACTACGAAAATCCCAACGTCACCTTTGCCATGTTCGAGGCTGCTAAGTTTTGGCTGGAAGAGATGAACGTCGATGGCTTCCGCCTGGACGCCATCAAGCACATGATCGAAGAGGGTGAGGCGCAACAAAATACCCGCGCTACCCACGACTGGCTGCAGGAGTTCTACACCTTTTACAAGGCGGTAGACCCCGAGGCGCTTACCGTGGGCGAAGCCTGGACCAGCACGCAACAGGTGGTTGACTACACCGGCGACGAAGTAGACATCGCCTTTCAGTTCGATCTGGCGCTGGACGTCATCAACAGCGCCGGGGCCGGACTGGCGCCCATCTTTGCCGATACACAACAAGAGGTGTACGAGGCCTTCCCGCCTGGCCAATACGCCACCTTCATCACCAACCATGACCAAAATCGAGTCATGTCCCAACTGCGCGGCGATGAAGGCCAAGCGCGCGTGGCCGCTGCTTTGCTGCTTACCGGTCCCGGCGTTCCTTTCATTTATTATGGCGAGGAAATTGGGATGACGGGCATCAAGCCGGATGAAGATATCCGCCTGCCCATGCAGTGGGCCAGCAATAGCCCCACCGTGGGCTTTACGGAAGGCACGCCGTGGCGACCGGCCGCCGCCGACTTCCCCGAGCGCAGCGTGGCGGGCCAGATCGACGATCCAGATTCACTGCTGAGCCTGTACCGTGACCTGATCCACGTGCGCAACGCGCACGAGGCGCTGCGCGTGGGCGACTGGACGCCAGTAGAGGCCAATTCACCGCGCCTGTACACCTTCCTGCGCCAGACGGAGAACGAGACCGTGTTGGTCATTATCAATGTGAACCGCAACCCGGTCACGGCCGAAAATTACAGTCTCGACTTAGCGCTGGACGGGGCGGTTACGGCCGTTTCCCTCTACGGCCTTCAGCCCAACAGCGATCCTACAAGCGGCGGCTACGTGCCTTTCGACGAAATCCCGCCGCAGTCCGTGCATATTATGCAGCTAGTTCCCTAGCATGCTCCCAGGTGCCTGGCACCCTAAACTTAAAAAGGCAACATGAGCACAAAAAAGCTTTTCATTCTTCTGATAATTGTTTTTTTGTCTGCCTGCCAACGGGCAGGATTGGCTCAAGAAAATAGGGGGGGGAGTGAAACGGCCGTCGCCGTGCCACCCACCACCCTCTTCAAAGACGTCAGCCGCACGGCCGGCATCCTGCACACGCGCCAGGGCAACGACCGAGCCATTGGCCAGGCCTGGGGCGACTACGACCGGGACGGCTGGGTCGATTTTTACGTCACCGACACCAAAGGCCCCAACAGCCTGTTCCGCAACAACGGCGACGGCACCTTTAGCCGTCCAGCAATTGCCGAAATGGTAGCCTTGCCTCAAAGCTTTAGCGGCGGCGCCTCTTTTGCTGACTACGACAACGACGGCTGGCTGGACCTGTATGTAGTGAACTGGGGTCAAAACATCCTCTTCCACAACGATGCCGGGCGGGGCTTCACCGACGTCACCACCCGGGCGGGCGTGGGCGGCGATGCCAACAGCCAGACCGCCTCCTGGGGCGATTACGACAACGACGGCTGGCTGGACCTCTACGTCGCCAATTGGGCCTGCTACCCGCGCTGCGGCCGTCCCAGCCAGGGCGACTCCGACCGCCTCTACCACAACAACGGCGACGGCACCTTCACCGACGTTACTCCCCTGCTGCAAGGCCACACCTACGGCGCAGGCTTTGTCGCCAGCTTCACCGACTACGACAATGACGGTGACCAGGACATTTATCTGGTCAATGATGAGTTTCTTTTCCCTATTGGCAACAAGCTGTGGCGCAATGACGGCCCAGGCTGTGATGGTCACTGCTTTAGTGAAGTGTCCAGCGAAGCCAAGGCCGACACGCAAGTCATGGGCATGGGACTGGCCACGGCCGATTACGACAACGACGGCGACTTTGACTTTTACTTCTCTAATGCCGGGCCGATGACCCTGCTGCAAAACGATGGCGACGGCACCTTTGCTGATGTGGCTGAACTGGCTGGCGTAGACGTGCCCGACGGTATCGCCTGGGGCGCGGCTGCGCTGGATTACAACAACGACGGTTGGCAAGATTTGTACCTGGCCGTCATGACCACCGCTACCCATGAAGGCATTGCTGCCAATCCACTGTTTCACAACAACGGCGACGGCACCTTCAGCCGCGTCAGTTCCGGCAGCGGTGCTGGCGACGTTGGCCCCACGATGGGCATTGCCACGGCCGATTTTGACAACGACGGCTGGGTTGATCTGCTGCTGGGCAACAAAGACCACGGCTACAGCCTGCTGCGCAACCAGACCGGCGCGCAAACGAACAACCACTGGTTTTCATTGGAACTGGTCGGCGGTGGCCCGGTGAATCGAGATGCCGTGGGCACCCGCGTCACCATCCGCACTGCTGATGGACAGACCCAGATGCGCGAAGTGCAAAACGGCAGCAGCCTGGGCGCAGGCAATGAGCTGACGCTGCACTTTGGTCTGGGGCCTGCCGTTTCCATCGACGAGCTCACCATTCACTGGCCAGACGGCCGTACCCAACAGTTCACCAACATCCCCGCAGGCCGTAAAGTGAGCCTGCCCTACCCGCTGGATGCCGCCGCCGAAGCGGCTCAGCAAGCCACACTCTACCCCGCTGCTGAAGCAGCATCCAATCCTCTAACCGTAAGCCGACTGGCACCAAATATTAAAGTACTGATCATTGCCAATGGCATAGCCTGGCTGCTGTTATTGATGCTTGTCCTTTACCACCGCCGCAGCCTGGGAATTAACTGGCAAAGTTTGCGCTGGGTGGGTACCTTGGCGCTGGTTATTGTGGTAGCCGCCTATCTGTTCGGCAATTTGCAGGCGGCTGAGAAAACGCCAGAAGCTGGGCAATCTGCGCCAACGCTAGAACGGCTGCTGGCTCAGGCCGGAGCCACCATGCCGCTAAAGCGCGCCGCGCCTTCCGAAGCGGAAGTGACGCTAGGCCGGGCACTGTTTTGGGACCCGCTCCTCAGCGGCAACAAGGATATTGCCTGCGTTACCTGCCACCACCCCAACGTAGGCACGGGAGACAATCTGCCCTTGTCCATTGGCACGGGCGGTGAAGGGTTGGCCGCTGAGCGCATTTTCGTCAACGGCCGTCAGGTATTGGTGCCGCGTAATGCCACGCCCATCTTCAACCTGGGGCTGGACGGCATGGACGTGCTCTTCTGGGATGGGCGCGTTTCGGGAACGGCCGTAACGGAGTTCGACAGCCCCGCCAATGATGACGTACCGCTGGGCCTGAGCACCGCGCTGGTCGTGCAGGCGATGTTTCCCGTCACCTCGCGCGATGAAATGCGCGGCCAGACTGGCGACCAGGATATTTATGGCAAGCGCAACAGCCTGGCTATCATTAAAGATTATCAATTTAGCGCGATGTGGGATGAGCTCATGCAGGACATTTTGGCCGTGCCTGGCTATCAGGAGATGTTCCAGGCCGCCTACCCAAATGTTCCTTTACAAGAAATGGGCTTTGAATATGCGGCCAGCGCCTTGGCGGCCTATCAGGCTGAGATTTTCACCTTTCTAGACAGCCCCTGGGACCGCTATTTGCAAGGAGATGAAACAGCCGTATCCTCCGACGTGCTGGCCGGGGCGGAGCTTTTCTATGGCAAAGCGGGCTGCGCCCAATGCCACAGCGGTGCGCTGCTGAGCGATTTGCAATTTTACAATATTGGCGTGCCGCAGGTGGGGCCGGGCAAGGGCAACGAGGAGCCGTACGATTACGGCCGTGCCCGCGAAACCGGCGACGAGAGTGATCTGTTTGCCTTTCGCACGCCGCCGCTGCGCAATGTAGCCATCACCGGCCCCTGGATGCACAATGGCGCGTATCCCTCGCTGGAAGCAGCTATATTGCACCATCTGGATCCGGCCCAGACGGTAGAAATGTATGATTTTGACCAGCTATCTTCGCTGATGTTAGACGAGGATTCGGGGGAGACGGCCGTACACACCGCCGCCCTAAACGCGCCCTCATTTTTGCGTCCTAGCCCTGATCTCACTGACGCAGAGATAGCAGCTCTGGTAACCTTTTTGGAATCGCTCACCTCTCCATCCGCCCTGGACCTGAGCCACACCATTCCCGAGTCGGTGCCCAGTGGCTTGCCGGTTGGCGGTTCTATTCATTAACTTAACAGGTAACTGGGTGATTAAGCAATTGGATAATTGAATATCATAATTACTCAATTAGTTGATTGCTCAAGAACAATAAAGAGGCAGAAGAGTAAATGGATGATTTTGTATTCGGCTCCCTATCCACCACTGAAAAACGGCTGAAGTATTATCAGGAGTGGCGGCAGGGGGTAAAGCACCACAGTTTAATTGCGCCGCGTGCGCCGCAAGCAGAAGACGCTCCCACACTCACTGTGATCGTTGGCCTACCCCAGCTAATTGAAAAGATTGAATGTGAAGTAATGCTGCCAGAAACGGCCGTTTACCCCCTGCACCGCAGCAAGACAGAGTGGGATCTACTCAACTGGCAATATTTACAGCATTGGCAGGTCACCCTGCCGCCCCGGCCAGAGGGAACCATCGTGCGCTACATCATCAAGGCCTACCCCGCCGACGGCTCACCCCCCATTTTGGCTAACAATGGTGAACAGTTTTCCTACTACGTTGGCCCCAGTGAGCCACCGGCCTGGAGTCAGAAGGCGATTGTTTACCAAATTTTTCCTGACAGATTTTATCCGGGAAACGGCCGTAGCTGGAACCAGACTAAGACGCTAAACGACATCTACGGTGGGACGCTGCGGGGTATTATCCAGAAGCTGGATTATATTGCCGGAATGGGCTTCAATGCCATCTGGCTCAATCCATTTTTCCCCGACGACAGCCACCACGGCTACCATGCCACCGACTACTTTAGCGTCAATCCCCGCCTGGGCACCCTGAAGGATATCCAAGAGCTAATAGAGATAGCCCACAACAAAGGCATTCGCGTGCTGCTGGATTTTGTAGCCAATCATTGGGGCCACCAGCACCACAGCTTTCAGGAAGCCATTCAAAATCCAGAAAGCCCTTTCGTCGATTGGTATAACTGGATCGACTATCCACACGATTATGAAACCTTTTTTGGCGTCATGGAGCTGCCGCAGGTGAACGTGAATCATCCTGACGTGCGCAAATATCTGCTAGACAGCGTGCGCTTCTGGTTGGGGGAGATAGGCTTCGACGGTCTGCGGCTGGATTATGCGCTGGGGCCAACCCACGACTTTTGGACAGAGGTTCGAGCCACTGTTAAACAAATCCGGCCCGAAGCCTGGATTTTTGGCGAGGTGGTAGAGACGCCGACAACGTTACTGAGCTATGAAGGCCGCCTGGACGGCTGCCTGGATTTCTCGCTGGCGCAGGCGCTGCGCGACACGTTTGCCCTGCAACGCATGAATTTGTCTGAGTTTGCCAGCTTCCTTATTAAACACGAGCGGTTTTTTTCGCCCACCTACAGCCGCCCCAGCTTTTTAGACAATCACGACATGAACCGATTTTATTGGCTCACCCGGCACGACAAGCGCAAGCTTAAGCTGGCTGCACTGTGCCAATTCACGCTCGTTGGCCCGCCGATTGTGTATAACGGCAGCGAGGTGGGCGTGCGGCAGGAGATGGGCATGCACGAACCTGGCAGCCAGGGAATGGAGGAAAATCGGCAGCCGATGCTGTGGGATGAAGCCCAAGATTCGGACATTCGGGAATATTTCCGCTGGCTTATTCAGTTTCGTCATGAACATCCTTTGTTGGGACACGGCCGTTTCACCGTCATTCACTCAGGCAAGCAAACGCTGGTTTACGCGCGCAGCAGCGGCACGGAGTCAATTTGGGTGGCCCTAAATGCCAGTGATGAGGCGCAAGAGATTACGGCCGTTTCTGACCAACATGAGCATACTTTTACGCTGCGCCCGTGGTCTGGCGACGTCCATTGCTTTTCTCCTCAAGAAGCATATGCTTGACAGGTCAACCAGATTCTTTATAATCCTGCGAAATTCATAAGGATTGCTGACAAGCAATTCCCTAAAAAGCATTGACCAGGACGAGTAGGGCCTGAGCCTGTTGCAGAGATCGGTAGGCCATTGGCTGCAAGCCTCCGAAACAAAGACAGCTCCGAAAACCCCCTGAGAGCGGCTTCCTGAAGGCACACGTTGGTAAGGAAGCACGGTTGGCCTCGTTAACGGCCGTCTTAAGAGTAAGCAGTATTCAGCAAACAGTTTTCAGTATTCAGAACTGATTACCGATTACTGACCACTGATTACTAAATTGGGTGGAACCGCGACGCCGTCGCCCCAGTGTGGGTGGCGGCGTTTTTTATTATCAGAGAGTGGAGATTGGAGACTTTATTATGGACAAAAAAATTCCCGTCGGTATTCTGGCTGCCACTGGCGCAGTGGGGCAGCGTTTTATTCAACATCTGGTAGACCATCCCTGGTTTGAAATTGTTGCACTCACTGGCTCGGAGCGCACGGCAGGACGGCCGTATGGCGAAGGTGTCAACTGGTTGCTGCCCGGCGACCCGCCTGCGGCCGTAGCCAACATGATCGTTCAGCACACCGAGCCAAACCTTGAGCCGCGCGTCCTCTTCTCTGCCCTGCCCACCGCCGAAGCGCGCGAGCTGGAACCGAAGTTTGCCCAGGCGGGCTACATCGTGCTCACCAACGCCTCACCGTTTCGTATGGATCCCTGCGTGCCGCTGCTCATCCCCGAGGTAAACCCAGACCACACGACGCTCATTTCCCGCCAAAAAGAGCAATATGGCTGGGACGGCTGGATCGTGGCCAATGCCAACTGTTCCACAACCAGCATCGTCTTGCCGCTGCAGATTTTGCACAAGCGCTATGGGGTGGAAACGGCCGTTGTCACTACCCTGCAAGCCGTTTCTGGGGCAGGCTACCCTGGCGTTCCCTCAATGGACATCATGGACAACGTCATCCCCTACATCGGCGGGGAAGACGGCAAGCTGGAAACCGAGCCACGCAAGCTTTGCGGCACGTACAGCAACGGCGCCATCGAAATGGCTCCCTTCAAAGTCAGCGCCCAGGCCAACCGCGTTCCGGTCATGGACGGCCACTTAGGCAGTGTTTCCGTCAAGCTCACTGAATCTGCCACCGCCGAGGAAGTGATCCAGCTCTTCCAAACCTGGCAGCCGCCTGAAATCATCCGCGACCTGCCTACGTTACCCGAATCGGTGTTCATCTACCGGCCAGAGGCCAACCGCCCACAACCCCGCCTGGATCGCGACGCGGGCAACGGCCTGGCCTGGACCGTGGGCGGCGTTCGCCAGTGCCCTGTCAACGACATTCGCTTCCTCTCTATCACCCACAACACCCTGCGCGGCGCAGCCAGCGGTTCCGTTCTGAATGCGGAGTTGCTACTAAAACAAGGATTTATCAAAGCGTGAAAATGAGCTTCAACTTGATAAAACGAATTGGGTATAACAAAAGAAACTTGTTTCTTGTATCATTATATGCATGAACGGTGTAAAGTGACGGGAGACTGACATGACACTTTTAGAAGAGATTGAAAAACAAGTTAGCGCACTTCCTCCGGAAAAGCAAAATGAAGTGCTTGATTTCATTTTGTTTCTGCACCAGCGTAAAGCAGATTCTCAACCTGCCAATCCGCGTTCTCTGAAGTCTCATCCTGCCTTTGGCTCATGGCAAAATCGCAATATCGACGCGCTTAAATATGAGCACAACTTACGCTCCGAGTGGGATCATTAATGGATGCTGTTTTTGACACCAATATCATCATTGATGCGCTCAATGGAATTGATGAGGCGAATGTAGAATACGGCCGTTATGAGCGCGTCTTTATCAGTCGCATTACCTGGATGGAAGTCTTGGTTGGTGCTCAAGATGACGATGCCGAGCTACGTGACTTTCTAGAAACCAATTTTCAGATTGTGCCACTTGATCTGGCTGTGGCAAACACAGCCGTGCAAATCCGCCGCGCGCATCACATTCGTCTACCAGATGCAATCATTTGGGCAACAGCGCAAGCTAAAGAAGTTATGCTAGTCACCCGCAACACAAAGGATTTCGATCCCAATTGGGAAGGAGTCCGTCTACATTACACAATACCATAGCCAACTACCAACCGGCAAAACTAAGGCAGTGTGAGAACTGGGTCGTCATACCAGGTGGGCACCAATTGCACCCAGGTA
>JBHIWP010000200.1:0-10676 GCA_041987425.1 Promineifilaceae bacterium (SeqCode) | reverse complement strand
TGTATCTGTTTATAGTCATTCATTTGCTCAATCTGTTGTGAGGCGGCCTGAAAATCGGTCTGGAAAGTGACAACGGCCGTGTGCACATCGGCCCGTGACAGCATGCGCGCGATGGCGCTAAAGCTTTTGCTGGCAATCATCGTGTTAGATTTATCTTCCTGTGGCAGGATATCGGCCGTGTGAATTTCAATGCGTGACGATGTGGGATCTTCATCCTGCTCCTCCAACACAATCGCCTCTATGTTCACGTGAGGACGCAGATCCAGGAAGGCAGTCACCAGCACATTGATACGCTTGCGCCGGTCAAAGTGAATAATCAGCTCGCGGGCCTTATCTTTTTTGACAGTCCCAGGGAGGTTTTCAAAATCTAGCTGAAGCTCAAAGCAGAGATCGCGCAGATCGTCCTCGCTAAAGGCATCATTTATGGCGCGCAACAACTTTCGGAGATCGACTGGTTTTTCCTGGCTGCTATCTGCGGAATCTGTCATGGTTCTTGCAAGGAATGAAGCTGTTTACGTTACTGCGTTTGATTAAACGGTTTGCACAAGTTACTTTCCCTGCGGCTAGTATATGTCAAGTAGGTTGTTTTGTAAAAGTCTCGTAAAGTAGACAGTTTGTGCCAACTCAGCCCTGCGACAAAATGATAACGCTGTAAGGACCGATAGTTATGGTGGCGTGGTAGGCAAGCTGATCATATTCGCCGGGAACGGCCGTAATCGTAGGCACGTGGTGGCTGGTGAAGCTGGGATGATACGCTTTCAGGTCACTGTTAAAGCGAACCTGCCACTGGCCGTCACGCGGAAAGCCCAGTTTGTAATTCTTGAGAGGCCGGTTGGCAAAGTTAGTCACCACAATCACGTCATCGCCAGGCCCGCCAAGCTGCCAGCGGTGGAAGGCAATCAGCTTGGCTACGTTGTTAACGTGAAACACGTTGATCGACTGTCCGCCCAGGCCACGCGTCTTCTTGCCAAGGTTGCGCCGCAGGCTAATTAGGTGACGATAGAGCGCAATCATGCCGCTGTTCTGTTGCGCCTTGTGCCAATCAAGCGGCCGTTTGTCGTCAAACCAGCCATCTTCCAAAAACTCCTGCCCCTGGAAGATCATCGGCACGCCCGGGGCAGTGAACACCAGCGCTGCTCCCAACGCGGCTCGTTTGGCTGCCAAAGCATCATCGCGGTCGGCTATCGTTACTTCGTGCACCACCCGGGCCTTACCGTTGGCGACCTCATCATGAGACTCCGTGTAAATAACGCGGCTAAATGCGTTTGCCCCATAGCGGAACAGCAGCGCGTTGCGCACGGCCAGCATGTCCCGGTCTTCATCGCGTGGGGTGATGATGGCCTGGCGAACGGGATGCACGAACTGGCTGTCCCACTGCGTGTTGAAACCCGCGCCTCCATGCTCAATGGCTTCGGTAATCCATTTGTTGGCCTGTAAGTCCTCGGCAATGCGGATGTGGCGCGGGTTGTGGTGCTGCATTTCGGCGTTAATGCCTTGCATTAAGGCCCACCCCTCCGGGATATTGGCACCGGGATCACCATCGTGGCCGTGAGCATTACGAATGTAGGAAGTTGCGTCCCAGCGCAAACCATCGATCTGGTACTCATCCAGCCACATGCGCACGTTATCGCGAATATAGCGGCGCACTTCAGGACGGCCGTAATCAGGGCGGGTGTCGGCCCACGGCGTTTTGGAGCGCCAATCATTATAGAAGTAGATGCCCCCTAGGCCGTGCTGCTGCCAGCCATCGAACTGCCACAGGCTGAGGTCTTGTGGCCCAAAATGATTGTAGACCACGTCTACAATCACGGCGATGCCCTCAGCATGTGCCATGCGAATGAGCTGCTTAAATTTTTCTGGGCCGCCATACGCCTGGCTGATGGCAAAAGGATGCGCCGGATTGTATCCCCAGGAAAGCTCGCCAGAAAACGCCTTCACGGGCATGAGTTCAATGGCGTTAATTCCCAATAAACGCAAATAAGGCAGTTTGGCCCTCACAGCATCAAAATCGAAGGGAGGGTAGCCGTTCGCTTCACCAAAAGTGCCTACGTGTAGTTCGTAGATTACCAGCTCTTCGAGTGAAGGAGGTTGGAAGGAGGGGGGATTGGAAGAAACGGCCGTCTGTGTGCCCGGCATGAGGCGGTTGCGCACCACGCCGTTTTGGAAAGGCGGCCTTACGTCTTTGGCATAAGGATCAGTGCGCAGCAAATGGTGACGACCTCGCTCTATCGTAAATTTATATTCGTCCCCCGCCTTCGCCTGGGGCACATTGACAGACCAGTAGCCGTTTCCTTCCCGTGCCAGGGGAATCTGGTTGGGGTGCCAATGATTGAAAGAGCCAGTGACATATACTGCTTCTGCGTTGGGCGCCCAGACGCGGAAAACGGTCCCCTCCGCATGCGGGATGGCTCCCATCCCAGGCTGCGCCGCTGGCTGCACGGGAAGAATTTTATAACGTAAGGTTTGCCACGTATGAGCAAGCCAGTCGCGCCAGGCCAGTGATTTTTCTTCTAAACTGCCTAAAGCCATGAACCCTCTTGTGTCGTGCGTAGTATTTAAACTTCACAGGATACGGCCGTCTCGTTAACAAAGCATAAGATAAGAGTACCCGTTTCGGCCATAAAGCGATAAGGATAAACGATTTTGCCCCTTTTATGGTTAAAATCGTGTTAAGGATTCATTTTTATGTTAACCACTTGCGGCCGGTTTGACCGAAAACATCGCTCTAAGCCAGTAAAAATAGGCCGTATGTCCTAGATATCTGCAAGAATTTTGTAGCTCTTTTATAGCCCATCTTTGCTTTTTGCTGGTACTCTAGTTATCCTAATCGCCTATGAATCCTTTTCACTGGCTGTTTGACAAGTTTTTTCCGATTATTCGTTTTACTTATGAAAAAATTCAGGGACATCGTTGGTTCGACGAAATTACACCACAGCTTTGGCTGGGCGGTGCCCCTCACTATCCAAGAGATTATAAGTTCTTGCTAGAAAATGGCATTACGGCTGTTCTCAACATTCGTGCTGAGCGTGAAGATGACGTAATCCATTATGAAACACACAACATTGCCTATAATCGGCTCAAGGTGTTGGACGTAACGGTTCCCTCAGAGCAGATGATTGATGCCGGAGTAGAATTTGTGCGACGGCAGGTGGAAGACGGCCGTACCGTCCTGGTCCACTGTGCCAAAGGGCGCGGACGCTCAGCCACCATTTTGGCAGCCTACCTGATGAAGCATGAAGGCATGAGCTTTGATGAGGCCAATGAGATGATGAAGGGAATACGGCCGTTAACCAAGTTGGAAGGTCGCCATCGCTATCGTCTGGAACAGTGGGCCAACCAAAAGTAACGAATTGATGTTGGGAGCATGAATAAGGTGCAATCGAGCAGATATCACCACCTGAGATTAATCTTACACGCAGAGAATTTTCCCCTTTTATTTATAGGCTGTATTGGTCTTCTTATCACTTACCGGCGTACTGTTTGTGTTTAGCCTGGAAAAAATATTGCTATTACAGGGTCTGTTGCCCTGATTTTAGACCTTAATCTTTCTAAAACGAGCACTCATTTTATTGATAGCCGATAAATAGGTGCAGGACTCGTTGCTGTGAAGTGCGTTTCAAAATAGCGTAAGCAAGCGATACAGATTTTGCCGCCCGGCAAACGGCCGTTTTCGTTTTGTGTGCGCTAAAGGAGACAGAAGAAGCTGACCAGTACACCATGCATTAAATGTCTGTGTACCCCCATACAGCCGTTTCATTCATCCATGCTTACTGGTCTATTCCCCTAAAAATCTCGAGACGGAGTGTACAAACTATTCATTCTTGGAAAACCCTATACGGCCGTAAGGCCACATGAGCCACCGCATCCGATTTGGTTCCTCTAAACCAAACACGCTGTCAACTGCTCAACAGAACTATCCTTTTGTTGGAGGAAGAAAATGAAATCATTGATGACACTGCTTCGTCTGGGTGGGTTCCCACTGCCAGACGGTTCCACCCATGCTTACGATTCCACCAACCAATATGTCAGCAATCCATACCCTAACGCTTGAGGTTCAATATCGTGATAACTCATTGGCAACAACCTGTTTTCATTTCTGGCCATCTGTGACGATCCTCCCGCGGGCATGACAATCACGCCCCGTCATCCTGTGGGAGGATCACGCCAAATTTAAGTTTTCCGGGCTGCTCTAGGCGGACAAGTAGCCACCGGCTATCGCCCGGCTAGAGTTTGAAACAGTGCAACTTTTCTTCGAAATAGTCATTGGTTTTAGGAGGAAGCAAACAAATGAAAGTGAATAGACATTTCTTCAGAATAGGTCGCCTTGTTGTATTAGCAGTTGCCCTGGCATTCGTTTTGGTGAATATCTCCTCTTTGCAGGCAGGCGAACCCGCTAGCGACGCCGCCCAGAAGATAGAACCAGGCGTATTGGATAACATTCAGGAAGCCGGGACTGGCGAATATTGGGTGCGAATGAATCGGCAGGCTGATCTAAGTGCGGCTTACCAGATTAGCGATTGGTCGGAGCGTGGTTGGTTTGTTTACAATACCCTGCGCGAAACGGCCGAAGAAACACAAAGGCCTTTGCTCAATTACCTAAATCGCGAGATGATTTCAGGCAACGTTCAAAGTTACCGGACGTTCTTTATCAATAATTCGGTGCTGGTAACTTCTAATGAAACTGTTCTGGCTCATATTGCCAGCCGAACCGACGTATCGGCGGTAGAAGCAGTCAGAGTTTACTCCGTTCCCGATCCAGTTCGGACACAAGACGCAAGCATTCAGGCACTTGAATGGGGCGTCACCCGCATTGGCTCCCCCCAAATCTGGTCTGAATTTGGCACCACAGGTGAGGGCGTCGTTGTAGCCAATATCGACACTGGCGTCGATTACAATCATCCGGCGCTTGTTAACCAATACCGTGGCAACAACGGTGGTTCCTTTAATCACAGCTACAACTGGTATGACGCTACCGGGCTTTGCTCTGGAACAACCCCCTGTGATCAGAATGATCACGGCACGCACACCATGGGCACCATGGTAGGCGATGATGGCGGTGCTAACCAGATCGGTAACGCCCCAGGTGCTACCTGGATCGCAGCCCGAGGCTGTGAATTCAATACCTGTTCCGATGGGGCCCTGACGGCTTCCTGGGAATGGATGGTGGCCCCATGCGCCCTGGGTGATGATCCAGGCGACCCCAGCTGTAATCCGGATGAACGGCCGCACGTACTGAACTATTCCATCGGCGGCCCCGGCGGCGATCCCAGCGACCAGCCTTTGATCAATGCTGCTCGTGCCGCTGGCATCGTGCTGTCCATTTCGGCCGGAAACTCCGGCCCAGGCTCAAGCACGATCGGTTCGCCGGGCGATTATTGCAACGTCATTGGCGTTGGTGCGACCAATATTAACGACGTGGTTGCCAGCTTCAGCAGCCGCGGCCCTGGTGACTTCGCCGCCTGTACAGACAAGCCTGACGTTAGCGCACCGGGTGAAAACGTGCGCTCGTCTGTTGATGGAGGTGGATATGCCAACTTCTCCGGCACCTCGATGGCTGCGCCCCACGTGGCGGGCTGTGCGGCGCTTCTGAAGGGCATTGACATCAATATAACTCACGATGAGATTTACAATCTCTTAACCACCACCGGCGTTGACCTGGGTTCGTCCGGGTTCGATTTCAATTACGGCTACGGCCGTATCAATTGTTACGCCGCCGCCCAGCAAATGGGTCCTCCAGGACCAACCCCCACCCCACCACCGCCAACCGCCACGTCAACGCCGTTGCCAGGCAACGTCATCTTCTTCGATAATTTCGAGAGCAGCCAGGGCTGGACGACCAATCCCAACGGTTCTGACTCCGCTACCACCGGCCAATGGGAACGGGCCAACCCCGAAACGACCAGCAGCGGCGGCAGTACGATGCAGTTAGGCACTACCGTCAGCGGCAGCTTCGACCTGGTCACGGGAGGCTCAGCTGGCAGCAGCGTGGGCGCCAACGACATCGACAACGGCGTCACATCGATCCGTTCACCCAACATCAACCTGCCGGTCAGCAGCAATATCGCTCTTTCATTCTCCTACTACCTGGCACATCTAAACAATGCCACCAGCGCCGACTTCTTGCGCGTTAGCGTGGTGGGCAACACCACCCAGGTCGTGTTTGAAGAACTGGGCGCGGGCAACACGGATGTAGCCGTGTGGGACAGCACCACCGTCAGCCTGAACAGCTTCTCTGGACAAACAGTCTATCTGCTCATAGAAGCGGCCGATGCTGGTTCTGGCAGTCTGGTAGAAGCGGCCGTAGATGATGTGGAAATTACGGCTGATACGGCCGCACCCACGGCCACCCCGCCACCACCCACGCCCACACCACCGCCACCCACCCCTACCAACACACCTATACCGCCGACAAACACGCCTACCCCACCCCCTAGCGGAGACGTCTTCTTCGACAATTTCGAGAGCAACCTCGGCTGGACAACCAATCCCAACGGTTCCGACACCGCCACCACCGGCCAGTGGGAACGGGCTAACCCCGAAACCACTTCCTATAGTGGCACAACGTTGCAGTTGGGCACCACCGTCAGCGGCAGCTTTGATCTGGTTACAGAAGGCACAGCTGGCAGCAGCGTGGGCAGCAACGACATCGACAACGGCCTTACGTCTATCCGCTCGCCCAACATCAGCCTGCCCAGCAGCGGCAATCTGACGCTTGAGTTCTCCTACTACCTGGCGCACCTGGACAACGCCACCAGCGCCGACTTCCTGCGCGTTAGCGTGGTGGGCAACACCACCCAGGTCGTATTTGAAGAACTGGGCGCGGGCAACACGGATGCGGCCGTTTGGGCCAGCACCAGCGTCAGCCTGAACAGCTTTGCCGGACAAACAGTCTACATCCTGATTGAGGCGGCTGATGGCGGCTCTGGCAGCCTGGTAGAAGCCGGTGTAGATGATGTACGAATAACAAATAATTAGTTAGCCGTTCTTTGAAGTAGAGAGAGCCTCGCCAATGGGAGGCTCTCTCTTTTATCAGCATAGCCTGAACAATCTGAACGACTAACCAGGAGGTAAAAGCCATTGATATGATTACCCATTGAGCATTTGCAAAGCATGTGCGTTGTCTACTTCTAGCTCCATACCTTAACAACGCCAACAGAGGCAACCATTCAAATTAACTGTTTTACATGGAGGATCCCCCAATATGCGATCGTCAAACGCGAGGAAAAGCATTCCGAAGGTCTGGTTTTTCTTACTCTTCGTTACTGTTTCAGCTATCTTATTATTGAGCATTGCCTCGGGTAGTCTGTCTGCCAGCAATGACCTCAACAACAATGCAGTTTCAAACAGCCAAAGCAACGAACCAACTGTAAAGGTCATTGCCCCTGCCGGTGTACTTAACACAAATAATGCAGGTGTCTCGCTTTGGCATGACTATGGCTCGTTTGCCCTCTACCGCGTCTCGCAGTCAGCGCTAGATGCTTTACCGGCAGATGTACAGTCCAGGCTGGTCATCGACAGTAGCATGGATCAGCTGTTGTTTGAAGAAATGACAATTAACACCAGCCTCGACGTTCAATCGACGGAAGAGGTACTAACAGCAGCTGGTAGTGAAGAATCACTTCAGTTAATTCAATTTGTGGGTCCTATTAAAGACGAATGGCTGACAGAAGTAGAAAGCACAGGAGCAAAACTGGTACAGTACGTTGCTACAAATGGCTATCTTGTCTGGGCAAATAGCAACAGCCGCAATCTTCTTAATGGAATGGCTTCTCAAGAAGATATCATGCAATTCAGCCAACCATTACCATCTTCACTAAAGGTTGGGCCAGGCCTTTCGCAACGCCTAAATAGCAACAGCACAAATGCGTTGGACACAGTCCAAATCGTTGTACAGATGATCAGACATGAGCGTAAGCATCTTAGCGAGCAAACTATCCGGGCGCTAGCTGTCAGCCAGGAAGCGCATTGGACGCCCATCCTGGCCTTCCAAAATGCTTACTTTACCGTACGCGTAGATGACGTGGCAACGATTGCCAGTTTGCCAGATGTTTATTGGGTTGAAGAACGCCTGGAGCGCGAGCTGCTGGACGAGGTCCAGGGCCAAATCCTGGCCGGTAACTTCAACGGCAGCCAGACCGGGCCAAGCGGCCCAGGCTACCTGACCTGGCTCTCCGGCTACGGCTTCAGCACCAATCCAGCGGATTACCCGATTGTGGATATTACCGATGACGGCGTCGGCAACGGCACCGTTAATTCTGGCGATCGCACGCTGCATCAGTTTGGCAACATCAGCAACCCCACACGGCTGAGCTACATAGCGAACTGTACCAGCGCCAGCAACGGCGGCGGGCCAGATGGGCATGGTCATATCAACGTGAGCATCGCCGGTGGCTACGACACCACGGCCGGTTTCCCCTTCCGCGATCCGCTGGGCTTCCAGCGCGGGCTGGGCATTAATCCGTACGGCCGTTTTGCCAGCACCCGTATTTTTGGCCCCAGCTTTAACTTAAGCAACTGTGGCGGCACCGACACCGGCCTGATCAAAAGCTCTCAGGATAACGGCGCACTAATCAGCAGTAACTCCTGGGGCTGTTCCAGCTGTGCAGGCACCTACGACTCCTCATCCCAGGCTTTTGACGTGGGCACCCGCGACGCCGACCTGACCCAGGCGGGCAACCAGCAAATGATCTTCATCTTTGCCGCCGGTAACTCCGGCCCAGGCTCCGCCACCGTTGGCAGTCCCGGCAACGGCAAGAACATGATCACCGTTGGCGCCTCCGAAAATATGCGTCCTTCCGATGAAGACGGCAGCTGGACCGACGGCTGTAACATTAACTCCTCTGGGGCAAACAACGCCATGGACGTTATCAGCTTCTCCAGCCGTGGCCCATCACCGGGCGGCCGGGTGAAGCCCGAAGTTATTGCCCCCGGCACCCACATTCAGGGCACGGCCAGCACCAATGCCAGCTACAATGGCTCCGGCGTCTGTGACCAATATCGGCCTTCCGGGCAGACGGTCTTTGCCGCTTCTTCAGGCACCAGCCACTCCACTCCGGCCGTGGCGGGCGTCAGCTCGCTGGCTTACTACTGGCTACAAAACACCTACGGTGTCTCTGCCCCCAGTTCGGCCATTATGAAGGCTTATCTGATTGCCCATCCCACCTACCTGACGGGCGTTAGCGCCAACGACACCTTGCCCAGCAACGCGCAGGGCTACGGCATGCCCAACATGTCCTTGATGTTTGACAATACCGCGAAATTTGTGTTGGACCAATCGGTTCTGCTCAATAACAGCGGTGAAACCTGGACCTGGGCAGGCACGGCTGCTGACCCATCTAAGCCCGTGCGCATCGTGCTCGCTTACACCGATGCTGCTGGCGCCATCGGCACCAGTCCCCAGGTAAATAATCTGAATCTGTCCGCCAATGTTGGCGGAACAAATTATTTGGGCAACCGGTTCTCCGGACAATGGAGCACAACTGGCGGCTCGCCTGATGCGCTCAATAACTACGAAGCGATCTTCCTGCCCGCAGGCACCAGCGGCGCGATCAACATCACCGTGACCGGCTTCAACATTGCGGGCAACGGCGTGCCCAACGTTGGCGACAGCACCGACCAGGACTTCGCCATTGTCTGCTACAACTGTACAGCAGGTCCAACACCGACACCCGGGCCGACCGCCACTGCTACCAACACCCCGCCGCCAACCAATACGCCAGTGCCCGGCAGTTGTACAGTCTACAACAGCACCGATGTGCCCAAAACAATCTCCAGCAGCGGGACGCCTTCCGTCAACTCTGTATTGAACGTCTCAGGCAGTGGCACCATTGCTGATATTAACGTGCGGAACTTGAACGGTACGCATACCTGGATCAATGATCTAGACTTTAATCTGTCTAGCCCCGGTGGCACTTCAGTGCAAATTATGGCCCGTTCGTGCAGCAGCGAGGACAATTTCAACTTGAATCTGGACGATGAAGCAGCACCCGGCAGCTGGCCATGTCCGCCAGTTGGTGGTGGCACCTATCGGCCCAGCAACCTCCTCTCTGCGTTTGACGGCCAAAATGCCAATGGCACCTGGACCTTGACTGTTGATGACAATGCCAACCTGGATGGTGGCAGCTTGAATGGCTGGAGCCTGGAAGTTTGTACTGTTGGCGCAGTGCCAACGGCAACAAATACCCCACCGCCAACCGCAACCAATACACCACCACCACCGACGGCCACCAATACGCCAATTCCAACAGCCACTAACACACCGCCACCGACGGCGACCAACACCCCGGTGCCCACGGCCACCAACACGCCTGCACCGCCAACACCTACGCCCACCACACCGCCCGGCGGCACTATCTTCTTCGACAACTTCGAGAGTAACCTGGGCTGGACCACCAACCCCAACGGCACCGACACCGCCACCACCGGCCAGTGGCAGCGCGCCAACCCCGAAGACACTAACTCCGGCGGTCCCAAACAGCTGGGCACCACCGTCAGCGGCAGCAATGACCTGGTCACCGGGGCCACCGCGGGCAGCAGCGTCGGGGCTAATGACATCGACAATGGCGTCACCTCGATCCGCTCGCCCAACATCAGCCTGCCCAGCAGCGGCAATCTGACGCTTTCCTTTAACTACTATCTGGCTCACACCAACAACGCCTCTAGCGCTGACTTCCTCC
>JBHIWP010000199.1:0-10747 GCA_041987425.1 Promineifilaceae bacterium (SeqCode) | reverse complement strand
AAACGTCAAAAGTAACTTCACCGTATTTCGGCGCATCACCCTCAACGATCAGGTCTTGTTTGAGGAACTAAACGCAGTTCCTTTCAACTACATGCCGGAGTGGACCAACAAAACGCTGGGCATCGATACACCCTACAAAATTTACCTGGAAGCGGGCACAAACGTGCTGGGCATCGAGGCCACAAATGCTCCCTACCGCGCCGCCATTGAAAAAATTCAAAAGGTGCTCATCGATATCAATGAGCTTTCCCTGGAAATCAAGCGGCTCACCGGTAACCAGGTTGATCCCTTCAAGGAATGGGTCATTTCCGACTATATTCCCGATATCGAAGCGCAGCTCGTTGCCATTGCCGACGATTTGCGGCAGGACCTGAACGTAGTTAAGGCGATCAACGCCAGCGGTGGCTCGCAAGAAGTGCTCACTTACCAGATGGCCATCGACAACATCCTCTTTTTGGCCGAGGATCCGGACGAAATACCGGTACGGCTGAACCGTTTCTCCGAAGGCTCTGGCTCAGCTGCACAGCTGCTGGGTAGCTTGCTGCCCCTGCTGCAAAACCAGCCGCTGGCGCTGGATAAAATTTACATCCATTCGCCAGACACCACGCCAGAGGATGTGCAGGTTTCGCTGATCACATCCTGGCTCGAGGCGCTCAAACGCTTTTTCCATTCGTTTCGTCCTAATCCATACGAATCGATTGAGGCAGAAGAAGGAGAGCTAGAAGTTTGGGTGAATCGGCCGCGCCAGTATGTGGATTTGATGCAGCTGATTACGGACCAAAATTTCACGGCGCAAACCGGCATTAACGTCAAGTTTTCTATCATGCCGGATGAGTCTAAGCTGGTGCTGGCCAATGCCGCCGGAATCCAGCCAGACGTGGCCCTGGGCGTCAGCACCAATGTGCCGTATGAATTGGCTATTCGCAACGCGCTCAAGGATTTGCGTTCATTTGACGATTTTGATTCAACTATTGGCATTTACGCGCCCGGCTCGCTGCTGCATTACATCATCAATGATTCGGTCTACGCCATGCCCGAGACGCAAGATTTTTGGGTGACGTATTACCGGCGCGACATCATGGAGTCGCTGGGCATTCCCGTTCCGCAAACCTGGGATGAGGTGATTGAAATCTTACCGGAGCTACAGCGCTTTGGCATGAACTTCAACACGCCGCTTTCCGCGGGCAGCGGCACCAAGCCGTACCTGATGACGGCGCCCTACATTTTGAACCACGACGCCGACCTTTACGGCGAGGATGGCTTTGCTACCGGGTTGCAGAGCGACGAGGCCATTGAGGCGGTCAAGTTCATGGCCGAGAGTTTTACCATTTATGGGATGCCGCTAACGACCTCCAGCTTTTATGACAGTTTTAGATACGGCCGTCTCCCCATTGGCGTCTCTAACTTTGAAACCTACCTGAAGCTGGTAACGGCCGCGCCCGAACTCAATGGCCTGTGGGAAATTACGCTGTATCCCGCCACCGTGCTGGAAGACGGCCGTGAGCTGCGCTACGCCACCGGCTCGGCCCAGGCGAGCATCATGTTTGCCAACACCGACCAGCCCGAAGCAGGCTGGGAATTCATGAAGTGGTGGATGTCCACCGAAACGCAAACCGACTTTCAGCAGCAGCTCATTCTAAACTATGGCCTGGAATATTTGTGGAATTCGGCCAATTTAGAAGCCTTTGCCGCCTCCCCGATTCCCGACGAGCACAAAGAGATAATTCTGGAGCAGTGGGAATGGCTGCAAGAGCCGGTGAAGCTGCCGGGCAGCTACATGCAGGAGCGCGAACTGAGCAACGCCTGGAACCAGATTGTGTTCGAGGGGGTCAATCCGCGCGTGGCAATTGACAATTCGGTCATCATTATCAACCGGGAAATTTCGCGCAAAATGGAAGAGTTTGGTTATTTAGAAAACGGCGTTCGAGTCAGGGAATTCAAGATTCCGACGATTGAAACCGTGGAAAGCTGGATGCAAAATGGCGACGACTAGCACCTACATTGAGCGTGATCAGGCACCACAGCAGGAAAGCAAATTCCAGCGCTGGCTGTCAAAAGAAGGCAGCGCCTATGCCTTTTTGTCTGCCTACGGCCTCATGTTTACCATTTTTATCGTGGTGCCGGTGCTGGTTGCCTTTTTCCTATCGTTTGCCTTCTTCGACACGATCCAAACGCCCAGCTTCATTGGGCTGAAGAACTATATTGCTCTGCTGACGCAAGACGACATTTTCATGCGCTACGTGCTGCCTAACACCATCAAGTTTGCCGTGCTGGTGGGGCCAGGTGGCTACGTGCTGGCCTTTATGCTGGCCTGGATGCTGGCCCAGCTGCCCAAAGGCCCGCGCACCATTTTTGCCCTGATTCTCTATTCGCCTTCCATGACTACCGGCGTTGCCATGGCCGTTGTCTGGAAAACGCTGTTCAGCGGCGATCAAAACGGCTACCTGAACAGCTTTTTGCTAAACATGAACGCGATTCAGGAGCCCATTCAGTGGCTTCAGTCACCAGAATACCTGATGACGATTATGGTGGTGGTAACGTTGTGGAGCAGCATGGGCGTTGGCTTTTTGGCAATGCTGGCCGGAATTTTGGAAATCAACCCGGAGCTGTATGAAGTGGGCAGCCTGGACGGCATCAGCAACCGTTTTCAGGAGATTATTCACATCACCATTCCTTCGATGAAGCCGCAAATGCTGTTTGGCGCGGTGATGGCTATTGTGGGCACGTTTCAGGCCGGGGCCATCGGCGTGACGCTTTCGGGGGCAAATCCCACGCCGCAGTACGCCGGGCAGCTCATTGTGAACCACATTGAGGATTATGGTTTCTTGCGGTATGAGATGGGCTACGCAGCGGCCGTTTCCGTTGTGCTATTGTTGATGGTGCTCTTTTTCTCAAGAGTTGCCACAAGGTTGTTTGCCAGCGATGAGTAGACTCGTTTTACGGCGCGGTAAAAGAAGAAGCAGCCGCTTCTCTGGCATTCGCAACAGCCGCAGCAACCCGCAGGGGTTCCACACCAGCCAGCTCAAGTTCTACTTGATTCTGCTGCCGCTGGCTGCTTTCATGCTGCTGCCCATCGTTTTCATTTTCTCCCACGCCTTCAAGCCGCCAGACGAGCTGTTTGCCTACCCACCGCGCTTTTTTGTCATCAGCCCAACGTTTAGGAACTTTAGCGATTTATTCTCGCGATTTTCCCGGTCTGGCATTCCGGTGACGCGCTATTTGTTCAACAGCATTTTGATTACGGTCGTTACCGTCATCGCCTCCATTGTGGTGTCTACAACGGCCGCTTACGCCCTTTCCAAAAAGCGATTCAAGCTCAAAAACGTGCTGTTCGCCATCAATACCGTCGCCCTCATGTTTGTGCCCATCGCCGTTACCATTCCCCGCTTTTTAATCATCGAGCGGCTAAACCTCATTGATAACTTTTGGGTGCACATATTGCCCGTGTTGGCCCTGCCGGTGGGCCTGTTCTTACTCAAACAGTTTATGGACGGCATCCCCGACGAGGTGGTGGAAGCGGCAAAAATTGACGGCGCTTCTGATGTCGCCATCTACTGGCTCATCATTCTGCCGATGATCAGACCAGCCATCGCCACGATTGCCATTTTGACCTTCCAGGCGACCTGGAACAACGCCGAAATTTCAACGCTGTATGTCAACAGCGAAAGCCTTAAAACGTTCGCCTTTTATCTGACAACGTTAACGACCACAACAACCGGGGCAAACGCGGTGGCTGGCCAAGGACTGGCTGCGGCCGCCACGCTGATTATGTTTTTGCCCAACCTGCTCATCTTTATCCTGCTGCAAAGCCAGGTGATGAGCACGATGTCTCACTCAGGATTAAAGTAATTGGGTAATTGAGTAACTCAGTAATTAAACAGCCAATTACCCAATTACCTAATTACTCAATTACAAAACGACACTAATGAAACGTCTCATTCTTATCATCTTCACCATAGGAATTGTTGCTTTTAGCGCCGTTCCTGCCCGTGCCGATTCGCCCTACACCACCTGGGCCATCGGGCCGCGCGGCTGGCTGGTGATGACTCAGGATGCCTACACGCCTTTTGCCGAAATCGCCTGGATATTTCTGGGGCGGAGGACATGTTTATTACCGAGGATGGGGTGATTTACGTGGCGGATACGGGAAACGGCCGTATCGTCAAACTGAACGCCAGCTACGAAGTTGAAACCGTCTACGGCGAGGAAGAGCTGAGCGGGCCAACGGGCCTCTTTGTTGATGATGAGGGCACCATCTACGTAGCCGATGCCCGGCAGGAGATGATTTTCATCTTTGACGCTGACGGCAATGTGGTGAACTCATTTGGACGGCCGTCTGAACCCCTTTTCGGCCAAAACCGCCAGTTTCTGCCGCGCAAAATCGCCGTGGATGCCCGCGAAAATCTGTACATCATCAGCGAAGGCTCCGTCAACGGCATTGTGCAGATGAACACCAACGGCAACTTCATCGGCTACTACGGTGCCAACACCGCCACCATGTCGCTCAAAATGATTTTGCAGCGCATGTTCCTCACGGATGAGCAGCTGGCGCAGTTTATCAAGAACGAAGCCGCTTCCCCTTCCAACCTCACCATCGACCACCAGTCGCTGGTCTTTACCGTCACTGCCGGTACCAACGATTGGGAAAGCATTCGCCGCTACACGATTTCCGGCAAAAACGTCTTCCCGGACATTTGGGGCTCGACGACGTTTCGCGATGTGGATGTGAGCGAGAACGGGCTGGTTCTGGCCGTTGATGCCGACGGATTTATTGCGGAGTACGATCTCAACGGCACCCTTCTGTTTCTTTTTGGGGCCAAAGATACGGGCAACCAGCGTTTGGGAACCCTGAAGAATCCAACGGCCGTCGGCCGTTTTGGCGAGCATATTTTCGTGCTGGACAAGGACAAAAATGCGCTGGTGGTTTACGAGACCACTTCGTTTGCCAGGCAGGTTCACGAGGGCGTGCGTCTTTACATCGACGGCTATTACCGCGAAGCCCAACCGTACTTTGAAGACAGTCTTGACTTCAACGGCTCCCTCCTGGCCTACCAGGGCATTGCCGATGCCTATTTTAAGGCCGGTGATTACCCCAACGCCCTGGCCAACTACCGCTATGCTGAAGATCGCAGCGGCTATTCCCAGGCGTTTTGGGAGCTGCGCAACGTGATATTGCAGCAATATTTGTCGCAGGCATTCCTGGGGCTGATTGGCCTGTCGGTGGTCCTCCAGGCGGGCAAACGCATTGATCGCCGCTATGGCTGGCTGGACCCGGCCAGAAATTGGTTCGCCAACCTTAAGCGAATCAAGCTGGTTGATGACTTTGTGTTCATGTTCCGCTTCATCAAGCAGCCCGCCGACAGCTTCTACTACATCAAATATAACCTGCGCGGCAGCCTGAAGTTTGCCATTTTGCTCTATCTCTGGGTAATCGTGGTGCGGGTTCTGTCGCTCTATGTCACCGGCTTTGTCTTTAATCCCTATTCAAGCTCATCAGACATCCGTGTAGAAAATGAGATCGTCATCGTGGTGGGGCTGATTCTGCTGTGGAATGCCGCCAACTATCTAATTTCTACCATTAGCGATGGCGAGGGGAAGGTGCGAGACGTGGTGATTGGCAGCGCCTACAGCCTGTTTCCCTACGCCCTCATCGCCCTGCCGGTGGCCCTGCTTTCCAACGTGCTGACGCTTAATGAGATTTTCCTCCACAGCTTTACGCTTAATTTGATGTGGGCCTGGGTGGCGATCATGCTCTTTATCATGGTAAAGGAGATTCATAACTACACCTTTTCAGAAACGGTGCGCAACGTTTTGCTGACGCTGTTTACAATGGGGCTGTTTGTGCTGACGGGCTACATTCTCTATGTTTTGTTTAGCCAGCTATTTGACTTCATTTCTGCGATTGTTCAGGAGTTAAGGTTACGTGCTTAAGCGACTGTTGATATTCCAAACTATCGTAATTTTTGGGCTGCTGATTGGTCTGAGGGAGAATCAGCGGGAGGCTGACGTGCCGCAAGTGGGTGCGGTAGCAGATACGGCCGTATCATCCTCATCCCCACCATCCGCACCCCACGCCCGCACACAACGCCTGCAATCCATCCCAGAAAGCTATGAGCTGCTGGCAGAAAACCGAGACTTTCAGCTATACGCCAACCGAGAAACCCTGGCCTTCAAAGTGGCGGATAAACGCAGCGGCTACGTCTGGCACTCCAGCCTGGACGAAGTGGGCGAAGACGACCGGCTAAACCGGACCTGGACAGCCTTTGCCCAAAGCGGCATCAGCATCGACTACCTGGACCCCACGGCCAACGACGAGCGCGCTTCAATCACCAACACGGAACACAGCATCGACTTCAGGCCAACTGAGCAGGGATTCGAGGCCACGGTCAACTTCCTGGAGCCGTCGATCACGATGACGGTCATCGTGACGCTTGAAGAAAGCGGCGTGAGCGTTGCGGTGCCGCACGAAGCCATTCAAGAAGAAAATCCGGAATTCAAGCTGGGACTGCTGTACGTCTATCCCTTCTTTGGCGCAGTTCGGGACGATAGCATCCCCGGCTACATGTTCATTCCCGATGGCTCCGGCACGCTGATTCACTTTGCGGCGGAGACCAAAGCGCAGAATATGTTTTACGGCCGTTACTACGGCAATGATCTGGGCATGATCAGCACGCTGCCTTACGGCCCAGCGATCAAACGGCCGTTTCAGATGTCTATCCCGGTCATCGGCATGGTGCACCAGGAAAAAGAAAACGCCTACATCCAGGTTGTGGAAAAAGGCGCAACCTATGGTGAGATCCATGCCCATCCCGCCGGGGTTATCACCAACTTCAACTTCATCTACAACGCCTTTGTCTACAACCAGAGCTACTTCCAGGCCACCAACCGCGCCGGCGCTGGCGTCACCACCCTGCAGCCCCGCACCAACCAGTTTGATGTAGCTATTCATTACCGCTTCCTCACGGGCGAAGACAGTGACTACGTGGGCATGGCGCGCAGCTACCAGCAATATTTGGTGGAAAACGGACAGCTAAACCAGGTAGTGGAGCCAGGCAGCGACATCGGCATTCGCCTGGAGTTTTTGGGAGGTGAAAAGGAAAAGGTGCTGTTCTGGTTCCGCTCCATCCCCATGACCACCGTGGACCAGATGCAGGCCATTCTTACTGACCTGGCGGTGCAGAATCCGGAAGTGATCTACTATGGCTGGCAGCCGGGCGGCGCGTCTAGCATGCCACCCCGGTCGCTGCGGCTGGATGGCAGCCTGGGTAACATGGCGCAAATGGTGGATTTGGTGGAGATGGTTACGTCCGTAAACGGCCGTTTCTACCTCTATCTCGATCCCCAGGCGGCGCTGCTGGAAGAAAAAGGGTATTCGCCGCGCCGCGATCTGGCTATGTCCATCACCAACGCCAACCTGCTGGGCCACAACCGCTTCAAAGTCAATTACTTCCTCAATTTAGAAGCCCTCAGCGAGCGATATACCCGATTAAGCACAGACCTGGGCTCGGAGATTGAGGCCGGTTGGGCGCTGGATGGCATCAGCTCAACCATTTACAGTGATTTTAGAGACGGCCACTTTCTAAACCGGGAAGCGGCCGTTCAAGCATACCAGACGCTGTTGGCCCAAAATGATGTTGCCACCACCTTTTACCAGCCCAATGATTACCTGTTCGGCCACATGCAGGCCTACTACGACATGCCCCTGGGCGACAGCGGCTACCTGTACACCACCCAAACCGTTCCGTTTTTGCCAATCGTCTTATCTGGCTACGTGCCTTACTACGGCCCTGCGCTTAATTTCTCCTCCAACTTGCGCGCCGATTTGCTGCGCCATGCCGATTATGGCCTTTATCCGTCTTACTTCCTCAGCCAGGAGGCAACCGCCCGGATACTCAACACCCAATCCAACTGGATTTACACCTCCTCCTACGCCCAATGGGGCCAGGAAATTGAAGAAACGTACCGGTGGCTCAACGATTTGCTGGGGCCGGTAAGAGGAGCCCACATTGTCGCCCGCCAGGCGCTGGCCGATGGCGTCACGGCCACGACCTACAGCAACGGTAAGCAAATCATTGTCAATTACAACAGTACGCCCTTTTCAGCCAATGGCTTAACGGTAAATGGCCTGGATGCAGTCGTAACGGAGGGTGCCCCTTGAGTACGCACGATGCCTTGAATGCCCCCAAAGCGGCCCGCAGGCTCGGCCTGAAGTATAGAACCAGAGAAGCCGCCACTGGCTATCTATTTGTGCTGATCTGGATTGTGGGCTTTATCGTTTTTACCCTGTGGCCGCTTCTGCAAACCTTGCTTTACAGCGTAAACGAGGTGACGGTTTCAGCCACCGGCATCGATCTTGAACATATTCAATGGCAAAATTACACGCGCGCCCTGTTCACGGACCCAACTTTTGTTGAACTGCTCATCGAATATGCCATTGAAACCCTGGTTTCCGTGCCCATTATTCTAATTTTTTCGCTAATCATTGCTCTGTTTCTGAATTTAGAGTTTAAATTCAAGGGGCTGTTCCGCACTATCTTCTTTTTGCCAGTGGTCATCACCAGCGGTCCCGTCATTCAGGAGCTGGTTTCACAAGGGGCAGCTACCGTGCCGGGATTGGCGATCACAGATACAATTTCCGACTTTTTGGCCCAGCTGCCGCGCTATTTGCACAATCCAATTGAGTACCTGCTCACGTCGTTTATCCTCATTCTTTGGTTTTCTGGCGTGCAGATCCTCATTTATTTATCCAGCCTGCAAAAAATCGATCCCAGCATTTACGAAGCAGCCGCAATTGACGGTGCTTCCGCCTGGGAATCCTTCTGGAAGATTACCTTACCCTCTCTTTCCACAACAACCATCGTTGTGGCGGTCTACACCATCATTACCCTGTCCCACTTCTCAGAGAACAAGGTGATTAAATATATTTCCGGCCAGACGTTTGCCGTGGGCGGAGGCATTGGCTATGCCAGCGCCATGTCGTTCTTGTACTTTTTTGTGCTGATTGTGCTGCTGGCAATTGTTTATTTTCTTTTAAACTCGCGCGCCAAAAGGCAATACGGCTAGTCAGCCGTTCGGGAAGTTGACGTATGCTTATGACCAGGATGAAACAAGAAAAGCTGAAAAGCCTTCTTTTTGGCAACAGAACCAGCTATGGCGTGGTGTTTAACGTGATGCTCTATCTGCTGCTGATCGCCATCGGCTTTGTTTACCTCTACCCGCTCTTGTTCATGTTCGTTACCAGCCTCAAAAGCCCGGGAGATTTACTGAACCCGATGGTGCAGTGGATTCCCACGGAGTTTTACGCTGGCAATTACAGCAAGGCATATCAAGTTCTGGATTATCCCAGCAAGCTGGCGTCGTCTATTCTTATCAGTCTGGTGCCTTCGTTTTTTCAAACGGCCGTCTGCTCGCTGGTAGGGTATGGCCTGGCCCGGTATCGCTTCCCCGGCAAAAAGCTTATCTTCGCTTTGATTCTGGCTACCTTTATCATTCCGGCCCAAAACACCGTCATTCCGCAAATGCTTACCTACCGCGAGTATGGGCTGCTGGGCAATATCTATGCCCTTGTGCTGCCCGCCATCATGGGCCAGGGATTCAAAAGCGCGATCTTTATCCTCATTTTCTACCAGACCTTCCTCTCCTTACCCAAAGTGCTGGAAGAGGCGGCGCGGCTAGACGGCGCAACCAGCCTGGGCATCTTTTTGAAGATCGCCCTGCCTGCTGCCATTCCGTCTTATATCATCGCCCTTATTTTCTCCACGGTCTGGTACTGGAACGAGACCTACCTGACCGTCATCTTTTTAGAAGGAGGCATTCAATCCTTGCCCATGCAGCTTTCTAAATTTGTGCAGGCGTATGAAAATCTGTATCCGCCGGGCACGGTCAACATCTTCGACCGGCTAAATGAGGCCGTAAAGCTGAGCGGTACGTTTTTGAACATTCTGCCCCTGTTGGTCATGTACTTTTTGCTGCAAAAATGGTTTGTGGAATCTGTAGAAAGAACGGGAATTGCCGGTGAATAGAATACTTGCTCTGCTGCTCATTGCTTTATCAATCGTTGGCTGTTCTGCGGAAGGAGAAGCGACGGCGACCGTGGTTGGGACGGCCGTTTCCACCATCACACCTGTTTCCACCACCCCGCCAGTGCCCACAGCAACAGTAGTTTCCACTACAACACCTGTTCCCACCGAAGCCCCCTCGCTTATCAACGAGGTCATCGAATACGAAATGCGCGGCTCCTTCGAATTCTTCTGGGAACAGGCCAACACGGACGAAGAAAGCGCAGGCTACGGCTTGATCCGCGACCGCCACCCCGGCTCGCCCGGCATCGCCAGCATCGCCTCCGTGGGATTTGGTCTAACCGCTTACCCCATCGGGGTCGAAAAAGGGTATATCACCTTCGAAGAAGGCTACGAGCGAGTTGACGGCACGCTGGATACGCTGCTAGGCATGGAGCGTACCGAAGGCTTCTACTACCACTTTGTCGATATGCAAACCGGCCAGCGCGCCTGGGAAAGCGAGGTTTCTTCCATTGATACTGCCATCCTGCTCATGGGCGTGCTCACCGCCGGAGACTATTTTGGCGGCGTAGTTCAGACCAAGGCTCAAGCGCTTTACGACGGCGTGAACTGGCCCTGGTTCCTGGACGAAACGCGCAATATGTTCCACATGGCTTACCGGCCCGGCGAAGGCTTTGCCGGACACTGGGATTTTTACGCCGAGCAGCTAATGCTGTACGTGCTGGCCG
>JBHIWP010000198.1:0-10774 GCA_041987425.1 Promineifilaceae bacterium (SeqCode) | reverse complement strand
TTAGGTAGTGCAGAGTGGTTAAAAAAACTCATTGAATCTTCCCTGCTCGTTCCAAATTCAGGGCCAGCAGGCGTTCCAGAATTTGTTCATCGGTTAGATCGTCTGGCCAGCCGTAGCTGGCAAGCACGGCCGTATCCAGCTTCTTATGCGCCAGATCCAACCAGGTGGGGCGCTGGTTGTACAGATTGGTGAGCGTGCGCTTTTTCAATTCGGCTTCACTGGCACCGGGGGGATTCAGCCAGGCGTCCCGCTTTTCTACCAGTTCACGGGCGGCCGTGGCGATGGCGGCCACGCGGGGATCGTCGCTGGGTTCTTGACCGGGTGGCCAGGGAAGGGGGAAAGTTTCAAAACAATCTTTTCCCTTGTAAACAGGATCGTTACCTACTCCATGCCATGAACAGGTATGCAATGTCCATGTTTCATGAATCCTCGAATGCAAAACCCCAAAGAAATAGTCATCACTTCGACAAAAAACATAAAGCTTGTGATCCGGTAAAGCAGGTGGAGATAACCAATCGAAAACTCGATGCTTTGCTACTCGCGGGGTTATTAAATATCTTTGCAATCCTTCCATTGCTTCACGGAGAGCTGGCCTAGCTCTACCGTGTAACCACCAATTTCTTTTGGTAATAGGGTCTCGATTTTTATCACGATCTGGCTTCACATTTTCTCTAACAAATTCAAAAGGTACTTCATACTCGGCGGCTTCCTCCATTGGCATATCAGTCCCAAAATCAATAATCCACATTCTGCGTGAGCGTCCCATCACATCTGAGGCGTTAACTGAAGGTTTCACCACATCACTGTTAGGACGTAAATTTGGGTTGCCTCCAGAAGCGATCATTTTCTTGGCCAAGTCTTCCGGTATATCAAAGCTACCAATCTTTTGGCTATCAACAAAAGCGATTTGCGAATTTTCAGTAAGCGATTGGGCCATAGTTACATCAATCAATGAGGATAAATCAGAATTGATTGTTTCTGTCGGACTTCCGTCCAACGTTTTGGTTTGTATATCACCACCGTCAAAACCAATCATCGAAACGCGAACGGCCGCACCATCCAAAATCCAGGGGCGATCACTCCAGGCCATAAAAATATCGCCTGTTTCCTTAATCTGCTCCAAAACCTGTCGGTTTACACTGCTGCGGATGGAATTTGTGGCCAGTAATCCGGCACGGTTCAATGAACCTACTTCAATCAAATGCCGCGCTTTTTCAAACCAGTAGCAAACCAAATCGGCAAAGGCTGGAATACGGCCGTCATAAAGGGCAAACAATGAATCAACGTACTGATCGCCTAATTCCTGCCGGATTCGGTTGCCGCCCAAAAATGGCGGGTTGCCAACTATCACATCTGCCTCTGGCCAGGTCGGTTCCACCGGTCGGCCGTTTTCATCGTAGGCTAGAATTGCATCCATGTGCTTGATATTGTTCAGCGGCTTCAAAATCGGTTGCCCAGGGTGGCCAAAGCCGTTTTCATGCAGCCATTGGATGTAGCCAATCCACACCGTCGTTTGGGCCAGCTCATAGGCGTATTCGTTCAGCTCAATGCCATACAACTGCGCCGGGGAAACGGCCGGGATGAAGCGCCCCACGCCCAAATCCCCGGCCAGCGTAATCACCTCTTTTTCCAAGTCGAGCAGCAGCCGCAGGGCCACGTACAAAAAATTGGCGCTGCCACAGGCCGGGTCGAGTACCCGCACGGCCGCAATTTCGGCGGCAAAGCCGGTAAGCAGAGCGGTTAACTCTTTTTGCAGATTGGTTTTTTTACGGCCGTTGGCGTTATCCCGTTGGGCCGCCAGCTCCCGCGCCTGGGCCTGCACCTCTGCCCAACGACGGCGTAAAGGAGCCATCAGCACCGGCTCCACAATCAACAAAATATCTTCCTTACTGGTGTAATGGGCACCCAGCTGGGCACGCAAGGCCGGGTCTAAACTGCGCTGGAACAGCGTCCCCAAAATCGACGGCTCGATGCTGGACCAATCCAACCCGCTTACCCGTGCCAAAATGTCCAGCCCGGTACTGTCCAGCTCCAAAACGGCCGCGCCGTCAAACAAACCACCATCAAAGTGAGCGATTTCTGCCACGCCAAACCAGCCGCCGTTTTCCATCGCGTTAAACAACTGCTGGAGCTGGTTAGCAAAATCGGCGGCACGGCCGCGCGTCCGGGCCACAAGCTGCGAAAACAAATTTTCTGGCAGCAGACCAATATCTTCGGCGAACAAACAAAATAGCAGGCGAATAAGAAAGTGAGCAATCTTATCGGGATCTTCGCCCCATTTACGCAGTTGGTCAGCTAACCTAGCAAACTCTCGCGCCGCTTCCTGCGTAACGTGTTCCGTCGATTGCGCCGCTCGGAACTGTTCTGGCTTGTAAAACAGCGCCCGCAGTTTCTCCATCCCTTCCGGCGTCAGCAAATCATCCAGCGTGATTTCATGAATCTGCTTCACCGTGTTGGTAAAGTTGGTATGGATCAAGATCCGCTCCATGTCCGAAACCACCATCAGCGGCGGATTTTCCAACGCTTCCCGGTATAGCAAGATCTGGTTGTAAGCGGCATCGAGGTCTTTGTGTTTGCCCTTGTACTCCCAGGCAAAACGGCCGCGATACCATACATCAGCCCAACCCTGGCCGCCGGTTTGCTTATCGGCTCCCTTCTCAAACGTAAACCGTTCACCCGTCGGATCATGCGCCGCCGGGGTTGGGTGGTTTACGAGCTGACACAGGTCAATAAAATGTTCTTGGGAAGCAGAGCGTTCTTTCAGCGTGACGCCACGCCACTTGTGGACAAATTGTTGGGGAGTAATCGTCGCTGGCATACAGGGTGGAACCTCCTGGCACGATTATCCAAAATAAGCAAATACTGGCAAGAAGAAAAAGGAGATAGCTTGAGAGCAACAAATAAGCCTTCCAAGCAGTTGTTATAGGGCAAAAACAAAAAGCCACCTGCATTGCTACAGGTGGCCATTCGGATATTGCCGGAAAGCAAGCGGGGGTTTTGGTAATACCCTAGCCTAATTGAGCTTGTTCCAGTCGCGTTTCTCTCGTGCCAGTTTGGGGGAGGAGATTTTGCCTGCTTTCCTAAGCTCAACTGGTTCAGGTGAGGATTATCACAAGAAAAGCTTTTAGTGCAAATTAACGGCCGTTTTTACGTGCACCTCAAATAAATGGCAAATTTCTCACTTTTCGTCTCTTAATTCACCCAGTTGTATTCTCAGTATCTTGAGTTCCTGGAATACAATTGATATCTCGAGTTCGTCACGCGCTTCAGCCGACACAAACAGTCTGCCTCTTTGTCTCTTCATTTTTCTCAATGCAGCTTTTGCTTCACGTAATTTCGTTGAATCATTAGGGTATGGTGTTTCGATGGGCTGTGGTGTTTTAGTGGGCTGTGGTGTTTCAGTGGGCTGTGGTGTTTCAGTGGGCTGTGGTGTTTCGATGGGCTGTGGTGTTTTAGTGGGCTGTGGTGTTTCAGTGGGCTGTGGTGTTTCAGTGGGCTGTTTCAAGAAAAATTGGTTATAGATTTCGTTTATTTTCATCACGAAAAAGTCATCAGCGCGATTTCCAATAACTCCGCCGACCATAGCTAATAATATCCATTTTATTGCTTGGGCAACAATTTTTACCGAAATGTTCTTATTTTCGATGTTGGTTTCATAATTATCTAGAAATTGTTTTGATAATTCTCGTCCGTAGACAGAAAGCTCAAGTAATTCTATATCTGCTACGAGGCTCTCCATCTGCGATTTATTATCTGAGATCAATCTTGCAGCCAGTTCGGGTTTATTTCCTTTCAGGGGCAGACCCCGCTCTTTAAGCATTTCTAGCAGTTCTGCTTTAGTGAACCTAAAATCCAAGCATGTTTTTAGGTCTGACTTGGTTACTATTCCTAATGCTCTTAGACGCAATGTAGCTTGTTCAACTGACTCTCCAAGCGCATCATCCCAAGAGTTAAATGGAAGAATTGGCGGAATATCTGGCTTATTTTCCTCTAATCTCGGTCGGAGAAAATTTAGCATAAATAAATTGTGGTTTATTGATTTCTGCCATTTATTAGTAAGTAATCGCATGACAAGTTCTCCACAACTTATATCAAAACTGTTTACATAAGAACTACATGGCCTACTTATTCTACCTCATAAACCAAAATATCCCCGGGCTGAACATTTAGTAGTTCACAAATATCATTTAGCAGCGGTAAATTTATCGTCGGTTTGTCTTCATCCATAAACCGAACCAACGACGTTCGGGAAAATTTCCCACGCTTTTGTTCCAACAGTTCAATCAATTGAGCCTGCGTCATGTCCTTATCTAGCAGCACATGACGCAGCTTGTTTTTTATCATAAGCCACCATTCCTAAAGTAATTTAGCACATCTTAGCATGTACACATAACCGTGTCAATTTATTCACAATTTCGTGCAAAGTGGTACTTGACAATGTACACAATATTGTGTACAATATTGGCAGTTGAGAGATAAAAAAAGCCACCGGCAAAGACGACCAAATCCAGACCGGTGGCAAAAAACTTAGGAGTTTTGAAAATGTTAGCACAAGATATTATCACAGTCCAGTTAACCCCAGCACAGTACAACATTTTTGTTTCCGCAATGGAATCGGCCAAACAGCGAGATCTGAACATCCGCGAATGGACCGGCGAAACGGTTGAGCAGATTGAAGCCCGGTACCAGGTTCCAGCCGATGAAATTTTGGAAGATATGGCAGATGCCTTTTTCGCCCAAACCTCCGGCATTCCCATGTTCTAAAAGGTAGGGGGCAGCAATGCCCCCACCACCTTTTTCTTTCCCCAGGAGACAACCCAATGATCGACATTAACTACAACCGTCAAGATAAGCAGTATGAATGGATTGAACCGGAAAGCGGCGAACTGTTTACCTTCCCCGCCAAACAAAAGCACATGGCCTTTCGCTTTGCCGTTTCTATGTTGGACAGTGATTTGTATGAAGCGGCTGAACGGCTCATTGCAGACCATCCCCAACTTGAACGAGTGACGTGGCGAGCGGTGGAGCTGGTTTGTGCCAACGGTATCGAAGTATTCCCGGCCCCGGTCGCTGGCGTAGTGGCAATGGTTGATAGTTCCGATGGATACGGCCGTTACGCCATAGAACAGCATGAAGCAGGGTATAGCTGCCAATGTGAGCACTTTACCAGCTTGGCCGCACCTATGACCCAAAGCGGCGAACGGTACTGCAAACATCTGGTCGCTTACCGTTTGTACTTGCGGACCCGCGAAACGCGCTTTTAGTGAATTAACGGGGAACGGCTGAAAACGGCCGTTTCCCCGAAACCTTTTATCTCATTCATAAGGAGAATAACAACATGAGCAAGAAAGATGAAACCAAAGCAGCAGCAACTGAAGAAAAGGCATTGGCCGTCGTTGAGTTCAACCCGATCAACAATGTGCCCGACAAGGCACCGGCTCCACAGATGGATCTGACCAATCCGAATCTGTCCTATGATGATGTGCTGCCATCCAACTATTTCAGCATGGAAGAGTTGGAACAATGGCTGGAAGAGCGTAATGCCGAAAGCCGCATTCTTACCGTCACCGGCTGCACTGTCGAATTTGTTTACGATCCCGAAAAAGGGGAGGCAACCGGCGATTGGAAACCGTGCCTATCCTTTGCGGAAACTGCCACGATGCTGGTGATTAACAAAACGCGGGGAATGCAGCTTAAGAAGTTCACCAAATCACCATTCCTCAAAGATTGGGGCAAAGCGGGGCAGATTGCCATCAAGCCGGGCATTGGCAACGGCAAAGCGCAAATCATCATTACGGCCGTGCAGAAAAAGTTTACAGGTGAAGAGATCGAAGAAATGTTTAGCTATGCGGATAAATAGCTGGTAGGATGTGAAAAGGCCGTATCTGGCAAGGTGGCGAGATACGGCCGTATTTGGAGAGGCTCATGAAGCAAGTCACAGAAATCATAGGCACCCGCCAGAGTGCCCCGCTTTTCCCGCTGGGCAAGGTTGTAGCCACGCCCGGCGCGATGGCCCTTGAAGTGGATTTTCGGCCGTATCTGACCATGCACCAATGTGGTTTTTGGGGCGATGTTGGCCCGGAAGATTGGCAGGAAAATGACCTGTCGGTGAAAGAGGGTTTTCGTATCATGTCGGCTTATGTGGTGGCAAACGGCCGTTTCTGGATTATCACCGAACATGATCGCAGCAGCACCACCGTTTTGCTGGCTGACGAGTATTAGAATGAAAAACGGCTGTTACTTTCCCAGAAACAGCCGTTTCCCACTAAATTTTTATACCAAACCAAATCACGCTAATTTGAAATATGATCCACGCAGTCCAAATTAATATCACGGAAAAGAGGAGAATTTTCAGTAAAGTTCTTGATCTTATTTTTGGTGTATTGCTATCGAATATGGATTTTCTAATTTCCCGAATATGCTCTTTTTCCGTTTTCGATAAATCTGCATCTTTTAGCTGATCGATGTTGTCAATGTAATGAATATACAAATTCTTCTTCAACCCAAGTTGCCGTTCAATTTCTCTCATACGAAAATATGAAGTTTGGATAAACAGCGTGTGCCGTTCCATCATGAAAAACCAAACAAGCAGTAATGTAACAGATATACCGGCTGCGCCTAAAGAGGCAAAAAAGGTGAGTTTAGTTATTTTTTCAAACGACGAAACTATTGCAAATCCGCCTAAAGAAGCTACTAATAAAATTGTTGCAACCTGCCAAGTGTGATCGTTTACTGACAATGTGTATTCTTGAGCTAGGCGATATTCTTCTAACAGTTTTTCGTCTTCTGTCATTCGACCCCCTTAAGATTCGCATAAAATTTTGCCAATTTATCTCTTTCAACAATACGCTCGTTTGAGGTAAAAGTTTTACTATATCCGAAAGCCAAGCTCTCCAATACAAATCAGAAACGGCCGCTGCTCAATTGGCAAACGGCCGTTTTTCAATTCCTGAAAAGGCAACTATTTCCAGAATTGCCACCATCGTTTTCTGGGTTTTCGTCTGGTCACATTAGTGCCATCTTTGTTGAAATTAACCCCAGTACGGCCACCCACGCGGCCTTTAACGCCGTCCTTGCCGATATTCACACTGCCCTTACCCGTTCGGACACTGGTACTTACACCTTTAGAGCTGACATTAACACCAACTTTTCCGCCGATCCTGGCACCAGGCTTTGTTACTTTTATACCCTTTTTTGTTAACTTTATTTTAGGCTTCCGAACAGAAATCAGTTTCTTTTTGCGTGCCATATTTTACCTCCTGAAGCACAATTAATATATCCATAGAATACATGGCTTTTTATTTTGTTGAAAGGGGGGGCATTTTTCTCCCTACCCAATTAACAACGGCTCATGAACTTGGAAAACAGCATTGAAAATGATAGCATTGCGCCGTCCATCATGACGAACAGAGGAAGAGAGCAATGGAGAAACAGGACAACTATTTTCATGCGGTCGGCAACATGCACATGCACACCCTTTATAGCGATGGGGAAAAATGGCACGCGGATATCGCTAACGACGCCATTGCCGCCGGGCTGGACTTCATCGTCGTCACCGACCACAACGTTTTGGTCAAAGGTGTGGAAGGCTATTACGAGAACGAAAACGGCCGTGTCCTTCTGCTGACTGGGGAAGAAATCCACAACGTGCGGCGGGAGCCCCAGGCCAGCCATTTGCTCGTCTACGGCGTAGAAACCGAGCTGGCCGCCTGCGCCGCTCACCCGCAGCAGCTCATCGACGCCGTGCGTGAACAGGGTGGCTACTGCTTCCTGGCCCATCCCCACGAGAAAGATTGCCGCCTGTTCCCCTATCCCAACCTGGGCTGGCACGATTGGCCAGTGGAGGGCTTTACCGGCCTGGAAATCTGGAACTACATGTCTAGCTTTATCAGCGCCCTGGTGCAAGCGCTGGAGCGGCTGCCGGTAGAGATTGAGCTGCTCGATAAACTAACGGCCCTTCGCCTGGCCCTCAATCCGCAGAAGTTTGTGGTTGGGCCAGAGCCACGTACGTTGGCCCTGTGGGATGAGCTGCTGGCGCAGGGCAAGCGAATTACCGCCGTGGGCAACAGCGACGCTCACGCCACCCCCATGAGCATGGGGCCGATCAAGCGCGTCATTTTCCCCTACGATTTCTTGTTTCGGGCGGTGAATACGCATATTTTGTTGGAACGGCCGTTAACTGGCGATGTAACGCAAGACAAGCAGCTTATCTACCGCGCCATTGGCAAAGGCCATAGCTGGGTGGGCTATGACATGCCCCATCCCACCAGTGGATTTCGCTTTAGCGGCACCAGCAAAGGCAAAGGCATCATGGGCGAGCAGGTGAAGCTGAACGCTGGAGCCACCCTGCAAATTAGCACGCCCGCCAGGGCCAATATTCGCCTCATTCGCCATGGGGAAGTCGTTGCCAGCATTGCCAACGACACCCACCTGACCCACATCCCTACCGAACCAGGCGCTTACCGGGTAGAATGCACGATTCCGTATGAAGGTAGGGAACGCGGCTGGATCTACAGCAATCCCATCTACCTCACGTAACGAGTAAGTGATAGGCAAAACACGCTCTTTCTCATCTATCACTTTTCACATCTCACGCCTACACACAAATATGGCTGTCCATATGTATTTTCTTCGCGGCATTGTGCGACTTATCATTTTCATTTTTCTGCTCACCTTTGTCACGCTGCTTGTTCTGCTCACCGCCTGGGTTCCGGGTCGGATATCGGGGGCACGCCTTTCTGCTTGGCTGCTGGTGCCCGTCTGTCGCCTGCTGCTGCGGCTGTTCAACGTAAAATTCACTGCACCAGAGGCGGGGCGCCTCACCCGGCACAATGGCTTTGTCTTTCCCAATCACCTCTCATTCTTAGACGTTATTTTGCTGTTCACTATCTTCCCCGTGCGCTTTCTAAGCAAGGCGGAGATTGCTAACTGGCCTTTTTTGGGCTGGATTGCGCGGGCGGTGGACACGGTATTTGTGAAAAGAGAGGATAAAACGTCACGCGAACAGGCGCGGACTGCGCTGGCTAACATTCGCACCTTCCCGGCCGTGGTCTTGTTTCCTGAAGGGGGCATTTACCAGCCGCCAAATGAGCTAAAGCCCTTTCGCTTTGGCGCATTTGAAATTGCCCAGGCGGGCAGCGTGCCTTTTATTCCGGCCGTGTTTACTTATGATCCGGTGGACATTGTATTTTGGCGCGATGAATCCTTGCTAACGGCCGTATGGCGCTTCGCCGGTCGCCCAGAACCCATCACAGCCCACCTGCATTTGCTGCGTACCGTGCAGCCCACCGCAGAAGACGATCCGCGCCAGCTGGCCTTAGAGACCCACGGGGCGATGAGCGCCGTTTATAAATACGGCAGCGGTGGGAATGACGATGTGATACAGCCAGGAATTTAGCAACTTTATTGTGGTAAAATGCAGCCGTTCAAACCAAACAAGTAAAAGGTAAGACCAACGTTATGACCTCAACATCCCCTACTCGCCCCCTGGAACCACAAAAGCGTGCCATCGTGATTGGCGCGTCGTCTGGGATCGGGGCGGCGCTGGTGCGAGAATTGGCCCACAGCGGCTACCATGTAGCGGCCGTAGCCCGGCGCGAAGCCAAACTAAAGGAACTACACGACTCGGTAAATACGGCCGTCTCCCAGGGCCGCGTCTCTATCTACAGCCACAACGTCATCAACTATGATGAAGTCCCCACGCTGTTCCAGACAATTGTGCAAGCGCTGGGAGGCCTCGATCTGATCGTCTATAATGCCGGCGTGCAGCCTACCGTCACCAGTGACGAATACAACTTTGAAAAAGACCGCAAAATGATAGAAGTCAACCTGCTCGGCGCCATTGCCTGGCTCAACCAGGCAGCGCTCCGCTTTGAGCGCGCGGGCGCGGGCAACATTGTGGGTATTGGCTCCATCGCTGGCGATCGAGGCCGGGTGGGCGCTCCGGTTTACAACACCAGCAAAGCGGGCCTGGCTACCTACCTGGAATCACTGCGCAACCGGCTCACGCGCCACGGCGTCACGGTCACCACCATCAAACCCGGCTATGTAGACACCGTCATCCTCAGAGAAAACGCCGCTAATCCTTTCTGGGTCATTTCGCCCCAGGAGGCAGCAGCGCAAATTCACAAAGCCGTTCAGCGCGGCAGGCAAACGGTTTATGTACCGGCTCGCTGGGGGCTTGTGGGACTGATCATCCGTCACATTCCTTCTATTATTTTTCGGCGGCTAAGCTTTTAGTGGCTAGTACTGAAGCACCCATCTTATGATTGAACAAGATATTCAACAGGAAACAGATAACAAGATAACGCACTCACTGCCAGCCGAGCGGCTAGAAACGATGTCCGGTTGGGGTGGCGCCAACAGCGGAATGGGATACGTGTATCGCCCCAGCACGGTCGAGCAGCTGCGGCAGGTTTTTAGCTGGGCAAAGGAAAACGGCCGTTCTATCGGGCTGCGCGGCGGGGGCAACAGCTACGGTGACGCCGCCATGAATGATGAAAGCATGGTGCTTGACCTTTCCCGCATGAACCGCATTTTGCATTGGGACCCGGAAAACGGCCGAATCACCGTCGAGCCGGGCGTCACCTTGCAGCGCGTCTGGGAATACGCCATTGAAGATGGCTGGTGGGTTCCTGTGGCTACCGGCACAGCCAAAATCACCGTCGGTGGCGGCGCAGCCATGAACGCCCACGGCAAAAATGCCTGGAAGGTCGGTACTTTTGGCGAGCATATCTACGAGTTTGACCTCATGCTGCCCTCCGGCGAGATCAAA
>JBHIWP010000197.1:0-10798 GCA_041987425.1 Promineifilaceae bacterium (SeqCode) | reverse complement strand
GAGCGGTCTTTTTGTTTTCAGCCAAAGGAGGCAATTACTCAATTGCCTAATTGCCCAATTACTCACGGTAGGAGAATCTCATGTCTGAACAATATGAACAGTACGAACAATCTGAATTGTATAAATTACGGCACACGGCCGCACACGTTTTAGCCCAGGCGGTATTGGAGCTGTATCCACAGGCCAGGCTGGGCATTGGCCCACCAATAGCCGATGGATTTTATTATGACTTTGATTTGGGGCAGGATGAAAACGGCCGTGCCCAAACGTTCCATCCCGATGATCTGCCCAAATTAGAAAAACGAATGCAACAAATCATCGCCGGGAATCACCCCCTGGTCTATGAAGCGATTGCACCGAACGAGGCGCGCCAACGCTTAGCTGACCAGCCATATAAGCTGGAGCTGATTGAGGAGCTGGCTCAGGCAGGCGAAAAAATCAGCCTGTACCAGCACGACACCTTTGTCGATTTGTGTCGAGGACCACACGTGGCGCACACGGGCAAAATACCTGCTGCGGGCCTTAAGTTGATGAATATTGCCGGAGCTTACTGGCGTGGCGATGAAAAACGGCCGCAGCTGCAGCGCATCTACGGCACGGCCTGGCCCAGCAAAAAAGAACTCAAAGCCCATCTGGCTATGTTGGAAGAAGCCAAAAAGCGGGATCATCGCCTGTTGGGGCGCGAACTGGAAATCTTCATTTTAGATGAGGACATTGGCCCCGGCCTGCCGCTGTGGCTGCCCAATGGCAACATCCTGCGTGAGGAAATGGAAAAGCTGGCTCATGAGATGGAGGATAAAGCTGGCTACGTCCGCGTCTCCACGCCTCATATTGCCAAAGAGGCGCTTTATCTGCAAAGCGGTCACCTGCCCTACTATGAAGATGAAATGTACCCGCCAATGGAGCGCGAAGGCAGCCGCTACTACCTTAGGCCAATGAACTGCCCCTTCCACCATAAAATCTTTGCCAGCAAGCCGCGCAGCTACCGCGACCTGCCCCTGCGCCTGAGCGAGTACGGCATGGTTTACCGCTACGAGCAGAGCGGGACGCTGCTGGGACTGCTGCGCGTGCGGGCAGCCCAGCAAAATGACGCCCATATTTACTGCTCAGAGGAGCAGTTAGAAGAGGAGTTCATGGGCGTCATCAACCTGTATCGTCACTACTTCTCTCTGTTTGGCATTGAAAAATATGTGATGCGCTTGAGTAAACACAGCAAGGAGAAGCTCGGTGTGAAGTACGTAGACAACGAGCTAATGTGGCTGAAGGCCGAAGCTATTGTGCGGCAGGTGATGCTGAAACATGATGTGCCTTTTGTGGAAGCAGAAGACGAAGCTGCTTTCTATGGCCCTAAGATCGATGTGCAAATTTGGAGCGCAATTGGGCGGGAGTTTTCTCTGGCTACAAACCAACTGGACTTTGGCGTACTGCCGCGCTTCAATTTAACGTTTGTAAATCAACGGGGGGAGGCAGAAATGCCCTGGTGTATTCACCGGGCGCCGTTGGGAGCCCACGAGCGGTTTATCGGCTTCTTGATCGAGCACTACGCCGGAAACTTCCCAGTTTGGCTGGCCCCAGAGCAGGTACGCGTGATTCCCATCACGGACGGGCAAAATGAATATGCGGGCCAGGTTGCTGCCCGTCTTAAAACCGGTGGCATCCGCGCTCAAGCTATGTTGGACAATGACCGGATGCAGGCCAAAATCCGGCAGGCACAGGCCATGAAGGTGCCTTACATGCTTATCGTAGGCGAGCGTGAAGCGGAAGCGGGCACGGTTTCGCTGCGCAAGCGAGACGGCTCCCGGCAAAACGGGCTTTCGTTAGCGGCGTTTGAGGCACTGATTCACGAGAAAATCATCTCCCGAGACGCTGATTTGTAAAATCGGAACTGCTATTCAGTTTTAGATTGCGTTTGGGTGAGAGGCAGCTTGAAGGTAAACGTGCTGCCTACGTTTTCCTGGCTTTCAACGGAGATCTGACCGTCATGAGCTTCGATCAGGCTCTTGACAATTGCCAAGCCCAGGCCGGTGCCGATGGCCAGATGGCGATGCCCCTTCACCCGGCTGTAGCGGTCAAAGATGGAAGGCAGCTCATCGGCGGGGATGCCATAGCCGTTGTCTTCTACCTGGAAAATGGCGAAACGGCCGTTTACATCGGTTCGAACCGACACCAGACCATTTTCGGGCGTGTACTTCAGCGCATTGGAGATGAGATTCAAAATCACCCGGCGAATCTTGCTCATGTCCGCCGTTATCATTATTGGCGAAGGGATCTGATCGTAGTTGAGCGCGATGCTCTTTTCCAGGGCCTGGGTTTCGAGAGATTCGGCCGTATTTTTTACAAGCAGCGCCAAATCAAAGTTAGAGGTTTCCAGCAAAATAGGCACACCGGACTGTAGCTTTTCCAGTTCCAATATATTGTTCACAATTTCCAGCAGCGTATCCTGGCTGTTTAAAATAACCTTGGCGATCTTGACCTGCTGCTCACGCGTAAGCTCTCGATCCTTCATAATGCTGCCATAGCCACGGATGCTAGTGAGTGGGGTGCGCATATCATGGGTTAGCACCGCCAGAAAAGAGTCTTTTTCTCGATGCAGCTCTTCAAGCTTGTGGTTGGCATCTGCCAGGGCCTGAGTACGCAGGGTCACCATGTCTTCCAGTTTTTCCATCTGCTTCTTGGCGTTATTCACCGTCACTCGGAATGAGTACGCCGACAGGATGATGGGCAAGACAAAGATTGCCAGGCCAAGCAGGCCAAACTGGGCCACAGCCAGGGTGATCAGGCCGCCGCCAATACTCATGACCAGCACATTCATGGGAATGGCCCAGCGATTTTCACGCCAAACTTCTTTAGGGCGAACGCCATTAGCCAGGAAAATGATGACAGAAAGCAGCCAAAAATTGACTTGGTCACCAACAACAGCCCCAACAAACCAGGGAATGCCTTCGATTACGAAGCTGCCGGTGCCGAGCATATCGCGCAGCCAGACGAAAATGAAGCCAGCCAAGAAAATGGAGACGCCGTGAATGCCCCCGTTGACGCCTAAACGCTCCAATTCGTGGTGCCAATTCCGATTGGTAGGCCGTAAGCTCAATAACCAAAGACCCAATTCGGCAATGGCAGCCGCCATGCCAGCCGCCACAGGGCCGTACAGCCCCACGATGGCAAAGCTAATAGCGCCACTGACAGAAACGCTCACGTTGCCGCCAACCAGATAGGTCATGGTGCTCTGCGTGGCAATGGCAAAAAACAGCAGCAGCAGCAGAATAGAAGGGTTTTCATATTGAGGGAAAGAAAGAAGTCCAAAGATAACGATAGCAAGCCCAGCTAAGGACAAGACGGCCGAATAGATCTGGCGCAAATTACGAAGTCGCGTCTTCCAATGGGATACTTCCGGTTTGTCTCTTTCATCAATTGCAGCGCTCATTTGATAGTACTTTAAAGCATTCCTACCGATATGGACATAGGAGATCATGGGGAGAAGTAAAACGAGCGTATGAATGAACCGTGAAGTTTCAAGAAGCAGCGGGCGTAAAGCAAATGCAAAAATATATCTTGATTTATGCCCTAAACTGAACCAATGGACAGGTCCCGGGGCCAGGCAACCCGTTATAATCCAAGAAGTGTAAACAATGTTTGCTCAAGTGCTTGCCGGGCTTTGACAAATGTTGTTACCATTAATACAATGAACATGAGGTAGATCCTGAGATTCCACATACCTGCCTCAATACCTCAACAGGTTTACTACTAATACTACTTACTTTATTTGTTCCACAATTAAAAAAGGAGAAACTAATGGCTTTTGAATTACCTCCACTGCCTTATGCGGAAGATGCATTGGAACCCCACATTGATGCCCGAACCATGTCGATTCATCATGATAAACATCATGCTGGCTATACTAGCAAGCTAAACGATGCTCTAAAAGGCCACGCAGATTTAGCTAACAAATCAATTGAGGAACTGTTAGGCGATCTAGATAGCGTACCAGACTCGATTCGTACGGCCGTTCGAAACAATGGCGGCGGCTACGCCAACCACTCCCTATTTTGGACAATCATGAGCCCAAACGGGGGCGGTGAACCATCTGGTGAACTGGCAGACGCTATCAATTCTGCGTTTGGCAGCTTTAGTGCCTTCAAAGATAAGTTCAGCGAGGCGGCAGGAAGCCGCTTTGGGTCTGGCTGGGCCTGGCTGTACGTAGATGGCAGCGGCAAACTGGCTGTTGGCTCTACCCCCAATCAAGACTCGCCCTTAATGGAAGGCAACACCCCGATATTGGGCCTGGACGTATGGGAACATGCCTACTATTTGAACTATCAAAATCGTCGGCCCGACTATGTAAGCGCCTGGTGGAATGTTGTGGATTGGGACGCTGTAGCGGAGAACTACGGCGCAGCAAAGTAGCCGCAGCGCGACAGAAACTTACTGTAAATTAGAAAGAAAGGACAGCCGAAAGCTGTCCTTTTTTGCTGTCGGAAGGGCTATGTCTACCAACCATTAAAAGAATTGACAAAGCAGTTTAGTGTGGCTAGAATGAACCCATTGATACACTTGTCAAGTAGCAAAAATTAACAATTGGAAATTAACTCCACACCTGTTCAAGTTGGTAAACAGACCAGAGACGCCAGTGTGGGCAATCGTTACGGGTATGTGCTAAACTGGGGTGATTTCTAAAAAGAAGCCGACTACAAAACCAATTAACCTTCTGATTTACATTTAAGGAGAGGATTTATGACTCATATTGTAACCCGTTTATGTTTACGCGATACCGCTTGCGTAGACGTATGCCCGGTAGAGTGCATGGTTTTGGGGAAACCAGAAGAAGAGTGGCCCTGGCTCTACATCGATCCTGATACTTGCATTGATTGTGGTGCCTGTGTTCCCGAATGCCCTTATGAAGCCATTTTCCCTGAAGAAGAAGTGCCCTTTGATTACGAAGCCCCGGCTGGGGTTTGGATTGCCGATACGAAGGCTAACCTGCCCGATGGCGCACCGTTTGAAGGTGAAGTAGATGGCCATCAGGTAAAATTGCTCAATGCCAAACAGCTTTCCGGTGGTGAAGTTCTGGATCTTACAGAAGATATTCCACCGAACTATGACTTCTTCTCCGAAGGACCTGGCTACGACGCCATGGATTAACCTGAACATCTAAGACCTGTTGCTAACACAACGGGTCTTTCTTTTTGCATGTAGCCGTCCGGCTTTACCTGTTATTTTGGAACCGCACAGCTACTTGAAGCCCACTAGCCAAACGCTACTTTGTTTGCAGATGGGCACCAATAGCCGAATTAGCTCTGGCGCATTATTGCACAAGTGGCTGATTCGGTTTTTTTGTCCAGAACCTATCCTTATCTCTTCTTTATTTTGTGGAGAACAAAAAGTTATTAGAAATAGTTTCAGTCTAAATTTGCTTTTGTTCTCCTTAACGTAAACCATCTATTGTCTTTCAACTTTCAAAATGCTTTTCGTGGTTTACGCGTAAGAGGCAACTATGAGTGACTATCGTACAGAAAAAGATTCCTTGGGCGAAGTACGGGTTCCAGCTCTAGCTTACTGGGGAGCACAAACCCAGCGTGCTATTCATAATTTTCCCATTACTGGCCTACGGCCGTATCCCGCGTTTGTCTGGTCTATGGCCATTATTAAGCGGGCTGCAGCGGAGGTGAATTCAGACCTTGGGCTGTTTGAAGACAAAGAGATTGACGGGAAGATTGTTTCTGGGGAGGCAATGGCCCAGGCAATTATGATGGCGGCCGATGAGGTGATAGACGGCCGTTACGCTGACCAGTTTGTGGTGGACCCGATTCAGGCAGGGGCAGGCACCAGCCACAACATGAACGTTAACGAGGTGATTGCCAACCTGGCCAACGAGCATTTAGGCTATGGTTTGGATGCCACTAAAAAGCCGGTTCATCCCAACGATCACGTCAATATGGCCCAGTCTACCAATGACACAATTCCCACAGCTATTCGGCTGGGCTGCCTGTGGCGGCTGGAAGAGCTATTGGCCTCTCTAAAAACGTTGGCCGATGCGCTAAATGGTAAGGCCCTGGAGTTTGATGGCGTGGTTAAAAGCGGCCGTACGCACCTGCAAGATGCGGTACCGGTGCGGCTGGGCCAGGAATTTGGCGCCTATGCGCGTGCCGTGGAGCGAGATCGGGAAAAGATCGCCCAGGCGGCTGAAGGACTGCGTCGGTTGGGCATTGGTGGCACTGCCACTGGCACCGGGCTAAATGCCCATTCGGAATATCATCGCCGCATGGTGGCCACGCTGGGACGGCTGACGGGCCTGGAACTGCACGAATCGGAAAACTTGTTCGAATCGATGCAGAGTATGGCCGACGCCGTGCATTTCAGCGGCTCGCTGCGCACGCTGGCCCAGGACCTGACCCGGATTGCCAATGATTTTCGCCTGCTTTCTTCTGGTCCCAGCACGGGTCTTGATGAGATTCGTTTGCCTGCGGTGCAGCCTGGTTCTTCCATTATGCCCGGCAAGGTAAACCCCGTATTGGCGGAGATGCTTAATATGGCTATGTTCCAGGTGATGGGCAACGACCTCACCGTGATGCTAAGCGGCCAGGCCGGGCAGCTAGAGCTGAACGTAATGATGCCCGTGATCGCCTACAACTTATTCCAAAGCATGGACATCATTATTAATTCCGTTAATGCGTTTACAGAAAAATGCGTGGTGGGCCTGAAGGCTAATGTAGAAAAGGCGGAAGGCTGGCTGGCAAAGAACGCTATTTTGGTTACAGCGCTGAATCCGGTAATTGGCTACGCAAAAGGTGCCGAAGTGGCTAAAGAAGCGATGGCTACCAACCGCACCGTACGCGAAGTGGTGATTGCAAAAGGTTACCTGGATGAGGCTGAAGCCGATCGCCTGCTGAACGTGCGCTCATTAACAGACGGTGGCATACAAAAATAACGGCCGTCTCGCTCCAAATTCCAAAGGGTTAGTTAGGCTCTGGCGGCTCTTTGCGCTTACGGTTCAGAAATGCTGACGATTGCACGGCCGTTTCTTAACCAAATGCTTGACCATTTGCAGACATGCTATCCGCTGGAAGGGTGTGGGCTGTTGGCTGGAGATGAAACGGGGATGGTAACGGCCGTCTACCCCATCGACAATATGCTGCAAAGCGCCACTGCCTACAAAATGAGGCCACAGCAGCAGGTAGAGGCCATGTTGGCAATGGAGGCAGCAGGCTGGCGGTTACTGGCCATTTACCATTCCCACCCACAAGGACCACCACAACCTTCCGCCACAGACATTGCCCTCACGACATACCCTGACGCTTTGCACGTCATCGTTTCTTTGCCTGAGCAAGCGGAACCTGTGGTGCGTGCTTTTCACATCAGGGGGCAAGGCGTGGTGGCAGAAAGTATAACGGTACTTTAGAAAGGTGCTTTAGGAGATGCAACCATCTGTTAAAATTTGTGTTGAATAGACTGTAACGACAAGCAAATCACAAAAAGAGTTTTGAAATAGAAAGTAAGGTTTCACGTGATTTGCCCAAGTAAAAGCCAAAACTAAGCCTGATTTATTTCAAATAACTTTTTGGCTTTTACACGTAAACCACGACAAGTATTTTGAAAACCGAAAGGCTAAGGATGGTTTACGTTAAGGAGAACAAAAGCAAATTTAGACCGGATCTATTTCAAAAACTTTTTGTTCTCTACAGAATCGAACTCAAGTTTCCACGAGAAGCGCAGCGTATTAGCAGAGGGACAAGGGAGAAGTACAAAACAAGATGAATTTAGCTTTATATTTTTTAGTGGCAGCATTAATTGGTTACCTGTGCGGTGCTATTCCTTTTGGCTACCTTTACGTTCGTCTGGTCAAAGGCATAGATATACGCACGGTTGGCAGCGGCCGTACCGGGGGCACAAACTCTTTGCGCGCGGCCGGCCTGGGCGTGGGGTTAGCCACCTCGTTTAGTGACGTGGCCAAAGGAGCCTTTGGTATTATTTTAAGCCGCTGGCTTCTGGCCAATCAGCTTAGCCCAGAGCTGCTGCCCTGGGCGTTGGCCTTGTCGGGCGTGATGTCTGTGATTGGGCACAACTGGTCTGTGTTTATGGGCTGGCGTGGGGGCGCCGGTACGGGTCCGAACGTGGGCTGGGGAACGGCCGTTTGGTGGCCGATGCTGCCTATTGCTATTGTGGTAATGTCTGGCATGTTGTTGGGCGTGGGCATGGCTTCTGTTGCCTCGCTAACGATGGGAGCGCTCATTGCCATTGTGTTTTTTGTGCTGTATGTGGCCGGGGTGCCCCCCTTCGACACAACCCTGGCCTACATTGCTGGTGGCATCGTTGCTTTCATTATCGTCGCCTGGGCATTGCGCCCAAATATTCGGCGACTGCTGGACGGAACAGAGCGCGTTGTTGGCCCTCGTGCGCGAAGGCTTAAGCGCATGCAGAAAGCCCAAAAGGGCAATTGAGGCATGAGTAATTGAGTATTTTTAGGCAAAATCACTCAATTACTCTCCCGCTCCACTTCCCCCCTTGGTGAGAAATTCATAACGCATCAACCCCATCGCGTCAATTTGCACATTGTTAACGTTGTTCAGCGAGATGGCAATGCGTGGCTCTTGCAGCAAATCTACCGTGGGGAAATCCTGCCCCCACAGCTGCTGAATATCTTCATAAACGGCTAGCCGTGCCGCTACGTCTGTCTCTTCATCCGCAGCCTGCAAAAGGGCATCCATAGGCGCGCTCTCGTAGTTAGGGCAAAAAGTGCTGCTGGTGAGAATGACGTCTGTCCAGGCCCCTGGCCCTAAATAATCGGTGGGGCGGCCCGGGCTGGGCCAACCCATCAAGTACGCAGGCAAATTACATTCACCGACCTGACCAATGAATTGCTCAAACGGCGCGCCAGAAATCGTCACCTGGAAGACGCCGGTTTCTTCTAGCTGGCTCTCCAGGGCAGCGGCATACTCAGCTTCTACAGTGCTGTAACGGCCGTCGCTCACGTACCACAGCTCAATTTCTAGCGGGGTGGTCTGGCTGTAGCCCACTTCCAGCAGCAGCGAGCGAGCCAATGGCAGGTTTCGCTGGGGAAATACGTCCAGATGCCCCGGAACGGTATCTGGAATGGGGCTAAAGAGAGGAATACGGCCGCCGCCAAAAACAGTTTCAGCCAGGGCTGCACGATCCACTGATAAAGCAAATGCCTGGCGTACTTTTGCATTGTCCCAGGGTTCCTGTTCCTGATTAAAGATTATGTGGCTTTTGAAGGCGGCAGGCCCTAGCCATGCTTTGTAATCTGATATTCCGTCACTGTTGGCATCAACGGCTTGTAAGGCGGCAAAATCGCTGAAGGGGAGACCCGTCCAGGCAATATCAATCGATTGGAACTCTTCGAGGGAGCGGCGCATTACGGCCGTATCGTCCTGAAAGCGAATCAAGATGTTTTCAAAAGCAGGCGTTGGGCGACCCGGCCATTCCGGATTGGCCCGCAGGCGCATTTGTTCGCCCGGGGTCCAGCTCACGATGGTATAGGGTCCCAACCCGCCGCAGCTGCTTAAATTATCTTGCGTTTCGTTATAACATTCATTACTAATGGGGAAGTAGGGTGGCGTAGCCAGCAGGCTAAAGAAAGTGGCGTCAGGCTCTTGCAGCACAAATTTTACCGTAAATTGATCAATGACTTGCACAGCATCATCGTCGGCGAAGCCATCTGCATTGCTGTCTTTCAGGTAGCCATTCACCAAAAAGTTACCCAAACTTCTCGCCCGATCAATCGACCACTTTACGTCCTCGGCGGTGAATTCACTGCCGTCCGGGAACCTGAGCCCGCGACGCAGGCTGATAGTGTACTCCAGCTTGTTTTCTGAGATGGTGGGCAGGCTGCTAGCCAGCAGCGGCTCCAGCACGTTATCCAGATTAAAGGCGTACAGGCCGCTCATGGTGTTGATCTTAATTTCCCAGCTGGTGAAGTTAGAAAAGCGGGCGGCCGGGTCCATATCACTGACATCACCTATAATGCCAATAACCATTTCGTTGGGCGAGGCAACCACACGCGGTTCGCCGGGGGTTAGCGTATCTGAGGGCAGCAGCCAGGCTACAGTAAGCCGCTCGATATTCCCTGTGCTTTGCACGGCCGTAATTGCCGCATTCAGCCTTTCTAACAGCTCGGGGTTACTGGCAGAGATGGCAATGCCATATGCCTTTTGGCTAATCCAGGCCGAACGGCCGTTCCCCCCCACAATCTTGAACTGGTCACTATAGGTTTGGCTAAAGTAGCTGGCTACATAGCTGTCTGTGATAACGGCCGTGAGCGACTCATCCACAAGCGCCTGTAAAGCTGCCACGCTGTTGCCGAAGCCGTTGCGCAGATCGGCATCACTTACGCCCACAATGTCGCGCGCCACGCGCTCTGCTTCACTATTTTCTACCACCCCCACGGACATACCGGGCTGCAAATCCTGATAACTGCTGAGGCGATCTTCGTCGGCCAGCACGACCAGCACCTGGCCTACTTCCAGATACGGCTGGGTGTATGCAATACCGGGCACGGGCTCATCGGGAATAACCAGGCGAGACATAGCGGCATCGAAGTCACGGCCGGGGTTAGCGGCCAGATTTTGCAATACGCCTTCGGCCGGGGTAACCACAAATTCATAATCCAGGTCAGCCTCAGCGGCGATGTTTTCCATCAGGCGGCTGTCGAAGCCGTCCAGATCGCCGAACTGGTCAAACCGGGTGAAGGGGGGCAAAGGCGCGTCGGTAGCAATAACGATGAAATCTTCTTCACCAGGAGAAAAAATGGCGGCCTGGGTAGGCGCTGCTGTGGTGGGCGTGG
>JBHIWP010000196.1:0-10824 GCA_041987425.1 Promineifilaceae bacterium (SeqCode) | reverse complement strand
ACCTTGACATCACCAAACAAAAGCAGTTTTTGAAGGGTGTGCAGCAGCTTGAGACAGAAGGAGCGATGCAGGTCTTTTATGATGCGGACGCGTTTCGCCGTGACCCGATTCTGGCCGTTGTGGGTGTGCTTCAGTTTGAGGTGGTGCAGGCGCGGCTGGAAAACGAGTATAACGTGCAAACCAAGCTGGAACCGCTGCCCCATCAACTTTCCCGCTGGGTCGAAGGCCCAAAAGAGCTAATTGACCAGCTTCCCTGGCGCTACGGCATGATGCGCACCGAGGATTTAGACGGCCGTCTCGTGGCCCTCTTCTCCTCACCCCATGAGTTAAGTTTCTACAGCGAGAAGTACCCGGATATTCAGTTTCTCACGATTCAGTGAGTCAGTTATCAGCAAGCAGTAAGACAGTCATCAGTTGAAAATCCACTGAATACCGACCTACTGCTTACTGAACACGGGCAACTCAAGTCCATGTCTTTCTAATAATGAACTGTCGCGCAGGAGAACGGCCGTTTCCCCATCAGCCACCACGCGCCCCTCATCCATCACAATCATGCGGGGGAAAAGCTCCTGCACCAGCAGCATATCGTGGGTAGACACCAACATCGTTAGCGGCAGCTCCCGCAGCAGTTCAATCAGCGACCGTCGGGCGCGGGGGTCAAGACCTGCCGATGGCTCGTCCAAAACCAAAATTTCCGGGTCCATCGATAGCACCGTGGCAATTGCCACTCGCTTCTTCTGGCCAATGCTTAAATGGTGGGATAGGCGCGCTTCGAAATCAGCCATTCCCACCTGTGCCAGCGCCGTTTCTACGCGTTGACGAACTTCTGCCTCCCGATATCCCATGTGCAGCGGACCAAAGGCCACATCGTCAAACACCGTGGGCGAAAATAGCTGGTCATCAGGATTCTGAAACACCATGCCCACCTTGCTGCGAATCAGCGGTAAATTTTCTTTAGCCACAGGTAATCCGGCTACCTTTAATGAACCTTCACCAGTAAGCAGGCCGTTTAGGTGCAGCATAAGGGTGCTTTTGCCCGCTCCATTTGGCCCCACCAGCGCCACCTTCTCACCGGCACCAATGGACAGTGAGACATCAAACAGCGCTTTATGGCCATCGGGGTAAGTGAAGCTCAAGTTTGCTACTTCCAGGGTTGGCTTCTCAGCTCCGTTGAGGAACGGCCGTTGGCTTAAAACTTCAGCTTCGTGAACTATCGGCATGATAACTCCAAGGTTGGTCAATTTTAAAAAATTGATCTAAACAATACGCCCAATCACTTGCAAACCTATGATTACCAAAACGCCCCATAGCAAAGCTAGCCAATCGTGCGTCATCATAACGTGGGGATTCATCGTCAGCAGCTGGCCCCGATAGCCGCGTGCCAGCATCGCATTATAAACCTTGTCGCTGCGTTCCAGGCTGCGCACAAACAGCTGCCCGGCCATATTACCCGTAACCCTGGCTCGCCAAAGTACCGTGCCACCGTGCCTGCCATCATTCAACAACCGGGCACTGCGTGCCTCGCGTGCCTGCAGCAGGCGCAACGCCTCATCTACCAGCACAAACAGGTAGCGGTACATAAAACCAAGGATTGAAACCAGTATCGCAGGCACCTTTAGATGGCGTAGGGCGTGCATCATGTCTGGAAACTGGGTTGTGGCCGTGAGCAAGATGGCCGCCTGCACGGAAAGCCAGCTGCGAATAACGATGCTCACAAAGCGGACCAGTCCAGCATCGCTGATGGTGAGAGTAGTGCTGCCCCACGCCCAAATAGCCAGCGGCTCGCCCGGTTGGGTAAAAATAACGGTGACGGCCGCCAGGGAAAACGGCAAGGCAATAAATGAACGTTTAAAAAGGTAGCCAAAGCCGAAGCCTGCCACCCGGTTAGTTACCAGCAAAATGAGCCAGGCGGCCCAAAAGGCCAGCCAGGAACCGTCCGGCAATAGCACATTTGAGACGATGAACAGGAGGGTTAACACAACTTTGACACGCGGATCAAGCTGATGCAAAGCGCTGCTACCCGCCTCGTAGCGGTCAAACGTATTGACGTGCACGAGAATACCTCTCTACCAGATTAGTCCAATCTGTGAGATTGGACTAATCTACACTTAGCTTTAGCGGCGCAAAATGCGGCCCAGGCCAAACGTGATGCCCGCCACAACTAGTGCGCCTACCATACCAGCCACTACGGTGGACAAACCAGTCTCGCCCAGAGCGGGAATCGTGTAGTCTGGCAAAATTTGGAATGGCGCATCTACAGCCGTTTCAATAAAACCAGCCTGCTCAGCCACCCACTCCAGGCCGTCGGGCGAGCCAGAAGCCAGCGGAGCAAAAAGCACTACCATCAGCGCCATAATCATCCCCGCTACAATCCACTTACCGCTGCCCGCTGGCGCGGAATCACTCAGCAGCTGCGGGCGCGTTTGCATGATGAAGCTGAGCGCCGCCACGGTAATCAGCGCCTCACCGATGCCGATGAGAGCGTGAATTCCCAGCATGGCCGGAATGGCTACGGCTAAGGAGGTTGTTCCGCTAAAGCCAAGCAGCAGGGCTGTGACCAGGGCGGCAATCATGACGGAGAGCCAGGCGGCAACGGCCGTAACCCCCAGCTGCACCGTTCGCGTCCGGCTCTTGACTAGCTGGAATAAACCGTAGCCCATAAATCCCGGCACAATGCCCATGATCAAGATGTTGGCCCCCATGACTACCAGCCCGCCATCCTGGAAAATAAGCGCTTGCAGGCTGATAACGGCCGTCATTGCCAACGCGCCAACCCACGGCCCCAAAACGATAAAGGCCAACGTGGCACCTACCAAATGCCCCGACGTGCCGCCCGCCACTGGGAAGTTAAGCATTTGCCCGGCAAAAATAAAGGCCGCCATAATGCCAGCCAGTGGAACCAGCCGCTCGTCAAAGTCCAGCTGCGCTTGCTTGACTGCAAAATAAAGGACAATCAGAGTTACGATCCAGCACAGTCCAGAAATGGGAAGATTTAAAAAGCCGTCAGGGACATGGAGCAATTGTATCGCTCCTGGAAGAAGTAAGGACATGTTTTTCTCCTAAAAAATGGCAATCGAGTAGCCTGACAATTCGGGTCTGGAGCAGATTACGCAAGCAGCCAACCCCAATTTTAACAATTACAAGGTTCTACTAAACTACTTACGTTTCTTGTGTCTCTCTGCATTCAGCACAAAGACCCGTAATAGCCAAATGAGACAAATCTGCTTCAAAGCCGTGCTCTTCCAGCAGGTGCCTGGCTATCTCATCAAAGTGATGATCTTCGAGCGAAGTCATCTGCTCGCACTGGCGACACACCAGGTGATGGTGCGGCGAATCCCCTACCACTTCAAAAATCGTTCGCCCGCCAATGTCAGCTTTTGCCACAAGCTGAAGCTCGCACAGAAAATCCAGTATACGGTATACAGTTGCCCGGTTTATGGCAGGCTGCTGCGCATTCACCGAATCATAGATTTCGCTGGCGGTGGCATGTCCTCCGTGGGCGCATACAGTGTCTAAAACAATTTGCCGCTGGGGGGTCATGCGGTAGCCACGGTCGCGGATCTTTTGGACGTAGTCGGTGTGAAAATGTGTCATTTACTTTCTACTCAAATCTTATTGCGAAATGTTGCAATAACAAAACTTATTATATTCTGCATGATTGGAAATGACAACGTTTTCTTAACCGGAAGCCAGAATCTGTTTTATAATCAACCGTATGTCCAAAATAGAGAATCACTCGCTACGGCTAGCTGATCTGATGGCCTCTCTCTCCCTGGCCATTGACCTTGGCCTGGGCCAACCAATGGAGTGGGTGATTCGCTGCACGTTACTGGGCACGCGATTAGCTGAGGTAATGGCTCTCAGCGAAGCTGATTGTCGGGAAGTTTATTACCTCTCACTGCTGCGGCACATTGGCTGCACGGCCAATTCCCACTCTGATGCCCAAATTTTTGGCGACGAGCTGACCGTCGCTGAGGGCATGACACTAGACAACGATGATCTCCGTGTCATGCTCAAGTTTGCGCTGCAAAATGCAGGAAAAGGGCATCCGTGGCCGCAGCGCTTTAAAGCGCTCATTCGCCTCATGTCGATGGGGCCAGAGGCTAACCACACGGCCCACTGCGAGGTGGCTGCACACCTGGCTGAATTACTCGGCTTTGACGAGACAACAAAAAGCGATCTTTGGCAAATTTACGAACGATGGGACGGCAAAGGCACGCCCAGGCATATTAGGGGTGATGACCTTTCTGTGCCAGCGCGCGTGATTCATCTAGCTCAGGACGCAGCAACCTTTTTTGAGCTAGACGGATTGAATACGGCTGTAAAAATCATACGTTCGCGGTCAGGGCGCCAACTTGATCCCGCCATCGTTGATCTGTTTTGCAAACAAGCGTCCGACCTGTGTGATGGCTTAGCCACTGCCTCGGCCTGGGACACACTTCTTGCTGCAGAACCAGGAACGCCCGTTTTATTATCGTCAGAACAAATTGATACGGCCGTACAAGCCGTGGCGGCTTTTACTGATTTGAAGTCACCTTTTACGCTTAACCATTCAAGCCATGTCGCCCAAATAGCGGAAGCGGCCGCGCTTGAATGCCACCTGCAAAAATCTGACATTACACTCATTCGTCGCGCTGCCCTCATCCATGATGTTGGCCGCGTCGGTGTATCCTCTTCAATCTGGGGCAAGCCAGGCAAATTAACCGACAGCGAGTGGGAACGAGTGCGCCTGCACCCCTATTACACAGAACGAATTTTTACCCGGGCTGAATCGTTAGCTCCATTAGGCACTTTAGCCGCCCAGCACCACGAGCGGCTGGATGGCTCGGGGTATCATCGTAAGCTACCAGGCAGCTCTCTCGGGCGTCTGCCACGCCTGCTGGCCGCTGCCGATGCTTATGCAGCTATGACAGAACTTCGCCCACACCGACCAGCCATGCTGCCTGAGAAGGCGGCCGAGGAATTGCGACGTGAAGCAAGAGCAGGCAAATTTGATTTGCAAACTGTTGATGACGTTTTGAGCGCTGCTGGGCATAAAAGTCATGAAATAGGAAAGCGGCAGAGAAAACCTACAACCTTGAGCGAGCGTGAACTCGAAGTGCTTCGTCTGCTGGTGCGTGGCCTCACAAACAAACAGATGGCTGCCCAACTAATCGTTGCGGAAAAGACAATCGGACACCACGTACAACATATTTACAATAAGATTGGGGTTTCAACCCGGGCTGCGGCTACCTTGTTCGCTATGCAAAATAACCTCCTTTAGAAATTGACTTCATTATCAGCCAAGAATAGGGCGTTCACCCGATGTTTTAGCTGGGATCCTCAACTATAGTAAGTTCAAATTCACCCAATAAAAAGGAGAACTTACTAATGTCCATACAACAGAATAAGGCCCTCGTGAGCCACGTAATCAATGAGTTAAATAATGGGAATCTGGCTGTAATGGCAGAAGTTGCAGCGCCAGATATTCTTTTCCACTTTCCCGGCAATCCGCCACTCAATCTGGAGGGATTTGGTGCAGTCATGACTGCCTTTTTCTCAGCCTTTCCCGATTTAAAGACTGAAATTGAGGAGCTTGTAGCTGAAGAAGATACCGTCGTTCGGCGCGGTTATTGGCACGGCACACATCTGGGAGAATTCAATGGCCTCACCGCAACGGGCAAGCAGGTGACCGTCCCGCTAATTGCCATTGAGCGCATCAAAAACGGCAAGTTGGTTGAACACCGTGCCTACCCTGACTTACTGAGCCTCATGCAACAAATTGGAGCTATTCCAGCGCCAGCTTAAAAAAGATGGGAAGAGAGCTATTTAGGACTTGTACACGAGCCCTAAAAGCTCCCTCATCCCATTCAACTATATGAACTTATGAATGATAGGTAAAGCCCCTACCAACTGGCATTACACCACTCGTTTAATCCAGTTATCCCCATCTTTGAGGCTACTGAGAATAAATAATTGGTACGTAGATTGTGCTGGCTGGGGGCGCTTCAATTGTCATGGTTTGATTGACTGGAATGTTAGTTAAGGTAGTGATGGAACCGTCAGGCCAACTGATAATGATTTCATCAATCATTGTTGCACCGCTCAATCCAAAATGAGCAGAAATTTCGCTCTGGCTTAAATAGTGAGAGCAGCTGTTCATATAATGATGGTATGTTGTTCCACCCACCTTAACCTGAATGCGGCTACCAATACCGTTTGGCGCCAAAAGTCTGTTTGCCTGCGTGTCCAAATAAATACGCAACCAATTTGTGTTTGCACCGCTCAATTGGTTCTGATAAAGGCGAAATTCATCGTTGTATGCCGTGATGGCAATATCCTGGTCTCCATCATTATCGTAGTCCAGGTTGATCATGCCGATACCGTGCAGATTATGGTCAAGCCCCAGGCTAATGGCCTGCTCCGTATAGTTCATGCCCGTGCCATCATTGATCCAGACCTTTGCATTCTCAAACAGGAATTTTTCCTCTCCTGACCCAAATTCCCAACCGTTTGTTTCCACGATGTCCGGCGCACCGTCATGGTTGAGATCCACTATTGTGGTACCCCAGCCCCAGCCTCCGTCATCAACATTGGCAGATTGAGCGATTTCGCTAAAGGTGTGATCATTGCTGCCTGCGTTTATATACAGCTTATTACCGTCTCCACGACCTTCGCCATCATCCTCGTCAAAAATCGCGGTCACGTACCAATCAAGGTGGCCGTCTTGATTTACATCGCCAATAGCGGCACCCATTCCGCTCCATTCCTGGGCCATGTCGCTTTGAGTGGTCCATTCTGTGAAGGTACCGTCGCCATCGTTTTTAAAGTAAAGGCTGCTGCCAAAATCTGCCGCGATGAGTAGTTCAGGGTAGCGATCGCCATTCATATCTGCAAAGCAGGGAGAGAAGCCTCGTAAGATGTCGCTGCCGCTTAATAGGACTTCGGGAACGGCCGTTGCCGTTACATCCGTAAAAGTACCGTCCCCGTTATTACGAAAGAGACGATTGCCCAAAGCTGCAAACCGGGTGCCGCTGCCTGGCGGATCCTCAGGATAGCGCCATCCAGCAACAAACAGATCAAGATCCCCATCGAGATCATAATCGCCAAAAGAAGAGCCTGTTCCGTCCGGGTATACAGGGCTTGTCTCGTTTACCCCTGCTTCCGTAGCCACATCGGTAAAAGTAAGATCGCCATTATTTCGGTAAAGGCGATGCTGTCCAGTGCCCATATTACCAGTCGCCCCCATACTGGTGACATAAATATCGAGCCAACCATCATTATTATAGTCTCCGGCAGACGCCCCCATTCCCATATGCAATGCTGCAAGCCCGGCAGGGGCGGCCATGTCTATAAAGGTGCCATCCTGCTGGTTAATGTACAGTTTGTCTGCCATACCATCTCCACCCCCAATCACAAACAGATCCTGCCAACCATCATTGTTAAAGTCGCCAGCGACTCCTCCACTAATCATCAAAGCGCCATCGCCAGATGTAATGGGAGTTTGATGGGTGAAAGTTACATTTGCACCAGCAGTTTGATCCGAAAAAGAAAGCGAAGATGCACCTTCAGTTTCTGCTAGAGAAACAGCTGGTACTAGCAGAATTACGAAAAAGATAGCTATAAAAAAGAAGACAAGGAACACAAGTTTAGAGAGGATATTTTTTTTCATAATTTATTTTGGCTTAATTTTCTTTAGAACATCTATAGGAAATATGGATGATAATATTGTCATGTGTACTGTGATTAATTGTTTTATACTAAAAGCTGTTGTGTTACCCTAAAGTTACTGAAGTAGGCAAACAAACTTATTTATACAACTATATACCTTATAAGAGTCTTTGAACAAGTTGCTCAAATTGGAGGCATCATTATGAAAAGAAGAACACCTACTTTGTTTATCGTTTTAATCCTTGTGCTGGTTGCATTATTTGGGGCAACGGCCGTATCCGGGCAGCAAATTGAACCCAATACCGTAAATGGGAACACCCGCATTGAGTGGCGACCGCAAATTGCCTATGAAAGCGCCAGCTTAACAGTAACTGGACCTGATGGGTATACCTTCCAAAGAACATTTCCAGCTGGCATAGTTCCTCACTTTCGAACAGTAACTGAAGACGGCTCCTTGTTAGCCTCTGGCTCATATACCTATGAGATTCAGCTAACCCCCCTTATAGATGCAGAAACAAAAGCCGAGCTAGCTGCTGCGCCAGATGATTTAAGTCGGCGGGCACTTGTCGCCGAGCTTACTTCAGATGGAGTTATTCCAGATGCCTCACAGTTAACGCTTTCAGGTTACCTGACAGTTCAAAGCGGTAGATTTCTTACTGCGGCCATGGAAGAAGAGGGCCCAGCAAATTTTGATGCTACCTCATCTGACGGTTTTGTTTCGCCGAATGACCAGGTAGTCCTTGATGATTTCATTATAGATGGAAGCTTGTGCGTAGGATTCGATTGCGCCAATGGCGAAAGCTTTGGATTTGACACGATACGCTTAAAAGAAAACAACATCAGAATTAGAGCTGTGGATACAAGCAGCTCGGCAAGCTTTCCTAGCCGTGATTGGCAAATTACATTTAACGATAGTTCAAATGGTGGTGCCAACAAATTCTCTATCGAAGATATTGATGGCAGCCGTATACCATTTACCATTGAAGCAGGCGCTCCTAGCCACTCACTTTACGTCGATGATGGCGGACGCATCGGGCTGGGCACCTCAACGCCAGTTGTCGAGGTCCATGTTCAGGATGGTGACACCCCTACATTGCGTTTACAGCAAGATGGTTCCAGTGGCTTTTCTGCCCAAACCTGGGATGTCGCCGGGAACGAAGCTGGCTTTTTCGTTCGCGATTTAACCAATGGCTCGACCTTGCCCTTTAGAATTTTACCTGGTGCTGCTTCCCAAAGCCTGGTCATTGATGGAGATAACAACGTAGGCATAGGCGCTGGCACTTCACCAGATGCGTCTCTTCACGTAGCGCGTACCGATGGTACAGCTAACCTTCGCATTGAAGAGACTAATGAAACTACAGCAGACCGTACCCTCATCAATTTGGTGAACAACGGCGCCCCTACTATCAGGTACACAAACAGCGATAGCGGTGATGAATGGAAAGCGGGAATGAACTCATTTGGGGGCGACAGTTTTGTAATAACTCGTCTGGGAACAGGTGGCCTTGAATTTGAAATTGATGCAAATGGACAAGTAGAAATTGGTCCTGGCAACACTACTGTCTTTACATTAACACCTACCGGGGATTTAACGATAAGTGGTACGTTGACAGATGCGTCTAGCCGTGATTTGAAAGAAAATTTTGTTGAGACCGATGGTTCAATTCTTAATGCGGTTATGGAACTTCCTATCTACTTCTATAACTACATTAAAGATGACGAGTCCGTGAGGCATGTTGGCCCAACGGCCGAAGATTTTGCGGCTATTTTCAATGTTGGGGCTGACAATGAGCACATCGCACCCCGAGATTTAGCAGGTGTTGCCGTTGCGGCCGTTCAAGAGCTGAACGAAATCGTTAAGGCAAAAGATGCAGAAATAAATGCAATGCAGATAGAATTGGGCGAGCAAGAGGCACGCATTAAAGAGTTAGAAGCGCAAAATGCTGACCTGGAAGCCCGTTTAGCAGCACTCGAAGCAATTGTGCTGGAGCAAATGGAAGAGAACAAGTAGTCCACTTCCTTACACGAAAGGCGTTATAGATTAAACACACTAACCTTTGATTTATAACGCCTTTCATTTTCATCCGTTTTTCAAAAGTCAACTACTGAAGAAGTGTGGTCCTTTAGCGCTTCTACTACCTGAGCAAATGACATACTCCCACCGGATCGCGCCTGACCTTCAATTGAAACACGCCATCTTTAGCGCCTATTCCGTTCAGAGCTCAAATAAACATGAGGAATTCAATTATGTTTAAATCTTTAAATCGTCTTGCAGATAATAAATTGCAATCGCTTTTGTTCCTAACGGTAACTTTTCTCATGTTAGGCTTATCGCTTGCCAGTGCTGCGTGGAGCGCCCAAGCTAGTGGAGACGGAACGATTTTGGGCGGTAGTTTACCGGAATTCACTAAGGTCTTTGTGCCTGACACTATTGGCCCTGGAAGTGTTACGACTTTGCGTTTTGAGATTACCAACAATCTGTCTGGCCCGGTAACAAATATGGCCTTTACAGATAACCTGCCAACGGCCGTTACCATTGCCACCCCAGCCAACGTAATTAATGGCTGTGATGGGACCGTAACAGCACCCGATGGCAGCGCCACAATTTCTTTGACTGGTGGCAATGTTGGCGGGAATGCCTCCTGTACCATTTCTGTCGACGTTACAAGCAGAACGCCTGGAACGCATACAAACACCTCTGGCGATTTAACTTCCAGTGCAGGCAATAGCGGTACAGCCACTGCTGACTTGACGGTTGATACGAGCCTTCCAGGTTTCAGCAAGAGTTTTTCGCCGAATACAGTAAGCCTGGGAGGAAGAAGCACGCTTACTTTTACGATTGATAACACTGCCAATAATTCTTCAATCGGCAGTTTGACTTTTTCCGATAATTTGCCAACAGGGATGGAAATTGCCGACCCCACAAATGCGACGACAACTTGTGGGATGGAAATTGCCGACCCCACAAATGCGACGACAACTTGTGGAACCGAAATTGCTCCTGACGTCACGGCCGTTTCCGGAAGCAGTACCATTTCTTTTTCCTACTTTGGCTCGAGCTTTTTTCCCGCAGTAAACGCTGATGACTCTTGCATTTTAGCTGTTGATGTCGTTGTAACAGGAGTCGGAACCCTAGTCAATATTTCCGATGAACTATTCGCGGATGGTGTATCT
>JBHIWP010000195.1:0-10888 GCA_041987425.1 Promineifilaceae bacterium (SeqCode) | reverse complement strand
GCCGCGACGTTGGCGGATCAGTAAGCCGTGTGAAGTGAGAAGTGAAAAGTAAAAAGTGGCAGGTGCGTGCCTGCCACTTTGTGTTTAAGAAGAAGGCCTCCTCTAACGATTGCGCAACGATTGCGCTAGCAGGAGGCTGCCGGAGGCTTGTTGTTTTAATCAGCAAAGAAGACGACGCCCAGGGCTTTGGGGCCGACGTGGGCGCCCACCACCGGGCTTAACTCGACGATGTGCGTTTCCTCGGGCTGTAAGAGCTCATTGAGTTCGGCGTAAACTTTTTCGGCGTCTTCTTTGGCCGCTGCGTGAATAACGGCCGCTTTAATCCCCGACTTGCCTGCCATTTCTGTTTTTGCCACATCCATCAGGTGGGCCAGCGCCTTCTTTTTGGTGCGTACAGACGCCAGGGGTTCGATCTTTCCGTCTACCAGGTGCAAAATGGGCTTGATAGACAGCATAGAGCCAATGAGCCGCTGCGCTCCGCCGATACGGCCGCCCCGGTGTAAAAATTCCAGCGTGTCTACCACAAACAACACCCGCACCTTCTTCACCAAAGCGCGGGCAGCCTCGGCAGCTTCTTTATAATCTGCCCCGTTTTCTGCGGCGCGGGCAGCGGCCAGCGCCATGTAGCCCAGCCCCATCGCTGCCGACTCTGAATCCACAATCTCAATGGGATACCCGTCCATCATGTCGGCCGCGGCCTGGGCCGACGCTTGCGTACCGCTGAGCGATTTGGAAATGAGAACGGCGACGATGGAATCGGCCGTTTCCGCCACTTTAGAGAAAAATTCATGAAACTCGCCAGCCGATGGTTGAGAGGTCGTGGGCATTTCTTTGGCGTTAGACAGGCGATCATAAAAATCATCGGGCTTGATATCTACATCATCACGCAGGCTGCTGCCTTCCCAATTGAGAATTTGGGGAATGACGTGGATATTGTATTTTTCAACCAGCTTTGGGGGAATGTAAGACGTACTATCAACAACAACGGCAACATTTGCTTTGCTCATGAATGAATCTCCTCTTTTTTAGTTCTTCCAGCTTACTACGTTTTTTGTGGAGAGCAAAAAGACTTTAGAAATAGCATAGCTACTCATTTGGCTATTACTCAAGTGACCGGCCCAGCGGTCTGTTTAGGCCACAGGCCGGAAAAGCGGCACGCAGGCTGCCGCGATTCGTTCAATATGACGATCATCCGTGCCGCAGCACCCGCCCATAACGTTAAGATGCTTTAGCTGCTCCTTCCTCAAAGCAGCATATTCCTGCCCCAGCACAGACGGAGCGCCTGCGTCAAGTTCGGGGGCTTCATTCAGCTCGGCGTGGCTCATCTTCGACGCGTTGGCGCGTAAGCCCCGGATTCGTGCCGTCCACGGTTCGTCGCCGCTTACCACGGTGTCAAAGTGGCTGGGATGAGCACAGTTGAGCATGAAGTAGGCGGCATATTTCTCGGTGGCATTATCCACTTGTTCGATGGCATCTCCCAATGTTTGCCCTGTCGGCAGCTTTCCATCCGTTTCTACGGTGAATGAGATAACGGCGGGGACGTTGGCGTGCTTTGCGGCCTGGACGATCCCAATCGCTTCTTCTGCGTAGTTCATGGTGATTGCCGTTACAAGGTCGGCTGAGGTTGCGGCGAAGGTTTCAATTTGGGTGCGATGGTACGCTTCAGCATCTTGCGCCGACATGGCACTGTCTGGGATGTATCCATCCCCGCGAGGGCCGATACATCCGCTGATGATAATGGGCGTCTGGTCGTTTTCGTATTTGCTTCGGACCTCTTCAAGCAGGCGCACAGATTTTCTGTTTGCTTCTGCCAGCGCCTCTGCACTGTAGCCGAGCTTCTGCCCCCAGTCGGGATTTGCTCGCCACGTGGCTGTCTCTAGAACCAGCCCCACATTGAACTTATTAGCAAGCGCGCCGTATGTCCTGAAGTAGTTTCGCAAAGCATTCTCACCGTCTATAGATTGGAACAGATGAAAAGCGGCAAAATAGGGAAGATCCTGTCCATCCAGAAAAATGAGCGTGGTCTCGATTCCGCCGTCGGTCATGAAAAAATCATCACTAAGCTGAGGTAGGGTGTCTCTATACTTTGCCATGATTGTCTCCTAAACGTAAACCAGCCATAGCCTTTCTAGTTTTCAACACGCGTCATATAGTTAACGTATTAACCCACTCCTGCCTAAACCGTTTTGCCAGAATAGAAAAACAACTGAATTTTAGGGTGATTGCTGAAATATTGATACAATAACTCGACCAAGCAAATTTGACAATATCCCCAACACGTAATGACCCGAAGGATTTGTCTTGAGACAGGTTAAACGTGCTAAAAACAAAACCTTAGGGCCTAAAGACAGTTTTTAGGAAGAGAAAATCGAATGAATCGAGAATATCATCGTTGGTACAGTCCATCGCTAGAGCGTGATATGGAGCTGTTGGTTTTTGGCCACGGTGGCGCCAGAGTGCTGGTGTTTCCCACGTCAAAGGGACGCTTTTATGAATGGGAAGACCGGGGCATGATGCAGGTGTTAAGGCATCACATCAATCAGGGGTGGCTTCAGCTTTACTGTGTGGACAGTGTGGACGCGGAAAGCTGGTATGCTTACTGGAAGCACCCTGGGGCGCGGGCCTGGCGGCAGGTGCAGTATGAAAGTTATTTAGTAAATGAAGTGCTGCCGCTCTCCTGGCAAAGAAACCAGAATCCGTTTCTGATAACCGTGGGTGCCAGCTTTGGCGCGTACCATGCGGTGAATCTTGCGCTGCGACGGCCGGATCTGGTTAGCCGCACCATTGGCATGAGCGGCATCTACGATATTTCGCGCTGGAGCGATGGGCATGGGGGCGGCCACATCTATTCGCAAAATCCCTGCGCCTACATACCCAACGAGCATGACCACCAGCGGCTGGAGCTGCTGCGGCGGCAGGACATTATTCTGGTGGTGGGGCGCGATGACGGGCTGCGGAGCAACAGCGAACAGCTCTCTACGCTGCTGTGGCAAAAGGGCGTTGGCAACGCGCTGCGCGTCTGGAATGGCTGGGCGCATGATTGGCCCTATTGGGAGAGGATGCTGCTGACGTATATTGGGGGGCATGACTGAGGGAGTGGCAAGTATGCAAGTGGCAGGTTTGCAAGTAACTTCTTGCCTGCCCCTTGTACACTTGCAAACTCGCATACTTGCAAACACATAAGGAGAGGGACGCATGACGAAGAAGATTGGCTTGATGGTAGGAATGGAGTGGTCCTGGCCGCCAGCGTTTATTGAGGAAGTGAACGGCCGTAACCAGGACGTCATTGCCGAGTTTGTCAGCATTGGCGGCACCAAGATGGACGAGCCGTGTGAATACGCCGTCATTGTAGACCGCATTTCGCACGAGGTGCCTTATTACCGCTCTTATTTAAAAAATGCCATGCTGCAAGGCACGCACGTGATCAACAATCCGCTTATGTGGACCGCCGATGATAAGTTCTTTGGCGCGTCGCTCATCACCAAATTGGGGCTGGACAGCCCGAAGACGGCCGTTTTGCCCAACAAAGATTACATTCCCGGCATCGACCACAGCAAAAGCCTGCGCAACCTGGCCTTCCCCATGCCCTGGCACGCCCTGGTGGAATACGTTGGCGGCTTCCCCTGCATCTTGAAGGACGCCCACGGCGGCGGCTGGAAAGAAGTGCACGTCTGCCACAATATGGAAGAGCTGTACCGCAACTACGATCAGTCTGGCCTGCTGACGATGGTGCTGCAAGAGTTCATCCGCTGGGAAGATTACATTCGCTGCATGGTGCTGGGGCAGGAAAACGTGCTCGTCATGCGCTACGATCCCCACACGCGCCGCTACAGCCATCCAGAAGGCTTGCCGCAGGAGTTATTTGACCGCATTGTGTCCGACTGCCAGAAGCTGTGCCGCGCCTTTGGCTACGACATGAACACCTGCGAATTTGCCGTGCGCGACGGCGTGCCGTACGCCATCGACTTTATGAACCCGGCGCCGGATATGGACGTGAATTCACTGGGCTACGAGTTTCACCGCTGGTGCGTGGAAGGCATGGCCGACCTGTGCATTGGCCTGGCTCTGGAGCCGCGCCCGCCGGTGAAGGATCTGCGCTGGAGCGCTCTGTTCTGATTTTTTACCGCGGAGAACGCGGAGAGCACAGAGAAAGAGAGGAATTGTGAATAATGAATGGTGAATTGTGAATGAATAGTTCACAATTAAGCGTTCACAATTCACTATTCACAATTAATTGGGTGAGAAAATGGCACTGAAGGAAGCAATACGAACCTACCATGATTTGTTGACCGATGAGCTGGCGGCGGAGTCGCAGGCGCAGTTGGATAATCAGATGGAGCAGCGGGGGTTGTTTTTTGGCAAACGGCCGTTGTGTACCGTGCTGCGTCCTCGTTTTCTCACGCCAGAGCAATATATCTTTGTGCGAAAATCGATCCGCCCCCTGCTGCGCGCCTTCGAGAAAATATCTGAGCTGGCGGTGGCCGATGCCGACTTTTGCGCCCAGTTTGGCCTGCTGGACTGGGAAGAAGAGCTCATTCAGCACGATCCCCAATACAAGGGCCACACCCCGCTCACTCGCCTGGATGCCTTCTACGTTACCGATAACAACGAGCTAAAGTTCACCGAGTACAATGCCGAAGTGCCTGCGGCCTCGGCCTACAATGACGTGCTCAACGAAGTGTTTTATGGACTGCCGGTGATGGGCGAATATCTGCGCCAATACGCGGTACGGCCGCTGCCCACGCGGCACAGCGTTTTGCACGTCTTGCTAAATGCCTATCGGCAGGCGGGCGGCATCAGTCGCCCGCAGATTGGCATTCTGGACTGGCACGACGTGCCCACCCGCAGCGAATTCGAACTGTTCACCCAATACTTTGCCTCCCAGGGGTTTGAGGCCAAGATTGTGGACCCGCGTGAAGTGTCGTATGAAAACGGCCGTCTACATCACGAAGGCTTCCAGATTGACATCATCTACAAGCGGGTGCTCATTACCGAGCTGATTGAGCGCGGCGGGCTGGACCAGCCGGTGGTGCACGCCGTGCGCGACGGCAACGTGTGCATGGTCAATCCCTTCCGCTGCAAGATTTTGTACAAGAAGATGAGTCTGGCGGTGCTGAGCGATGAGCGCAACGCCAATTTGTTTGACAAGGATGAAACGGCCATTATCCACAGCCACATCCCCTGGACTCGCACCGTGGAAGAGCGCAAAACCGTCTATGGCGGGCTGCCTGTGGACCTCATTCCCTTTATCCACAAATACAAAGACCAGCTTGTGCTGAAGCCCAACGACGACTACGGCGGGCACGGCATTGTGCTGGGCTGGCAGACCAACGCCAGCGGCTGGGAGCAGGCGGTGCAAAAGGCATTGGAGGAGCCCTACATTGTGCAGGAGCGGGTGGTGATTCCCGAGGAGCCGTACCCCAGCATTGTAGACGGCCGTTTGCAAATATTCGACCGCATGCTGGACACAGCGCCCTTCGTCTTTCATGGCGACTACGTCGATGGCTGCCTGACGCGCCTCTCTACGGACCCGCTGCTCAACGTATCGGCTGGCGGCGGCTCAACCGTGCCCACGTTTGTGGTGGAAAAGAGATAGCGATACCTCTTTACATTAAACCATCACAGAATTGTATCCAGGGTGTTGCGAAAGCGAGTTGCCAGCTCCTGCGCAATGGCTACGGCCATGTCAGCATCTTCCCGCAATAATGGAATAAAGTCCCATCGGGCCAGAACCATACAGTCTAACTCTGACCTGGCGATGACTGAGGCCGTGCGCGTTCCTTCACTTAGCAGGGCCAGCTCCCCAAAAAAGTCGTTTGGGCCAAACGAGTTAACAGAAACCTCGTCACCATTGGGCAGCTGCCTTATGGCTTCTGCCCGGCCAGAAATAATAATGAAAATACCCAGGCCGCCTTCGCCTTGCTGAACGATCGCCTCGCCGTCTGCGTACTCTCGGGTCTTAAAGCTCCTGGACAGGAGCTTCAACTGCCGATCTGTCATGCCATTGAAAATTGGAACTTTTTGTAGGAGGGCGACCGTGTTTTCTGAATAGCTCATCCTTTTTCTCCTTGGGTAGAAGTTATTCTAAAGGGCTTTCAGTTCTTGAGTAGTGTACCTGACTTCGCTCAACTTTAATAGGCTTCATTGTAATCCACCCAGACGCCTGGCATTTTCTGCCCATACTTTTGCCGATTACGTCGAAGATATTGCGCGAATCGGCAAGAAAGCGGTCGTTGGGTTACACTAAGCGAATGAGCAAGAAAATGATAGAAACGGCCGTTACCCGCGAACTCGACCAAAAACAAATTCCCTACCAGCTATTCACCCATGACGGCCCCGTGCACTCGCTGGAGCAGGCCGCTGCCGAGCGCAGCCAGCAGCCGGAGCAGGTGGTGCGCAGCCTGCTCTTTCGGTTGGCGCAGGATGAGTTCCTGATGGTGCTGGTGGCCGGGCCGCAGCAGATCGACTGGAAGCAGCTGCGCCACACGCTGGGCCAGAGCCGCCTGACGATGGCCAGCGCCGATGAACTGCACCGCATCACCGGCTACGAGATGGGCGCGGTGGCCCCCTTCGGCCTGCCCACGCCTCTGCGCGTGCTGGTCGACCAGTCAGTGCTTGATCAGGAGGAGGTTTCGTTGGGGAGCGGCGTGAGGGGAACGGCCGTGATGATAAAAACGGCCGATTTGCTTAAGGCGCTGGGTGACGAGGCGGAGATTGTGACGTTGTAGGGGCGAATCGTCATTACTTCGGCAGGCTCAGCATAGGCCTGAATGGAGCGCAGCGAAATGAAGAATCCCTCACCCTCAAAACCTGGCTGGCCGGAGCCGCTGCTCGCGGGCCAAATATGCTCTGTTGTTATGCCGTAGGGATTCTTCGCTTCGCTCAGTATGACGTGTTTAAGGAAAGGTCAATTTGGTTTGCGGAGTCCATGCGGGAGTGCAGTCAGTTTTACCCCGTAACCAGCTCGACGCTTTCATAATGATTGGCGTTGGCCATTTCTGGCGTCCCCTCCGGTTCTGGGTCGGACGGCCGTTCCTCATCCGGCGCTTGCTGTGGCGAACGGGCCACCAGTTCAAATCCCCACAGGGCCAGGTCGCGGTCTGGCTTCCCTTCAAACCGAACCAGCAGCAAATAAGCCAGCCCCAGGCGAATTTGCCTGGCTAACTGCTCACAGTAATCATCCAGGTCCGTGTTGTGGCTCAGGCGGCGCTGTTCTGCGTGGTCGCGCAGCTGGCGCTGCTGCGTCAAATCATCGCGCAGGGCAGTGACCTCGGCCAGCGGCGGCTGGGTGAACTGTTCCTCGCTGGGGCGGGCTTCTTCGGTGGCGATGTACTGATTGAGGCAAACGAGAATTTCATCGCGCCCGCGCGGCGTGAGAATGTTACCGGCGCCGCGCCCGGTCTGCCGCACAAAAAAGCCCCACGTTTGTGCCTGCTCGGGTGCGTGGGCAAAGCGGCCTGCCAGCAGGCTGCGAATCTGGCGCACGGTGGTTCTGGCCCTGCCGTCCAGCCGCTTCAGCGCTTCAGAGGCGGCCTTGCGGCCGGTTTCCTGGGCCACGGCCTCAGTTTGGGCGATTAGTGCTGCGTCCAGCGTCGTTTGCAGATCGGCCGTGAAGGGCGTTTGCTCGCCCGCGGGCAGGCTGTCTTCATATTGCACAAAATCCTGCACCAGTTCCAGCAGTTCCTGCTTTTGTTGCTTAAGCGGCAGGTTCAGGCGAAAGGGGGAATCATTGTTGAACTGTATACGAATCATAATAGCTCCTTTTGGGGGATGCCCCAGGTATGAAAAGCCGCGCGGGGCCGCACCTGCTGTACAAGCTGGTCTGTGGGCAGCGGAGTCTGGTTAGGAAACGGCCGTTTCCCCAGAACGGTTTGGTCATCAGCTAACGGTGTGGCTTCCCTATAAATCCCGAACGGCTGCTGTTTAGATCTGGCATGGTCTAAACAGTCGACAAAATGTGAGCGAGTATAAGCGGGGATGTGCCGGGGCAAAATAGGACGTTGGAGGGATAACTGCCCCTTCGCGGCAGCGAGGCAGCCTGCGCCGGGCATAAAACGGACAGTTTGGGCGGCGAGGGCGTGAATGCAGGATTGAAAACGGCCGTTTGGCGCACTTTAGCTGCTAGATTGGGGGAAACGGCCGTGGCCCACGGCCGCTAAAGCCGGTTACAGGCCTATGAACGAATCTGTGGGGCCAGGAAAGAGACGAAATAAGCTGACATAGCTTACTTTATGCCCAAACCGACCGAAATATGCCTTGAAACGGCCGATTAATAGCAACATTATCCTGTGGATAGGCTGTTTTATAGGCGTACGGCCGTGTCTGTGCCAGCCTATTGTCATGAATATTTTGATTTGCTATTATGTTGACGCGAGTTCAAAGTACAGACGGCCAGATTGCCAGTGACTCTTGACAGCAACCAATCTATTATTTGATGTATAAGGTCATCTGTGGCCGCTGATGAACTCGCACTTCTTAGCAAACGGATGACCTTTTTGATTTTCAGAGTTCATTATTGCGTGATCTATAAAGATAACCAGAAGCGAGTGCCAGCATGACATCAAAACATATATTTGTCGGCAGACAAACCGAACTTAACCAGTTCCATCATGAAATGCAGCTCTCTGCTAATTTGCTGGAACGTCATTTGTTGCGTTCTCATCGCAAAGTAAAATCACGCCTCTTTCTTCCTCATGGTATTGGCGGTATCGGTAAAACAGAACTCTCCAAGAAATGCCTGGAATATGCCGAGAGTCAGGGTTGGCAAACAATCAAAATCGATTGGGATACTGTAGACAATAGACCTATAGAACCTCTCGATGTCATGAACGTTATTGCACACGCTATCCAAGAAAAAGCAGGCAACAAAGCAATAAAAGCATACTTTGAAGATCGTGCCGGTGCCGAGAAAATAAAGGTTAGAGTTGAACGATATAGAGCCGAGCATCCTGAACTATGGCAACAACTAATCAGTGTGACAAAAGGTTCTGTTACCGCAATGCCCACGACTGAAACCAAAGCACTAACCGCTGGGGCTGCGTTAGTCTTGGATGCGGGTCCGCAAGCACTAGCCAAAGCCTACGACATGCTGATGGACAAAATGCTTGAAGCAAAAGCCCTCAACGATCAATATGAAGTGCTGTTATTTAGGGAACCTGACTTTAGACTGGCCCAGCGTTTGGTAGATTCCATCATCGCCCTGACAAGAAGCAAGGGCCTGGTGATGCTGTTCGATACCTGTGAAATCCTTTCATTAAGGTTGGAGGAATTCTTACGGGACACCATTGTCTGCCCAGCTCTAGAAAAAGGAAGAGGTCTGGCATTTATTGTCTCTGGGCGTTTTAACCAATATCGTGAACGAGAATTTGAGGACGAAGCTGGGAATCGAAAGCGAATAAAAGGGTATGCCGATAGAATTACGAATCCGCCCCCTATTAATTGGGATTTATCTCTATTTGCCGATCCAGAAGTCGAAGAATATTTGAAAGAATATTTCGGTGAAGGCCAAATTGAGGTCACATCTGAGCTTGTGAATTTTGTCCAAACACTTGCCCGTGGCGTGCCCTTTGCCGTTCAATTAATCGCAGCAGCCATACAAAAGCTAGGGCAGGAGAAAGTACGCAAAGAATTTCCGCCCATAGATGCAGATGACCTTCGACCCCAGGAAATGGTGACTGAGGTAACGCGGCGCTTTCTGCGTTACTGTATGGAAAAACCTGTGGACGAAGAGCGTCTGCGAACGCTGGCGATGTTAAGAAGGCGAGACAACAAAGCGCTTCATACAATCTGGAACCTGGAATCTGATGAAGGTCCACGGACATTACTCCTTGAACTGGAACGCCGCTACGGATTTATTCAGATTGATGGCATGATGCATGATGTGGTCAGGCAATTTCTGCGAGACAGTTTGCGAGAAGAAGATCAAGACACCGCCCGAGCGATTGGTAAATTATTGGTAGAACATTACCGTCTGGAATGGCTGGCGGAAGATGAATTGCTGCCGACGCTGGAAGAACGATATACTGAAAAACGCTGGCATACTTTGACCTTAGATTACCTAAATGGCCTATGTTGGTATGACGAAACCTTAGCGATACAGTTTCTGGCTGCGCGTGCCATAGAAGCTTTAGAATTTGATTGGAGCTTTGCCAAAAACCTGGTTAAGCTAGCCGAAGAATTTCGGTTCGCCAACGATTGGTGGCATATAAAAACGAAGCGACAGTTCGACATAATTTCTCAAGCCATTAACGGGCATGACCTAATTGAGCGTGACGCCTTGCGTCAACTGGAGCAAGAAAAAGCAACTTTAGATCTTGATAAGGCCCACGAATGTATTATCTACATCAGGTTAGCCAAAAATGCGGCTAGGGCAGGAAACCCTCATCAAGCTCTAGAATTAAGTTCCAGAGCTAAAGTCTTTATCACGGACGACAAAAGCTTAAAAGAGCATGTTGCAAGTGTTTTCGGCGCCATTGGCAGCGAGTTAGGTTTCAAAGGTGGCGTTGCAGTGCCATCGCCAGAAGCAAAACTTGCCTACGAACACGCACTTGAGCTAGATCCAGTAAAACCTGAGTATCACAATGGATTAGGCGCAGCAATAGCGGTTTCAGCAAATACGAAAGAAGAATGGCGAGCTGCTAAAGAATATTTTACTCAATCAATCGAGCTGGACCCCAACAATGCGACGGCCTACAACAATCGCGGCAGCACCTACGCTAACCAAAAGAAATACAAGCAAGCCCTGGCCGACTACACCAAAGCTATCGAGCTGGACCCCAGCTATGCGATGGCCTACTTCAATCGCGGCAGCACCTACGCTAACCAAAAGAAATACGAGCGGGCCCTGGCCGACTACACCAAAGCTATCGAGGTGGACCCCAACAATGCG
>JBHIWP010000194.1:0-10903 GCA_041987425.1 Promineifilaceae bacterium (SeqCode) | reverse complement strand
CAAAAAAGAGGTTAGTTTGCAGATAGAAGACGGCCGTTTTAGGCCGAATCTGCGAAACCATGTGCATGAGCACAATGCCCGAAGGCCCAAAGCCCGTGGCCAGGACAATATCATCGGCAAACGTGGTCAGGCCCCAGCGCAGCACATCGGCAGCCTGTAGCTTTTCAAAGCGGCGATTAATGGGCGCCAGGTTGGCGGGAAACCAGGTAGGGCGCGGTTTGTCTTCGACTAAAGTAAAATGATTCATTGCTCTATGTACATCCTTAGATTTCGGAAAGTTACCCAGTTACCGAATTACTGGAATGTAATTGAGTAACTGGGTAATTGGGTAATTAAATCACCTGCGCGACTTCGCTAAGGCCCAAGAATTGGGCACCTGAGGCAACCAACTGTTCATGCACGGCCACCACCTCGCCCACGATGGTGATGGCTGGCGGCGGCAGGTGCTGCGCTTTTTCAGCAATATCGGCCAGCGAACCGAGCACGTACTCCTGGTCCGGCAGCGTACCGGCGCGAATGGTGGCCGCCGGTGTTGTGGGGCAACGGCCGTTTGCCAGCAGTCTTTCCACAATCTGGGGCAAATGCTTCACGCCCATCAGAATGACCAGCGTGCCGCTGCGGGGCAGATCGGCCCAGGCGGTGCCAAACGGATCGTCGGCCGTGTGGCCGGTGACCACCGTGAAGGTTTGGGCCACGTGGCGGTGCGTCACCGGGATGCCAACGGCCGCGGGCACGGCCAGCGCGCTGCTGATGCCCGGTACCACCTCAAACGGCACGTTAGCCTCGGCCAGGGCGAGGCATTCCTCACCGCCCCGGCCAATCACAAACGGATCGCCACCCTTCAGGCGAACCACCACCTTGCCTGCTTGCGCCTCGGCAATCAGCAGACCGTTAATTTCTTCCTGGTCCAGCCGGTGCCGCTGCGGCTCTTTGCCTGCAAAAATCTTCTCTGCCCACGGCTGCACCAAATCCAGCAGGGCCGGGTTCGCCAGCCGGTCGTAGACAACCACCTGAGCCATTTGCAAGCATTTGGCTCCCTTCACGGTAATCAGATCGGGGTCGCCGGGGCCAGCGCCCACCAGGTACACTATGCCAGTAGCGTTCATGACTACGCCCCTACCAGCTGGTGAACAGGCAGCAGGCTCACGTTGAGCGTAAACGGCCGTCTCGGCTCGGTATGCACATGCGTGAGCACAACGTCGCTGTCTGGAAAGTAGGCCTGCAAAACGGCCGTTACCGCCTGGCGCAGTGCAGCCAGCGTCTCGGCCGTATTGGGCACGTTCAGCCGGTCCGGGAAGGAGATTTCCAGCTCATCGGCCTGAAAAGCGATGCCCTCTAGCTCTGGCGCTTCTTGCAATAGCGCTATCGCCTGGCTGCCGCGCTCCAGCACAAGGCGCAGACGCTCCTGGAGCGAATCGGTGGGCCATTCTCGTTTGTGCTTGTAAAGAAGGCCGAAGCGATTGTAACGGCCGTCCCAGGCATAATCCCCTTCGTGCCCAACCAGCATGAGGCCCGGCCCGTCCGGCACGTGCTTGTAGTCGGCCACGTCAATGGGCAGCCCCGGCACCCGATGCTCTCGAATCCAGCGGTGAAACAGAGGAATCAAGGCCGTTTGGTCAACGGCATTTCCATCATCGACAAAGAACTTCACGCTAATTCTTTCTGGTAACATCTTCATTTCTCCTGTATCGCCTAAAGGGCCACGCCGCCAGCTAAAGCCCCGGCCAAACGAGCATCGCAAGCGTGGCACGCCTCAATGAATAGATTCGCCTCTTCTACCAGCTGCCGCACCGCATCTGCTTCCAGTTTTGGGTTGGGATTTTCGTGGCGAGCAAATAGATAGCGAGCAAACTTGCCCCTGGCATAACGGTCGAAAAACAGTTCTGTATCGTAAAACCGCTGCCGAAATTCATTGACAATCGTTTCTGGATCATCGCCCACATCCAAAAACTGGTTTCTTACCAGCGCCCGTGCAGCCAGGATCATGGCCCGGTAGGCCTGGTCATCGGCCAGGGCATAGTCGGCATCGTCCATAGCCAGCAGGGCATCAAAAAGCACGCCTTCCGCTTTGGCAATCTCAAAGGCAAAAAGTGAGATGACCTCACCGGCACACTCGCCCACGCCCATATCGCCAATGCCAAACTCGCGCGGGTCGCCCCAATCGGAGTAAAAGGTTTTGTCCTTTTCATACAGCGGCACGTCGGTGAAAGGATCGAGCATGTTGCGCACTTCTTTTTTGCCCAAACGGCCGATCCATTCCTGAAACTTCTCGTCTCGCTCTCGCTCAACCACGTAGCGATTGGTGATGGCATCCAGCACTTCTGGCACTTTTTTGGACGGCACGGCCCCAACGGCCAAACCGTACGCACCGCCGTTCTCCTGCCACTTACCGCCCAGCACCACCTGGAAGTGGGGCACGGTGCGGTTGTTGCGGCGGCGGCTGTTGCCAAAGAAGCCGATATCGGCCACATGGTGCTGGCCGCAAGAGTTGAAGCAGCCGCTAATTTTGATGCGCAGGTCTTTCACCGCCTGCGGCAGCGTGGCGTTTTGCGCTGCCAGCCGAGTGCGCAGCTCGCCCGCCAGCCCGCGCGACGAGGCAATGCCCAGCTTGCAGGTGTCGGTACCGGGGCAGCTAGTGATGTCCACGATGGTTCCCGCACCGGGCGCGCCCAGGCCAACGGCCGTTAAGGCATGGTGCAGCGCGGGCAAATCAGCCTCTGCCACCCAGCGCAGCACAATGTTTTGCTCCACGGTCGTGCGCAAATTATCGCCCACGTATTCACGGGCAATATCGGCCAATCTATACGCCTGCTCGCTAGACAAATCCCCCAGCGGCAGGTTCACCGTCACCGTGGCATAGCCCGGCTGGCGCTGCCAATACACATTGGTGCGCTGCCATGCCTTGTACGCATCAGATGCGCTAAAATCCTCCAGGCGAATAGGCGGCCGGGCTGGCGTTTCGCCATAGTTGGGCAGGTCCTCCAGGTACGCCGTCCAGCGTGGGTCGTAGGGCAGCGTTTCGCGTTCCTCCGCTACCAGCCGCCGGAACTCCTCAATGCCCACCTGGGCCACGAGAAACTTGAGCCGCGCCCGGTTACGGTTGCGCTTCTCACCCAGCCGAGCAAAGACGCGGGACACCGCCTGAGAAATGGGGAAAATCTCTTCTTCCGAGACAAATTCTGCCAGCAGCCTGGCCTGATGAGGCACGGTGCCCAGGCCACCACCCACAAAAATATCGAAGCCGCGCTTTAGCTCCCCATCTTGCTCTTTTACCCGGGCCAAAAAGCCCAGATCGTGCATTTTTACCAGGGCGCAGGCTTCGTGCTCACACCCGGAAAATGCCACCTTCACCTTGCGGCCAAAGTCCTGAACGTCGTCGTGCCCCAGCAAAAAGAAGGCCAGAGCCTTGGAATAGGGGGTTACGTCGAACGATTCGGTGTGGCATACGCCAGCCAGCGGGCAGGCTGTGACATTGCGCACGGAGTTGCCGCAGGCCTCACGCGTGGTGATGCCCACCGCAGCCAGCCGCCGCATGAGATCTGGCGTGTCGTCGATGTGAACAAAATGGAGCTGAATGTCCTGGCGCGTGGTGATGTGCAGGATATCGTCGGCATACTCCTCAGCCAGCTGGGCCATCACGTCTAACTGCTCAGTCGTCAGCCCGCCAAATGGAATCTTGATGCGCATCATTCCCGGGGCATCCCACAGCGTATCAGGGCCCTTCACGATGTCGCTAGATGGTAAGGGCAAGGTTTGCGTTTGCAGGCCGTCGTGGCGCTGGCCGTTGTCGTACCGCTGCCCGTACACACCCCGGCGCAGGCGGGTCTCGGCAAACACCTTTTCGTCCAGCTTACCTTGCTTGCGCAGCTCCATCTGGCCCTCAAAAATATCGATCTCGTGAGCCCAATCTTCGGCTACTTGTGCATGCAGTTTTTCCTTCCAGGTTAAAGTTTGTGACATTTTTCCTCCTATTGGACAAAAGCGAAAATGTTTTACGGTTTACGGGAGGGCGTCTTTTTTTCCTGAGCGCTTCCGGGAAAAGGGGCAGTTTTCTGGAAAATAAAAAGCCCAGGAGCAGTATCCTGGGCTTTTGAGGGCACTTTTTCGGCGACTGCTCCAAAAACTATCTGGGGCAGTGCCGCATCGTTGTCAGGTGAGTTTTAACGAATCGTTTTTTTTCTCTACCTTACGTGCTGCATCCGGCCCCAACTGGGACACAAGCAACAGCACATACACATGCAGTTCGTATTGGTTGATAATGAGTATGAAATGTTCATCATTTTCAATGGTATCAAAGCAAACTGCTATCGTTTATAGAAAAATTAGCTGAAAAATACGGCCGTCCTTCATGCATAGTGACCAAGAATAGCATGAGCTTCAGCCGGTGAATGTAGCAATTGCTACAAATAATACTCTTTTTAGTCAGCGCTGGCAATTTGTACATCGCTGCGGCTGATCAGGCGGCCCATTTCGCGGGCAAACCCCAGCACATCGACGCCTGCTAAGACAAGCACGGCCGCGCCCAACCCTATTCCTTCCAGCAAGAAGATGAGGCCATAGCTCAAGCCGCTGCCAAGACTCAGGTTCAGCAAGAATAGATCGCGCAAGGCTCCACCGGCAAACGTGCCCAGCCCTTTGAACACTACCACAGAAATGGTCCACAGACCCAGGTAAGCGCCCGCTTCTTTGTCGGAAGACATCACGGCCATGAGGCTTAGGCCGCCAAACGTGTAGACGCCAAAACCAGCACCAAAAAGCACCAGAGCAATCTCAATAAAACGAACCTGGTGCGTAACGGCCGTTCCACCCAGCAGCACCATTCCCAGGGCCATTGTCAGCAAACCACCGCTGGCAATACGCTGCTGCCGCTCAGGCGGCCGTTTGCGCCACAGGTAGGCCCCACCCACCAGCGTTATTACCGTGGCTGCCTGCCAGTAGCTGTTGAACCGCGTCGTGCGCTCAAACGGCAGATTGAACACCTCTGCGCCAAACGGCTCTAAAATAGCGTCCTGCGCCCAGGCCGAAAAGGTGGCCAGCGACAGGAAAATAAAAAAGCCACGCGTGCGCTTATCCTGCCAGATGCGCCGCACAGTCTCCAGCAGGCTACTTTGCGCTGCCAAAGCGCTTACCGCGCTGAATTCCTGTTCCAAAGTAAGGCCCTTCTGCCGCCGAATCGAGCGCTCCACGCCCCAGATAGAAAATATCCAGAAAAAGCCACCGATGATCATGGTAGCCACAATCATCTGCCAGAAAACGGCCGGATCAAACGCCTCCATCCAAAAGCTGAAGCCAATGCCCACGATGGCAAAAAAGATAATGAGCACGGTTTCGGCCGTGCTGATAGCCAATCCCTGCCTTTCCTTTGGGGCAGAGTCGCGCACCAGTGCCAGGTAGGGGCTGCCGGATATGAGCGTGCCCACGCCATACATTAGTGAAGAAGCAACGGCCAAGGCCCAGCCTAAAGGATCACCAACCCCTGCGGCCCCACCGGCCGCATTTGCCTCAGCAAACCGCATCAGGCTCCAGCCCAGGAGCGGCAGGGAGAGGACCATTAATCCCCGCCCCAGCCAAATGTATGACGTACGCCTCATGCCCAGAAACGGCCGTGTGTCAGAGCGGTATCCAGCCCACAAACTCAGCGGCGACAGCAGATAGCGCAGCGCAATCAACAGGCTCACCGGAGTGGCCGCAATGCCGAAATGGGAAATCATGGCCCGGTTCCAGATGCTGGTGACGATGATATCCCCCATCGCTGAGCCAACCTGAAAGCTGCTCAGGCGCAGCAAGCGCCAGATATTAAAAGTTAGTTGATTAGGCTCAGGCTTCGCTGGCTTGTTCATTGTCATATTTCTCTGGTCATCCACGCAAAAAACTATAGCAAACTACAAATATCTGGCAATAAAATCGTAGCTATTTAGAGGTTTTAGAGTGAGGTTTTTAGACTATGCTTACCGGATAGAGGGGGAAATGGGTAGGGAAATCTCGAAGGTGGTGCCGTGCCCGGGCTTGCTTTCTGCCTGAATTGTGCCGCCCAGGCCCTGAATAAAATCTCGCGTCCAGAAGAGGCCAAAGCCCATGCCGTTGCCGTTTTTCTTGCTGCTCCAGCCCATCTCAAAAATCCGGGGTAAATCTTCTGCCTGAATGCCCACACCGCTGTCCTGAAAAAGAAGCTGCACCTTATCTGGGGCCTTCAGACGACTGGTCAGTTGGAGGGTGCCTGATTCGTTATGGTCCAGAATCGCTTCGTAGCCGTTTTTTAGGATTACACGAAAGGCTTCAGTGAGCATGTCTGGGGCAGTTTGAACAGGCGGCAAGTCGTCTGCCAGGTTTAGGCTGATGGTGAGGGTCTGTTCGTTGGGCAAGGTGATTTTGGTTTCGTTAACGGCCGTTTCCAACCAGCGCCAGCCCGGGAAAATCTCCCGCAGCGCCCGCTGCAGGCAGTTATTCACCTCCACGGCCTGGTCGGTTGTGTGGTGCCAGGGTTCATGCAGCGTGTCCAGCAAACGCAGTGACTGTTTAGTCCGCTCCACCATCTGGGGCATAGAGGCCAGCAGCTCTTTCTGTTGGGTATCTGAAAATCTGTCCAGATTTTGAATCATTTGCAGGTAGTTGCCAATCACGTTGAGATGGTTGCTGAGGCCGTGCACAGAGGCAGTGGCGCTGAAGGCCATGCGGCTAAACAGCTCCGCAATGCGCCGCTGCTCTTCGGCTTCACGGTAGAGCCGGGCGTTGCGAATGCCCGCGGCCGCCTGCTGCCCAAAGGTAGTAAGCAGAGACGTTTCCCACGATGAAAAATGATCGCGCCGTGAAGCCACAAACAGGTTGCCCACAACTTCGTCTTCCACAAAAAAGGGCACGGCAATGACCTGACGGATGCCCAGCATGCGTTGGGCAAAATCGGCCAATGACCGGGTGATAAACGGCCGTAACAAATCATACAGATGATCAGAGGTAAGAAACTTCTGGGGACGGCCGTCCAGCCCTTTTACGGCGCGGACGCTGAGGTTGGCCTGGTAGCGCGGCTTGTCCAGGTAAACGACCGACTTTGGCCCCACCAATGACATTCCCGCCTTGCTTTCTAAATGGGTCAAAATTTGCGGCGTATCGTCCAAAGCGTAGGCCCGCACCGGCAGCGCATTGCCATTTTCCAGCGTAGCCAGCATGGCGCCTTCGTAGCCCAGCTCTTGCACCACAGCATCAACAATTGATTGCAGGACGCGCGTTTCATCTGTCATTCGTGCCTGCAAGCCAAAGATGACCCGTTCCAGCGACTCCATGGCCGAGAGGCGATAATTGTTTTGAATGGCCGCCCCTGCGACGTTGCCTAAGGCTTCCAAAAAGTCCACGTCCCGGTCCGTAAAACAGTCGTGCGTCATCGCCAGGATTGCCCCAACGACTTCTTTTTGCACCACAAGCGGAATGGCGACTACCTGGGAGATATTTAGCTCCCGCTGCATCTCATCGGCCGTTGCCCGGTCGGTTAAGGGCCGCAGCAAATCGTAGAGGCGTTCAGAGATGAGGTGATGCTGGCCCACCTGCTCAAAGCTGGCCGCCGTCACGCTGTTTACAGCACTAACGCCTAAGTTATAGCGATGGCGGGCATCGTTGAGGTACATCAACGCCTGGCCGGGTTCTAAATTTACGTGGCTTTGGGCAAACACCTGCTGCAAACGGCCGTTCGGCACGTTAAAGGCCGAAGCCCGCACATAAAGACCCATATCGTTTTCCAGAGTGGTAGCCAGCGCCCCAAGGCAGCCGAGTCGATTGACTACATCATCAACAATTTGCTGCAATACGGAGCGAAGCCTGGGTGAGACTTGTGCGTGGTGTTTGCGGTTTAGGTGTAACACAACAATCCTTTTCTTCTCGCAGATCAGCGGGTGTAACTGTGCGGTTTTTAGCATTATGGTGTCTAAATGCACAGCCCAATATTTGATCCGTACTATTGTAACTATTCCGGTTAAAGATAGTGTTAAAAAGGAGCAAAAAGTAAGCAATTAGGAAATATTTCCTAATTGATAGTGAGGATTGTCAGAAGATTTGTGAGAAGGGAAACTGCCCGCAGGGTAGGACGGCCGTGTTAGAGGCGTCGAGCCTGCGGGCAAATAGGGGATGAGGGTTACGGCCGTTGCAAACTATGGGTGACAATGGTGGCGCCGCTGCCGCCAATGTTTTGCGCCATGGCTGTGCGGGCATCGGCAATTTGGGCATCGCCCGCCTCGCCGCGCAGCTGAAGCGTGGCTTCTGCCAGCTGGTAGAGGCCCGTTGCGCCCACTGGATGGCCCCGCGCCTTCAGCCCGCCCATCGTGCAAATGGGGATACGGCCGTCTGGAAAAATTTCTCCCTCCTGCGCCAGCCTTACCCCCTGCCCTCGTTCGGCAAAGCCAGTGGCCTCCAGCGACAGTGCGGCCATCACGCTAAAAGCGTCGTGCAGCTCAAACAGATCAACATCCGCCGGGCCAACACCCGCCTGGGCATAGGCTCGATGAACGGATTGTTCCGCCGCCGTCAGCCAGAGCAAATCATGCCGGTCGTGTACGGCAAGCGTGTCTGTGGCCGAAGCGGAACCCACGACGCGCACGGCCTGAGGCGCTTTTTCCGCGGGCACCAGCAGCAGCGCCGCTGCGCCGTCGCCAATGGGCGAGGCGTCGAACAGGCTGATAGGATCGGCTACGATGCGACCTTTTTCATAAGTCTTTTGGCTAATCGGCTCCTGGAACATGGCGTTGGGATTCTTGGCCCCATTGCTATGGGCATTGAGGGCAAAGGGCGCAAAATCGCCCCGCTGGTAGCCATATTCGTGCATGTAGCGCCGCATGATAAGCGCGTTCAGCCCCACAAAAGTAACGCCGTGAATGATCTCGTAGTCGGCGTCGGCAGCGGTGGTCAGGGCAGCGGTCGTTTCGCTGAAGGTCGTTTCGGTCATTTTTTCCACGCCGATGACCAGCACGGCATCCAGCTCGCCGCTGGCTACGGCCAGCAAGCCCTGGCGCATGGCCGAGCCGGCAGAGCCACAGGCGGCTTCCATTTTCACGGCTTCGGCCCCGTGCTGGTTAAGGTGATCGGCCACCAGGGCCCCAAGCTGCATTTGTTGATTGAGCAATCCGCTGGTCATATTGCCCACGTAGATGGCATCCACCTGCTCTAGCCCGGCATCTTGCAAGGCGGCGCGGCCTGCGGCCACGGCCAGTTGGCGAATGGATTGATCCCACTGTTCGCGCACGGCCGTTTGCCCCACGCCTAAAATTGCTACTTCACGCATATGTTGTTCTCCAAGAAGGCTTCTACTTTCAGTAACGGAGTAATTGAGTAATTGAAATTACCCAGTTACCCAATTACTCAATTACCCTTGCTTACAAAGGGTAGACAAACAAAAAGGCTGGACTCATTCCTGAATCCAGCCCTGAGTATCATCCTGTTTTGCCGTCAGAAACTATCAACTGGGCAAAATTCGCTCTCAAATGGTGTCAATTCACATCAATTGTCAGCGTCCAGTTGAAGCGGTCGGGAATACGGCCGTATTGAATTCCGGTCAACTCGTCATATAAATGTTTGGCTACCGGACCCGCTTTGTAATCGTTGATGGGGTATTCTTTGTCCTTAAAACCAAATTTGCCCACTGGAGCGATGACAGCGGCCGTTCCGCAGCCAAACACCTCGCTCACCTTACCGCTTTCAATATCAGACATCATCTCATACACGTCCACGGCTTCTTCGGCAACCTCATACCCTAAATCGCGCCCCAACGTGATGACTGATTGCCGCGTAATGCCGGGCAAAATGGAGCCAGTCAGCGGCGGGGTAACAATCCTGCGGCCCTCGTAGACAAAACAGATGTTCATCGCACCCACTTCTTCCACATAGCGCCCTTCAATAGCGTCTAGCCAGAGTACCTGCGAATACCCTTTTTGCTTGGCCTGCTCGCCTACGTACAGGCTGGCCGCGTAGTTGCCGCCCGTTTTGGCATCGCCTACGCCGCCGCGTACGGCCCGGCGATAGGTGTCTGAAATGTACACCGAGACAGGGCTAAACCCCCCTTTGAAGTAGGGGCCCACCGGGCCAACAATCACAAAGTGGAGGTAATTTTTGCTGGAGTGAACGCCTAAAGCAGCATCAATACCAATCATGGTGGGACGAATGTAGAGGCTGGCCCCCGGGGCACTGGGCACCCATTCGCTCTCTAGTTCGATAAGCTTGACGATGGCGTTCAGATGTTCTTCTTCGTCCACCTGGGGCATGGACATGCGGCGAGCAGAATTGTTGAATCGCTTCATGTTCTCCCAGGGGCGAAACAGGTTAATATTGCCATCTTCGCGGCGGTAGGCTTTGGTGCCTTCGAATATTTCCTGGGCATAGTGAAAAACGGCCGTTGCCGGTGGCAAACTAAAATTTTCGTATGGACCAATTCGGGCGTCGTGCCAGCCTTTGTCCAGGCTGTATTTTTGGCTAAACATTCGGTTGGCAAATTTGTCGCCAAAGCCGAAATCATCGGTGGGGGGTGTCTTTAAATTGACTTCATCGAGGGCAACGACTTCAATTTCCATTCTCAACTCCTAGAGATTTTTATCAACATTGTGCAAATTACGAGCAAACCACAAAAAGGAAGTGGGTGGTTTGTGCAGCAGGAATTTTACTTAGACTTCCAAGAAAATCCAGCCGCCCTATTTTGAAGCATCACTGCCATAAAGGTGTCTGAGCCGCTGCTTATATTCTTCGTAGTCAGTGAGCAGGCGCGGGTAGGACTCGTGCATTAGCGGTGATGAGATCAAAAAATCGGCCGTGGTGCGGTTAGTCGCGACGGGGATATTCCAGACGGTCGCCAGACGCAGCAGGGCCTTCACATCCGGGTCGTGTGGCTGGGCTTGCAGCGGGTCCCAGAAGAAAATTAGCGTGTCGATCTCCC
>JBHIWP010000193.1:0-10967 GCA_041987425.1 Promineifilaceae bacterium (SeqCode) | reverse complement strand
GCGTGATCACCCAGGCCACCCTGAAGCTGGTGCCCCTGCCCACGGTGATGAGCGGCGTGGTGGCTACCTTCACGGCGGTCGAGGCGGCCATCACAACCGTGGTTGATTTGCGCGCTTCTGGCCTGGATATTGCCGCCCTGGAATATATCGATGCGGGCACGTCTGACCTGCTAACCCGCGAAGAAGGCGTCGATTGGGGCCACTATCCCACGCTGCTGATGGAGATACACGCCGCCCACGCGGCAACGGCCGAACTCGATCTGGCCCTGGTGCAGGATATTTGCCAGGCGCACGGCGCAATACGCTTCCAGGCCACTGCAGATACGGCCGAACGGCAAAAGATGTGGCAGACACGCCACCACATGTTCGAGACGCTGCGCCGCGTCTTTGTCGATCACCGCTGGCAGCTCTCCGATGTAGCCGTGCCCATCAGCCAATATCCGGCGCTGGTGCAGTTTGCCCGGCAGGCGCTGCAATCGCGCAATCTGCCCGAACTGATGGTAGGCCATGCCGGGGACGGCAATCTACACATTGCCACGCCATACCTGGATGAGGCCACGCGCCAGCAGGCCAACCTGGCCAATGAAGAGGTGGTGCTGCGGGCCATTGAGCTGGGCGGCACGTCAACCGGGGAGCACGGCGTGGGCATTGGCAAGGCGAAGTTTATGGTGAAGGAACATGGGGAAACGGCCGTTTCCGTCATGCACAGCCTCAAGCAAACCCTTGATCCGCACGGTATCCTTAACCCCGGCAAAATATTTGCGTCTTGAAGCGTAAAGCGTGAAACGTAACTGAGCTCATTCACGTTTCACGCTTCACCAAAAACTATGCTTACGGTGTCGCAATAATGCCCACCAGCACGCCGCCATTCTGCCCTGGCCCCAGATTAACCATCAGGGTACCGCCTGTGCCTGTAAACGTAATGGTGGCATTGGGCTCCTGAATGATTTCCTGAGCAACTGCCCACTCATTGTTAACCGTGAGCGTATCCTTGTAAAAAGCAATTACATCCTCAAACGGCGTCTGCGTTTCGTAGCTGAACAAACCGGGGCCAGAGGAAACGGCCGTGGCATCATCTAACACGGGGTAATCCGTGGTGATGGCCGTCGCTGGTTGGCACCCATCGGGCACCGTAATGGCCGGAACAACTTCGGGTATATTGTTTAGCTCGTAATAGATCTCCCCTTCTTGGGCAGGATTGCCACTAACAACCTCATTCACGCCAAACCCCGAAATCAGCAGCCGGGTGACGTAGCCCCCCTCTTTGGCCACGTACAAATCCGCCTCATAAATCTCGTACACCGCCCAAGATTGCAGATTGTCTTCACTCAACTCATAATGAAAACTATCCACGCCGTTGATCGTTTCATCGGGCAAAACGCGGGTTGCGTCTTCGGTTAGAAATCCTCCGGTATCTAAAAATAGAGCAAACGGGTTCTCGAAGCCGCTTTGCCCGGCCAGAGTAATACAGTCGTTGGGCGGCATTACGTAGTAAAACTGGTCCTCAAGTTGGGTCACGGTCATCGTCTCCCCCAGGCCGCCACCGGCGCCGCCGGCCATGTTGAAGGTCATTGTTGAGGCATCTGGCACGACGGTACGGCCGCCTTCAGCAAAAACAGAACCCACTTCTGCACCGTCTACCGTCATCGAAAATTCCAGCGTAGTGCGATAATCGATCCCTTGCGGCTCGTCATACAGCAAAAAATCATCGAGATTGACGACGGCCGTTCCCCCATCTTCTTCTGTTACGGCCGATTCGCCATCCTGCACCTGGCTATCCACTGCACCAACATCTGTCGTTTCCGATTCCGTCAGCGGGGGCACAGCTTCCTCTACTGGCTCATTGGTCTGCCCTGCTTCATTGTTAACCTCCTCAACGACAATTGTGGGAACCAGCGTTGGCAAACCACTGTCACTCTCGCCGCCTGGGGAATTGCAGGCCGCCAGCAGGGCGATTAGCAGGATTGGGCTTAGATATTTCTTCATTGGGAACCTCCACTTTATTTATGATGTCCTGTCATCTTTGTTGCTTTTTGGCGTAGAAACAAGGCAGGTTTGCAGCAGGTGCCATAGTTCTGTCGGGTCGTGAAACGGCCGTTTCCAATCTGACAGCGGATCGCTCAACTGCCCGTGTAAACGGCCGTCTTCATCCAGCCAAATGCGCAACACCAAAGCGCGTCGCTGCCCCATTGCCTACCTCCACTTTTTGAATGTGAACAGCGTAGCAGAAGGCTGTTGACAAAGTGTGAACAGGGTGCCGGTAAGCGGTATTCGGTTGGTCAGTAAACAGTAAGCAGTGAGCAGAGCGGGGTCCACAGGCGGCGAAGCTAGATCGTCTCGCCACGCTTCAGGCGCGCTGCCAGCCGAACAGTTTGTTGTGAGGGGGAAACGTTTAATTCTCGCTGTAAGTTGGCGACGGCTTCTTCATAGACACGCAGTGCCAGGCTGCGCTGGCCCTGGCGGGCGTAGCTGCGCAGCAGCAGTTGGTATGCTTCTTCCAGCCAGGGAGCCACCTCAACGGTGCGCCGCCCCCAGGCTGCTGCCTGAGCATAATCGGCCCGCGCCAGATGCGCCTGCGCCACGTAAAGCGAACCTTCAATGTAAAGCTCTTCCAGCTTTTGGCGTGGCTCCAGCAGCCAGTCGGCATAGGGCAGCCCGGGCAGCAAAGGCGCATAATTTTCCAACGCGCGCAGCAGCTTTTTCGGCAGCGCAGGCAGCGTTTCAGGCTTGTTGGCCTGCAATACGGCCGTTACCACCTGCTCAAATTCCGCCACATCCACCTGAACCAGATCGCTGGCCAGGTGAAACGCTTCGCCGTGCTGCTCGATGTAGCGGTTGGCCGACTTCGGGCGCAAGGCTGGCTCTAGCAGCTTGCGCAGGCGGCTGAATACGGTGCGGAACGTGGCCCAAGCCTTATCTGGATCGCTGCCGGGCCACAACGCCTCTAAAATCTGGTCTTTGCTCCGCGACTGTCCAACGTGCAGAGCCAAAAATTGGAACAGCCGCTGCACGATAGGCCGGTGCCAGGCGTCCTCGGCAATCCACACGCTGCCCCGTTTCAGGCGGAACGGCCCCATAAGCTGCACCCTTAGCAGCGGTGGCGGTGCCCTTTCCAGCGCGAGCAATGCCTGTTCGATGGCCTGGCGCACGATGCGATCTTTTTCGGCAGCCAGCGCGGCGGCAAGCGCCGGTATCCCCTGCTCGTTCGCGATTGCTGCCAGCAAGACGGCCGTTTGCCGCCGCACTTTCGGATTTTCGTGCTTGAGCAAAGGCAGCAGCAGGTCGATACGCCCGTTCTCCCGAAAGACTTCTGCCGCCTCGGCCACTTTCTCGCCCAGCAGCGAAGCCAGCCGCCAAAAACAGGCAGCCAGTTCCGGATCGCGCCTTTGTAGGAATTGTGGATCAGCACGGTGGAGAACGGCCGTCCAATGCCGGCGCCAGCGCCCGTCGTTCTGCTGCCAGCAAACCGCCGCTAACAGCGCCCGCAGCCGGATCAGCTCTAACCGAGAGCGCCAGGGGATCAGTCGCAACGTGTCCGGCTGCGGGGCAAAGGCGGCAACTTCACCGGCCAGGAACCGCATTCCCTGGGCAATATCCACCTCCAGGGCCAATCGCGCCCGATAGTAAGCAAACTGGCTGGGCTGCGCCAGGGCGCGCTGTCCTCGCGCTACGGCCTCAGCCCAGGACCCCTGCCGACGCAGGTGCCAGCACGCCAGCCAGGAAACACAATCTCGGTGCAGTGGGCTGCTCTCGGCCAGACTGTCATAGCGCGCCAGGGCTAGCTGCACCGATTCTTCATCGCCAGCCACAACGGCCAGGACCGTCCGGTAATGGGCCAGCCAGGTTTCGTTGTGGCGCGTTGGGGTTTCTACCTGGGCCAGGGCTGCTTCCAACTGAGCCACAGCCTGTGCTAACCCGTCCCAATCCCCCTGCGCCAGTTGAAGCTCGCACCAGTAGGTTAGATATTGTGCCTGCCAGCCAACGGCCCCGGAGAAGTGGTCTAGAACGGCCGTTAATTCCTGCTGTGCCGCCTCGATTTTGCCCAAAGGCAATAGATATTTCAGCGCCAGATTAGCCCGGTTCATAAAAGGCTCGTTTTGCGTATTCATTGCCTGGGCCAGGGCAATGGCCTGCCGGAAAAAGGGCAGCGACTCATGGTAGACGCCGGCATCACTGAGAATAAGGCTGGCGATGCGCAGTGCAAACAGCCGAGGGTAATCGTGGCATTCAGGATGGGCCAGCGTCTCTAAAATGAGCTGCCGCCCGGATTCTAGTTCGCCCCGCTGGTAGTGCCAGTGGGCCAAATTGGCCTGCGCCAGCAGCAAGATGTGGGGCTGCCCGGTTTGGTGGGCCAACTGGATAGCCCGTTTGGCGTACGCCTGGGCTTCAGCTTCGTAGCCGGGCATCATCTGGATGACGTTGGCCAGCCGCACCAGCAGCAGCGGGCTCGTCGCCAGCGCGTCTTCATCCAGGGCGCGTATCCAGCGCCGGTAGGTGAAATAGCTACTGCTGCCGTGAAAGTCGGTGAGCGGAATCTGGTTAATCAGCTCGGCGGCCCGTTTGGCTAGCCCGGCATCGAGCGCTTGCTCGACGGCCGTATGCGGCACATCGTGCTGCCAAAGCCAGGCAACGGCCGTTTGGGCCAGCGCCTGCCGCTTATCGCCTACTTGCTCTAGCAAATAGGCCCGGATGAGATCGTGGTAACGGTACCAGCCAGATTCTGCGGCTGGCTGAATATAGAGATCGTTTTGCAACACGGCCGTAAAGAGTTCGTCGGCCGCGGCGGAATCATCCCACAAAGCAGCAGCCAGGGAACGGTTGAACTGCAGGGGAACGGCCGTTTGCTGCATAAACCGCGTCAGGGCGGGCGGAAGTTGATCAAACACTGCCCGTGTCAGGTAAGTAAATAGATGGGCTTCGGCCGCGGGACGACGCTCGGTGCTGGCTGGCAGGCGAGAAAGCAGCGAAAGGGCCAGCGGCCAGCCGGCCAAACGCTCGTGCCAGGCTTTTGCTTCGGCTTCTGTGTCGCCCAGCAACGCCTGCGTTTCTGCCCGGGAGAAGGTCAACAAAGCTTTGGTGACCTGCACGACCTGCCCCGAAACCAGCAGGTGATCGGCGGCAAAGGGCAGGCGGCGACCAGCCAGCACCCAGCGCGGCTGCGGCTGGGCTAACTGCTGCTGCAACCAGGTGCACACATCCTCGCCGCCCGCCAGCAAATGGATATCATCTAGCAGGATAATGTTGTTTGGCTGCCGGAACGGCCGTAGTCTGGACTGCAGCCGCACCAGATCGAGATCTGCGGTCGTCAGCGAAGCAAGATGAACGTTGGGCTGGCTTTGGCTAAATTTGCGCAGCGCCACACTTTTACCATATCCGGCAGGCGTGGTAAGCAAAACATGGCTGGTTTCCAGGATTTTGCGCAGCTGCTGCGTAATGCGAAGTCGTTCGATTATGCGTGGCGGGGCAAGTGGTGGCTGCATTGTTTCATTTTAGCAGAGAGATTGGCATTTTTGTCTCACGCTTCTACTTTAGGCTATGATTGGGTACACCACGCTGCTGTTGGCCTCGCACAGGCGATGGGCGCCATGTGGTAAGCCATGCGAAGCAATCGTCTAAAGTTTAAGGAATGTTATGTCAATTACTGAATATAAACCTGGCCTTTCCATTGAAGACTTGCCTGCTGAACTGCAAACGCGCGAGCCGCTAAAGCTGGCCTCTAATGAGAATCCACTGGGGCCGTCTCCCCTGGCGCTGCAGGCCATTCGAGACAGTCTCGATAAGCTGCACATTTACCCGCCCAGGCAGTTGGATGGCCAGCTGTGCCAGGCCATTGCCACCGCCGTTAGCGACCGGCTCCGTGCGGACCATATCGTCGTGGGCAGCGGCGGTATTGAAGTGCTGGAATTTGTGGCCCGCGGCTACCTGACCACGCCAGATGCGGAGAGCGTGCTGCCCCGGCAAACGTTTCCATTTTTGGCCCGGTATCACGGCCGTTCCGGGCAAAAAATCAACTTTTACGATCTGGATACAGAAGATTTTCGCTACTATCCCGAACGGATTGCCGCAGCCATCACGCCCCAAACCCGGCTGGTCTACGTTTGCAATCCCAACAACCCCACCGGCACCTACGTGCCCGCCAGCACCCTGCAGCAAATCATGGACGTTATTCCTGAGGATGTGCTGCTTATTCATGACGAAGCCTACTGGGATTTTGCCGACGCGCCCGATTACCCGGACGTTCTGCCCTACGTGCTGGAAGGCAAAAATATCTTCATCATGCGCACCTTTGCCAAAATATATGGCCTGGCCGGGCTGCGGCTGGGCTACGGCATCGCTCCCCCGTCAGTGATTGAGCGCGTGGCGGGCGTGAAGCGCAATTTTCACATCAACAAGCTGGCGCTGGTAGCCGGTCTGGCAGCATTAGACGACCAGGAACACCGCCAGCGCACCATTGCCAACAATGCGGCGGGCAAGCAGTGGCTGACCGAGCAGCTTACCGGCCTGGGCTGCCGCGTCTGGCCCAGCCAGGCGAACTTTGTGCTGTTCTCGCACAAAACGGTGCCCGCCGCGGCCATCGTTGACGGGCTGATGACTCTGGCGATCATCGTGCGTCCGGCGTTTGGGCTGGATAATCACATCCGGCTGAGCATCGGCACGCCAGCGCAAAATGCGCGGTTGATTGAGAGTTTAGCGGCCGTTTTAAAAAAGGAAATTGGAGATTAGAGATTGGAGACTGGCTGAATCTCTAGGCTCTAGGCTCCAGTCTCTAATCGCCTCACGTCCATGGCCCGCTCCGCCCACACTCTCCCCACCCAACCTCTTTCCGAAACGCAGCGAGACTTTTTGATACGGCCGTTCCTCATCGAAACCGATCCGCAAGAAACCCACGAGCCGCCCCACCGCCACAGCTTCCAGGAAATATTGTGGGTGCGCTCTGGCCAGGGCAAACACGCCATCGACGGGCAAGAGCTGGCTATTCAGCCCAACACGTTCTACCTCATCGCCAGGGGCCAGGTGCACCAGCTCATCACCGGCATCGACCTGGACGGGCTGGTCATTCGCTTCACCGACGCCTTCCTACCCAACTTTCTCTCGCAAGAGATGGGGCATTACCAGACGGTGCTGTTCAACAATGTCACCATCAACCACACGCTGCCCGTGCCGCAAAAGTCCCTGCCCAAATTTGAGGCGCTGCTGGGGCTGCTGCTGGCCGAGTTTAATAGTGCAGACGGCCGTGCCAACCAGGAGATATTGCGCCATCTGCTGACGGTGTTGTTGATCAAGCTGGGGAAAGTGCAAAGAGAGGTAGTGAGTGGCGGGGGAACGGCCGTTTCCCCCGAAGCGCAGCTCTTTCACCAGTTCAACCTGCTCCTGGAAGAGCAATACAGCCAGACCCACGCCGTGCAGGATTTTGCCCAAATGCTGAACGTTACCCCGCGCCAGCTTTCTGACATTACGCGGGATCTGGTCGGGCGAACGGCCAAGCACCTCATTGAAGACCGGCTGATGCTGGAAGCCAAACGGCTGCTGACGTTCACCAATTTGTCCGTCAAGGAGATCGCCCACCGGCTGGGCTACAAAGATCCATCCCACTTCAGCAAAATCTTCAAGAAGAAAACCAACACCACTCCGCAGAGCTACAAAACAGCGTGATCCGCCCACCGGTAAACGGGCGGGCTAGCTATGGAAGCCCGAAGGGCTTTCCAAAACTGGCCGGGGGATTCATTCCCCGGCAGCTGCTTTTTACCCTCCCCTAAAAAATTACCAGCCACAGGCACTTTTTTCCATTTCGCGATTGCCAAACCTCCGTTAAAATGAAGAAACTGAACCGTATGAAGTAATTGAGTAATTAGGCAATTGGTAATTAACTTGCTTGGCTAATTACTCAATTACCCAATTACCCACTATGACTCAACTCACCGGCGGCGAAGCGGCCGTTAAAACGCTCATCACCCACGGCATCCACACCCTGTTTGGCCTGCCTGGCGTGCAGAACGACTGGCTGTACAATGCCCTGCACGACGCCCAGGACCAGATTCGCGTTATTCATACGCGGCACGAGCAGGGCGCAGGCTATATGGCGCTGGGCTACGCGCTGGCCACCGGGGAGATCAGCGTTTTCAACGTGGTGCCCGGCCCGGGCCTGCTCAACGCCAGCGCCGCCCTGGCCACGGCTTACGGCCTCAACGCCCCCGTTTTTTGCCTCAGCGGCCAGATTCCGACCCGGCAGATTGGCAAGGGCAAGGGCGTGCTGCATGAGATTCCCGACCAGCTGGGCATATTGCGCAGCCTCACCAAGTGGGCCGAACGGGCCAGCAGTGCCGCCGACGTGCCGGGAGTGATCCACGCCGCCTTTGCCGAGCTGCAAAACGGCCGTCCCCGCCCCGTCGCTGTAGAAATCCCTATGGATGTACTGGCAGAACGCGGCGCAGTCGAGCTGGCTGCCCGGCCAGCTCCGGTTTCCCATCCCCAACCAGACCCCGACCTGATTGAAAAAGCCGCAAAAGCGCTTGGCAGCGCCAAAAGGCCGCTCATCTTCGTGGGCAGCGGGGCGCAAAACGTCGGTGCCGAAGTACGCGCCCTGGCCACAATGCTGGAAGCGCCGGTGGTCGGTTACCGCACCGGTATGGGGATTATGGACGGCCGTCACTACCTCAGCCTGCACCTGCCGCCCGCCCACGAACTGTGGAAAACAACGGATGCCGTGCTGCTCATTGGTACACACGCCCGCGAACCGCTCAAAGGCTGGGGCATCGATGATGCGATGACGCTCATCAAAATTGATATCGACCCGGACACGCACGATTTGTTCCACTCCCCCGACATCGCCATCACCGCCCGCGCCGAGGAAACGCTGCCGCTGCTCCTGGAGCGCACCGCCGCCCACAATCGCCAGCGCGATAGCCGAAAGGACGAACTTTCGGCGCTTAAAGCCAGTTGGGAAAAACAAACGGACTACCAGGAACCGCAAAAGAGCTATCTGAACGTTATTCGCGAGGAGCTGGGCGAGGACGGCATTTTTGTTGACGAACTGACGCAGGTGGGTTTTGTTAGCCGCATTGTGTACCCGGTGTACCATCCCCGTACCTATATATCGACGGGCTACATGGGCACGCTGGGCTACGGCTTCCCCACCGGGCTGGGCGTGAAGGTGGCCAAACCGGACGTGCCGGTGATCAGCGTGGCGGGGGATGGCGGCTTCATGTTTGCCGTGCAGGAATTGGCTACGGCCGTTCAGCACCGCATCGGCCTCATCACCATCGTCTTCAACAACGACCAGTACGGCAACGTGCAGCAAATGCAGAAAAATTTATACGACAACCGGGTCATCGCCAGCGACTTGCACAACCCCGACTTTGTCAAATTGGCAGAATCCTTCGGCGCACAGGGGCTGCGCGCCGCGTCGCCCAGCGAACTGCGCCACGCCATCCAGCGAGGCCTGCAAACCGACCTGCCCACGCTGATCGAGGTGCCCGTGAGCGACATGCCCAGCGTAGACCGATTCCGCAAATTACCGAAGGTGCGGTGAACGGTAAACGGTGGTCGGTAATCGGTAATCGGTGAACAGTTACCGATTACTGATTACGGCTTACCGATAACGGATTACCAAAAATGATTGCCTCACATCATCAACCAATCTGGGAAAAAGCACGGCCGTATCTGCAAACGCGCAGCAACGAGCGGCACACCTGGTATTGCTACGTGTTTGCCCAGCAGCTTCTAGCGCTGCATCCCGAAGCCGACCCCGAAATTGTGCTGCCTGCCCTGCTGCTGCATGATGTGGGCTGGAGCACCGTACCCGACGAGAAGCAGCTTTTGGCCTTTGGGCCAAACATGCGCTACCCGGAGCTGCGTCGCCAGCATGAAACCGAAGGTACACGGATCGCAACTGAGATTTTGCAGAGTGTGGGCTGTGATTCCGGGCAAATTGTTGCAATTACAGCTATTATCGATGGGCACGATACGCGGAAAGAGTCGCTGTCGCTGAACGATTCGCTGGTGAAGGATGCCGACAAGCTGTGGCGCTACACACCATTTGGCCTGGAGACGGTGGGCGGCTGGTTTGGCTACAGCACGGCGGAGCAGCTTGACTTGCTGGAGAAGTGGCTGGGCTACCGGTTTTATACGGAAACGGCCGTGCACATGGCGCGTGGTCTGTTAGCCAACCTCATCCTCCACGTTGGTGAAAAGGTGGACGGGACGCAGATGAACGCTGATTTACGCTGATTTTTTGTCTGTATTTATCAGTTCCCAATTTTAGGAAGTAGAATGCTTGTTATTCCAATTTCGTCTAATTTATATAAGGCAGTAAAGGAGATTGTGCAAGGCAAACGCATGGTCTTTGTTACGGGCATTCCTGGCGTGGGGAAGAGCCTGCTCATTCAGCAGATGGCTCTCATTGCCAACGAGGCCGGGCGAAAAGTTCATCTCCTGCGCTACAATCTGGCGCGCCAGCCGTTCGAGACGGAAGTTAACATAAGCAAGTACCCTGAGATTGATGGCGTGACCGATCCGGCCATTCGCAAAGCGGTGGGGCTGTGGGCGCGGCAGGCAGTACAAACCTGGAACGAAGCCAATCCAGATCCGGCGCACCTGCTCATTGGCGAGCTGCCGCTCATTGGCAACCGGCTTATCGAGCTGGTGGAGCCAGGAGACGATGCGGCCGAACGGCTGCTCTGCGGCGAGCAGACGTTGTTTATTGTGCCCGTGCCTTCGTGGGAAGTGCGCGAAGTGATCGAGGAAACGCGCAAACGCACCCTGGCCGAGCCGCAAAACGAGCAGGAAAAGCTGGACGCACCGCCCAACGTACTGCGGGCGATGTGGGAGTCGGTTAACGGCCTGGCGCGGGAAATTGGGCTGACCAAAGCGAGTCCACAAACGCCTTACAATCCTTATATTTACGGTGGCGTATTTGAGGCCATCTTGCAGCACCGGCCGTCCAAGCTGCTGCTGATCGACCAGGTGTT
>JBHIWP010000192.1:0-10978 GCA_041987425.1 Promineifilaceae bacterium (SeqCode) | reverse complement strand
TCACCAAATGCGTGCCCGCCTGCGTGCCGTCTGAAACCCACAGTTCGGTGCCAGAAGTACCGTCGGCGGCAGAAAAGAACAGTTGATCGCCCACGGCCGTTAAGGCAAGTATGTTCGAACCGTCAGCACCTGGATAAATGTCCCTCACTCGTTTTGTGCCCGCAGCCGTGCCGTCAGAGACCCATAATTCCCTGCCAGAGCTGCCATCATCGGCAGTAAAGTAAAGCAAATCCCCTACAGTGGTTAGGTAGCTGGGCACCGCCCCGGATGCGCCGGGGTTGATGTCCTTGACTAATGCCGTGCCAGGCAGCGTCCCATCGGTAGCCCACAGCTCGGCACCGTGCACCCCATCTTCCGCCACAAAGAAGAGCCGCGATGCCGTTGCGGTTAAATTGCGCGGATATGCGGCTGTTGGGCCAGGCTGGATGTCTATGAACAGGCTGGTGTTGACGGCCGTTCCGTCCGTCCGCCACAGTTCAAAGCCAGAGGCGCCGTCATCAGCGGCAAAGTATACAAACGATCCAAACGTCGTAAGTTCATTCATCTCGGTTGACTCACTACCTGGCCGAATGTCTTTCACCAGCGCCGTTGTGGCTGCGTCACCCTTGGTGCGCCACAGCTCTGTACCTGCGGCCTCGTTAAAAGCCAGAAAGTAAAAGGTGTTGCCTAACTGCGCGTAGCTGGAGTTAACCCCTCCGCTGCCATCAAGTCCCGGATTCACGTCTGCGATCAGGTGCGTGCCCACGGCCGTTCCGTCACTAAACCATAATTCATACCCGTGCACACCATCATCGCCGCGAAAGATGAAGCCATCAGCAAAGGGCGTAAGGTCGTAGGGCCATGAACCATTCGTAAACGACTCAGCCACGTCAACAACCATCTCGGTGCCGACGGCCGTACCGTCGCTGCGCCACATTTCCTCGCCGTGCACGCCATCATTGGCCGTGAAGATAAGCAGGTTCTCCAAACGCTTCAGACTAGCAGGGCTGCCGTCCTGCTCGCCAGGAAAAATATCCTGAACCAGCGTGGTGCCCGCGAGCGTTCCATCGCTCACCCACAGCTCACGACCGCTGCTGCTGTTTTCTGCCGTGAAGAAGAGCTGGCTCTTAACGGCCGTTAAGTCACGCGGGTTACTGCTCACGCTGCCCGGCTCAATATCTTGTAACATCACCGTGCCAACGGTCGTGCCGTTCGTCACCCAAATTTCGTGGCCGTGCGTGCCGTCGTAGGCCGTGAAAAAAACGAGGCCACCAGCAACAGTTATTCTTTGAATCGAAGCAGAGGAAGCGCCAGGATTGATGTCTTTAATCATGATCGTGCCGCCGCTCGTGCCATCGCTGCGCCACACTTCCCCGCCGTTCACACCATCGTTGGCATAAAAAACAATGCTGTTGCCCACAACGGTTTTGGCAGTAGGTGTCGAGCTTAACGATCCGGGACGGATTTCGATCTGGCTGGTGCCAGCACTGGTGCCATCAGAAACCCATAATTCATATCCATCACCGTCCAGGGCAGTGAGAAAAAGTACGCTTCCATTCGTCACAATCTCAAAATTGCCCAATGCAGAACTGAAACCCGGATAGATGTCTACAACGAGCGTGGTACCGCCCGGTGTGCCGTCCGTACGCCACAATTCCGCTCCATGAATCCCGTCGTTGGCCCGAAAGTAAAGGAATCCACCCATCTCTACAAAACGATCTGGTGAAGAATCAGCCTGGCCAGGATTGATGTCGGCCAGCAAGACGGTGCCGTTAGCTGTGCCATCACTGAGCCAAAGTTCACGACCAGTAGTGCCATCATCAGCCTGAAAAATGATGCTGTTGTTAAACACGGTTACATAGGAAATTAAGGATGAGAACGGGCCCGGGTAAATATCTTTCAGCAGAAATGTGCCGCTTTCAGTGCCGTCGCTGATCCATAGCTCCGTGCCATACGCCTCGTTCCAGGCGTGCAGCACCAGCTGGCCGTTCAGCTCTTGCACAACGTTAGCACCACTGCTGTTTACGCCGGGGGCTATGTCTTTGACCAACTGCGCCTGGCCAGTACCCACCTCTGTTACCCACAGCTCACGGCCGTGTGCATCATCCCTGGCGTCGAAAAAGATCTGGCTGCCAAGCTTAAAATAGCCATCCGGAGATGAACCCTGTGGCACTGTGTTGAGATCGATAACGAGGGAAGGTTGGGAAACGGCCGTTCCACCCATTCCTTTTAGAACACTGCCCGGCTCACTCTGAGCCTGGGCCAGCGATAAAAACACGGCACAAAGCAGAAAAAGAAGCGCCAGCAGCAGCAAGCGCGGCGCAGCCTTTGTCGCATAATTTACAATTCCAATACGGTGCATTTATTTTTTACTCCAGTAAGAACCGAGGATATGCTTAGGGTTAGAAAAGGTTCTGCCCTAAAGAGGTGACTTGAAGTGAACACCCTCACTAACAGTGCTTAGGTCGTGCAGTAAACGAAGTCGAGCAATGCGCGCACTTGCACGGCTGGTTGACTGCCTGGCCTATGGCAAACAGCTTAACCAGAATTACCGATTTACACATCGGGAGCGGCTCCCTATATTGGCTTGTGGTATTCCCTATATTGGAGTTGTAGATGAGGTTGGGCGGCGAGAAACATCACCCAAGACTTACGGTTAGTCTGCGTCTAAAGAACGGCGGGCCAGCTCAGCAGCTTCTTCACGCGAGGAGACATGCAGCTTGCCCAAAACGGCCGAAACGTGATGATCCACCGTCTTGGGCGAAATATGCAGCCGCTCGGCAATTTCTGCATTCGTCAGCTCTTCGGTGAGCAGTGTCCACACTTCCATCTGGCGATTGGTGAGCTGAAAAGGATTCTGTTTTGTAGTGGCGCGCGGGCCACGAGGAATGGCTGACACACCAGCCTGGCGCAGCTGCTGGCTCACCTGCTCGACCATGGGGCGGGCGTCTAGCTCCTCAAATATCAGTAAAGCCGCCATTTGCGCCGCCACGTCGCCAAAGCTAAGCGCGCGTGCCTGTTCGTATGGGCAGCCTAGCGCCTTCCAGGCGGCGGCCGCTTCCTGCCAACGGCCGTTGATTTCCAGCACAAAGGGCGCCACCATCCAGTCAAACGTCTCAACCGATTCTCCCAGCTGCCAGCGCCAATAGGCCAGCTCGGCGGCAAAGCCAGGAAGCTTATTTTTGACGGCCGTTTCATAAAATTCAGCCAGCAAGGTTTGCAGCGCATCTCTATCGTCACTCAGCCAGGCTGCTTCAGCCGCAGCGCAATAATAAATGCCAATCCGCTGCTGGTTGCTCACCTTGTGAGATAGCGTTTGTGCTTCAGCCAGCAGGGTTTGGGCCTCGTCTGCCTGGCCTCGGCGGGCCAGCAGGCGGCTTTGGGCTACCAGCGCCGGGATTCGGGCAATAGGCGCTGGGGATGCCTGCAACACCGTCTGAGACAGAATTTCACATTCCAGCCAGCGGCCCTGGTAAAAGCACAGCATCGCTTCCCAGGCCTGAACCATGTTCAAACTAAAGTCCAGATCGTGCTCAATCAGATATGCCTTTGCCGTACGCACCAGCTGCTCGACCTTACCAGTTTCAAAAGTATCTAGCTGGTGCATAACCAGATTTGAGTAAAGCGTGCCTGCCGACCTGAAATGGTGGTTCGTCAGGGCTAACTGAAGGCACTGTTCCAGGTGGTATAGCCCTTGGGCGTGATCAAGCGGCATGGTGCAAAGTCCGACTACCTGATAGGCCTGCAAGATTCCGTCGATTTTTTCTTGCCGAAGGGCCATTTCGTGCCCTTTTTGGGCAAAGGTAAGGGCCGCTTCAGCCTCTCCCTTAAAAAGCAAGCGCATGGCCATCAATGGGTAGGCGGAAACAAGGGCAAAGTTAGGTGATAATGGTTCAAGAATAGTCAGCGCCTTGTACAAAAGCCGATCGCAGGCCTCCAGCTGGCTCAAACGATAATGGACAACGGCCGTACGCACCAATCCCAGGCCTTCCAAAGTCGGCTGGTGGGTGGCCTGCGCCAATTCAATAATACGTTGGAAAGCACCAAGGCTTTTAGCCAGATCCTGAGATTGGTTGTGCAAACCATAATTTTCATAAAACTCAATTTGCTCAGACACAGGTAAGGCCTCGGCGTAAGGCAGCACCAGCTCAAACCAGGTCGTTGCCGTATGATGCAAGCCCATCTCAGCTGCTTCGAATCCGGCGCGGCGAGCAAAGGTCAAAATTCCCTCACTATCATTGCCGTGGACGGCATGGTGTGCCAGTCTGGCCACATCCTTTTGCAAGATAGATGAGGCTTTTAACGCATTTAGCACCGCCCGATGCAGTACGCCCCGTTGATGCGGCGGGATTGCGTCTAAAACGGCTTGCCGGGCCAGCTCATGGCGAAAAACAAAGTAATCGGCCTGTATCTGCAACATCCCCCATTCCAGGCACTCCTGAACAGCCGTTGCTGCCACCTGTGCCACTTCATTGAGCAACCCTGGCTCAATACGCTGCCCAATGACGGCCGCTGCGTCTAGCGCCGCCCGTCCAGGCCAAGAAAGCCGCGAAGCGCGAGCCAGTACCGCCTCGCGCACCGTTGCTGGAATGCCTGTTCCACCAGAGGCCAGCACCTGGCTCACAAAAAACGGATTCCCTCCCGTCTGCTGATGCAGCCTGTCAACATCGCCCTTGTAGTCATGAGCCAGCTGGCGCACGGCCGTTAAGGATAGCGGCATCAGTTCCAGGCGCTTGACGGCAGGCTGACGCACCAGATCGCCCAACAGCAGGCGCAGCGGGTGCTGTGCCCCCAATTCGTCATCGCGGTAGGTGGCAATAAGCAAGGAAGGCGTGCGGTGCAGCCGCCGACCCAGGTACTTTATCAGGTCGAGCGTCGCCTCATCGGCCCAACGAATGTCCTCAAAAACAAAGATGGTGGGCGTGCGGCACTCTTTGAGGCAGGCGGCAAAAATGACCGGGCGGTCTGGCTGAGCTTGCAGCAGCTTAGCCAGTTCTCCATCAATCTGGCCGGCAATATCGTAAAGTGGTCCCAGCGGACGCGGGGTAAAGAGCGCATCACAAGCCCCCCAAAGCACGCGGTGGGGTTGAGAGGAGATGAATTGTTCAACCAGCGTTGTTTTGCCAATGCCTGCCTCGCCGCTAATCAGGAGGAAACGGCCGTTGCCCGTTTGTGAAGCCTGCCAGGCATTGTCAATTTCACGTAAAATAGATTCTCGTTCCAGAATCTCCATAAACTGTTACATCTAGAAGCTAAATCCAGGTAGGTTCCTCATAGGTGCCAAACACCTCGCGGAACACGTCGGTAATTTCCCCCAGGGTAGCATATTCACGCACGGCTTCGATAATAAACGGCATGGTGTTGGCCGTGCCCTGCGCCGCTTCGCGCAGCGCTTGCAGCGCCTGCCCTACTTTTTCGCTGTTGCGCTCCGCCTTTACCTGCTCAATACGGCCGATTTGCCGTTCATACCCCTGCGGGTCCATCGCCAAAATGGGAATGCGTATATCTTCCGCCTGATCCACAAAGCCGTTTACACCCACGATGGTGCGTTCATTTTGGTCAATTTCCCGCTGGTACTGGTAAGCAGCATTCGAAATTTCGCGCTGGTAAAAGCCCTGCTCAATGGCCGGCAGCACGCCGCCCAGCTCCTCAACCTGCTGCCAATACTCATATACCTGGGCCTCAATCTTGTTGGTCTCGTGCTCCACAAAGAAGGACCCAGCCAGCGGATCAATCGTGTTGGCCACGCCACTTTCTTCAGCAATGATTTGCTGGGTGCGCATGGCAATAGTGACGGCCTCTTCGCTGGGCAGCGCCAGGGCTTCATCCATGCTGTTGGTGTGCAGGCTTTGCGTGCCGCCCAGCACAGCCGCTAGCGCCTGAATGGCTACGCGAACAATGTTATTCTCCGGCTGCTGCGCCGTGAGCGAGACACCGGCCGTTTGCGTGTGGAAGCGGCACAGCCAGGAGCGCGGATCCTTGGCTCTGTACGTCTCGCGCATTTCCCGCGCCCAAATGCGGCGCGCGGCGCGGAACTTGGCGATCTCTTCGAAAAAGTCGTTATGACAGTTGAAGAAAAGGCTGAGGCGCGGGGCAAAGTCGTCGATGTCCAGGCCACGATCCAGCGCCCAGCGCACGTATTCCAAACCATCGCCCAGGGTAAAAGCAAGTTCCTGTGCGGCCGTCGAGCCCGCCTCGCGAATATGGTAGCCGCTAATGGAAATGGTGTTCCACTGCGGCATGTGCTGGGTGCCAAACTCCACCGTATCCGTCACCAGACGCATAGAAGGTTCAGGCGGAAAAATATACTCTTTTTGGGCAATGTACTCTTTGAGAATGTCGTTTTGCAGCGTGCCGCGCAGTTTGGCCATGGGCACGCCCTGCTTTTCGGCGGTGACAACGTACATGGCCCAGATGATTGCCGCCGGGCTGTTGATGGTCATGCTGGTGCTGACTTTGTCCAGGGGGATGCCGTCGAACAATATTTCCATGTCCTTCAGGCTGCTGACAGCTACGCCGCAGTGACCAAATTCGCCCAGGGCCTCTGGCGCATCGGTATCGTAGCCCATCAGCGTGGCCAGGTCGAAGGCAACCGAAAGGCCCATATTGCCCTGCTCCAGCAGATATTTGTAGCGGGCGTTGGTCTCTTCGGCCGTGCCAAACCCGGCAAACATGCGGGTGGTCCAGGGACGGCCGCGGTACATGGTGGCGTGCACACCGCGCGTGTAGGGAAATTCACCGGGCATGCCCAGGTGCTCTTGATAATCCAGGTCAGCCACGTCTAGCGGCGTGTACAATCTTTTGATCGGTTCGCTAGAGGTGGTTATGAACTGCTCTTTGCGCTCAGGAAAGCGCGAAAGGGTTTTATGCAGCGTGGTTTCTTCCCATTTGTCTTTGTTCTCGGCCAGTTCGGCCAGCTTTTTTTGGTCGTACATGGGTGCTCCTCTAAAACTTAACGCAGAGTCGCGGAGGCGCGGAGAAAAGCTGATACAGTCTTTCTAGCGCTGCGCTGCTGCTTACGGTCAATGAGTGGGTGATTATTGTCGTAGGAGGATTATACTGGGTGGAGATTTTGTTGGCTAGGTGACAGCCGTTCGAATGGTTAATTGTGAATGGTTAATTGGGAAAGGCTCCTCCTGGCCAAGAACCAAAGGGAGCCTTTCACTTTCTGCTGAAAGGAATTTGTTTACTCAGCGCCGTTGTTGGGCAGCGCGTCTAACGTATTTAAATATTGCCAAATTGCTGCCACTTCTGTCTCGGACATTTGGGCGTAGGCGGGCCAGGGCATGACGGTGCTCATCTGACGGCCGTCTGGCAAAACGCCAGTTTGCAAGGCCGTCGCAAATTCCTCCTGGCTGTATTCACCGGGCCAAATGGTTAGATTTGGGCCGCGCGGACTATCTAGCTGTCCGTAGTTTCCTGCCAGGTTTTCGGCATGGCAGGAGGTGCAGGATGCGATATCGATAAGATATTTGCCGTATGCGGCCGTTTCGCCAGCTTCCGGCGCCTCACCGCCAACGGCCGTGTGGTCAATGAGATTCACGGCCCAGCTATCATAGGCAAAGACGCCAAAAATAATATTGCCGGGAAACTGGAGCGCCCGCTTACCCAGATCATGGTCAACCGGCGGCAAAGCGTTAAGGTAAGCAATTAAGTCCGCCAAATCTTCATCACTGTAGCTAGAATAATGGTTGGATGACATGATCACCATCACCTCGCCGTCGGCATTGACGCCGTGGCGAATGGCGCGTTCCCAGTCCGCGTCGGTGTAGCGGTCGCCAACGCCACCCGCCCCGCTGGTGAGGTTAGGAGCGGGAACGTAACCAATGGGCGCTTCGTCGATAAAGACGGTACCTTCGAGCTGCTGGCCGTGGCAGCCGGTGCAGGAGCTGATGGTGGCAAAGTAACGGCCGTTCTCCAACGATTCGGCATCATCAGACACAGTCACCGGGGCAGCAGCGACTTCTGGTGCGTTGTTGAGCCGATTACGCCCCACCAAGAAGAGCACGACTGCCAGAATCAGTACCAATCCAATCAGCCCACCCAAAACAATCCCCAACCACTTCAATACTCGCTTCATTACGATCTCCTCCTGGTACATCAAATTTCTGAATTTGCGGAGTCCGCATCCTCAGATGCGGGCGGTGGGCATTTGCGGATGCCCACGCCTCACCCGGATTTTTATGAATGCACGGTACAATCCGCTGCAACCGCCAAATTGCTACATAGAAAGGTCAATGATGGGGGTATTTTGAAAGGCGGCGATTTCCCATTGGTCATCGTTTTTCACAAAGACCAGCAACGGCCGTGACCCCCTGGACCCATGATCCGCTGACATGTCTGCTAATTCACCGTTTTGGTTAGCTATCCAACCTGTCAAGTGCACCAGAGCCACATCATCGCGCAGAAAGCTAACGGACTGATCTTCGAACACTAGCGTTGTGCCAGCATAAACTGTATTAAAAATGTGCTGGTGCTGGGCAGCGATGGTTGCTCTCCCTCGGGCATACATACCGTTCCAAACGGTATAGTGGGCATCGGCAGTAAAAGGTTCTGCGTACAGAGCGCCATTGCCGCTGTTCCAGCCTTCTTCCATCTTCTCAATCTGCGCCAAAATTTCGGTTTCTTCTGCTGCCATCGTTGTTGTGAGTTCCTTTAACATGTTTACCTTTCCTTTATTTAATTGAATTCGTCTGCTTTCTACAGAGATTAGCCTGGCACCTAAATTGACCAGACGATACAAACAACCTAACAAGGCGGCCTGATCTGCCAGCGTGCCCATAAGCCGGGTGGTACCGTCCTGGTTGGGAATAATTTCCAGGCTGTATAGTTCAGTCGCCCAGGCAACATCCAGGCTTCCCTGAACGTGAATGGTGTAGAAAACGGCCGTTTGCTTTGTCATAACTCCTGTAAGCATAGCGGCCAGGGGACAACCTCACATTGTCCCAAAGGACAATATGGATCAATTGCAGGGATCAATTGTCTGGCTTATAGAAGGGATAAGTCGCGGGCGGCAGCCACGGCCTGGGCGCGCGAGGAAACGCCTAACTTTTGCAAAATGCTGCTCACGTGCGCTTTGGCCGTGCGCGTGGTAACTACCAGCGCCTCAGCAATTTGGCGATTGCTGGCGCCATCCATCAGCAAGTGCAGCACTTCAACTTCTCGGGGAGTCAGGCTCTCCTGGCTGTTGGGAATAGAGATAGAGCGAAATTCATCTGGCTCACCAAAGGCGTCCAAAGCAATTTGAATGAGGTCGGCATGCGGGCTGTTTGACAGAGCATGTTTCAACAATGGTATAACCACCCGGCCCGCTTGCAGCAGAAATCCAGCCATCTGGTATTTGGCAGCGTCGGCCAGCAGCAGCGCCAGATGATGTTCAGCCTGGCTCAGCTTTTGTGGATCTCCTGTTTCCTGATGCCACAGCCAGTGCAGGCAGGCCAGCGCCAGCCGGGGATGGCTGCCCAAAAACGTATGGCGATACTGCGCATGAAGCTCGACTGCCTTTAGGAAATATTGCTGCGCCTCAGCAAACTGCCGCTGCGCAATGGCTTCCCACCCCAATATTAGCAACGCGGCACCTTCCACCGGCAAATAAGTTGACTGTTGCACATTGTTGGGTCGCTCTTGAACACCTGTCGCATTCGCAACAAACTGAGTTTTATTGGATACACGTTGGCTTATTTCCACCAGCCCATGTGGATTACCCTGGTGCCAGTGGGCCAGTCCTTGAGCGTACTCGAAGCCAATAGCGGTAAAGGCGATGGAGGGATCGGCCGTGACTTTGGGTAATTGTTCCTGGCAAAAACGATGTAATTCGGCATAGTTCCCTTGAGCCAAATGCACATTAAGTTCTACAAAGTTTGGATTGCTGTTTTGCCAGGCCAGGTTGCCTAGCTGCTTGATGATGCGACGGGCGATACGGCCGTTGCGCAGAGCCTGGTCCAGCCGACCCTGGTAAAAATCAAGGGCGGCGCCTTGCGAATACATGCCCAAATGAATGAGCTGTTCTCCTTCACCGTGCATGGCCTTCATCTGTTCAACAAGCTGTTCGATAGGCTCAAGACCCAAATCGCTAAAGAGGAAGGGTGCCCCAAACCCCTGGCCTACAACATAATGCAGGGATGGCATCTGCTCCAGCATGACCAGCATTTGACCAAGATATTCGTTGAACAACGGCCAGTTGTACTCGTCTTCCGCACCCCAGGCGGCAGAGAGCAAAAGCGCAATATTGTCCTCCGGCCGTACAATTTCTGGGTTTTCCTGGAAAAAGCGGCGACACTCTCCCAAAATTGTCGTATCGTAGCCGCCCGATGCCTGCACGGCCGCCAGCAGCGCGAGATATTGGCCTTGCTTATCGCCACTCTGCTGAAAGGCATCTTGCAGCGCCATCAACTGGGTGATAACGGCCGTACTGATATCCCCCACCTGGGCCTGATGATAAGTGGTAAGCAACCGCAGCCAATTGTTGCCAGCCACCACCTCCTGTGGCAGCTCATTAATCCAGTGCATCATCTGTTGCGTAATGTACCGCCGCCGCAGCTGTGGGATGCTCTGAGAGACAATAACCTCTACTGCCGCTGACCAATCCTGGGCCTGCAAAAAATGCTCAACGGCCTGTACCGGGTCCGGGTGAACATTGCCCGCTCGCTGGTGAGCCGCCCTGTAGGCAGCGTCACCCCGCTCTTGCAGCTTGCGCCGCAGCAGGCTGGCAAACAGGTCATGGTAGCGGTAAGCAGTGGTGGCAGAAGCGAACGGGTCTGTAGCGGTGAGGAATAAGTTGCGTTTGTACGCTTCCGCAAGCAGTTGAGGGGCAGCATGATTCTGGGTAACGGCCGTACACAAATCCGGCGTAAGTTCATCCAGCACGGCCGTTTGCAGTAAAAAATCGCGCATAGCGGCAGGCTGATGGGCACAATGACCTTCTTCGGCCCGCACAGCTTACACATTATCTCGCCCCCTCTAATCTGTGGTTTACGTCAAATGAATTGCCATTAATGAT
>JBHIWP010000191.1:0-10987 GCA_041987425.1 Promineifilaceae bacterium (SeqCode) | reverse complement strand
GGCGTTTCTTTCTACCGTCGGCTGCTTACGCCGCACTTCGTGGCTTATCTCTGGCAAAAGGTCTTTCCTGAACAGGTAGAAGAGACGCCAGATTACCGCTATCCTGTTGTGGCTAGCACGGAGGCAGGACCGATTGAAACGGTGTTTAAAGAGGTGCACTTGCTGCCCTTGAGTGCGGATTACGAAACGTTGGCGGCCTCGGATGAGTTTACGGCCGTAAAAAACAGCCTCATTGCTCTAAACGAAGACGTGGCAGCCCAGGGTGCGCAGCTAGTAGTCGTCTATATTCCCAGTAAAGAGCACGTGCTTTGGTCTCGCATCTGGGAGTCAGAAGATGTGAATAATGTGCTGGAGCGCACGGTCACGGTGACGCTGAGTGAAGGGGACAGTGGGACGCTGCAGTGGAAGCCCGACATCTTGAGTTACGATCGCTTCAGTGAGAATACGCAGGCTCAAGAGCAGCTACTGCGCGATTTTACGTCCGAGGCCGGGATTCATTTTCTCAATCTGACGCCTGTGTTCTGGCAAGGCAGCATTGAGAATGGAGAGCTGTACCATTATGGCGATCCACATTGGAATCAGACAGGGAATGATCTGGCAGCCGAGGCGATTTGGGCGTTTTTGCAGTCGTTATCTGAGTAAGATTAACTTTACTGCATAAATTTTTGCCAGAAGTAGATGGTGAATCCAATTCCCAGAAGCGCCGCAGAGAAGACAAAGGCAACGGCCGTGCCCGCAATGCCCAGAAAGGATTCGCCCGGCACGTTTAGAACCGTTAGGGTCAGCCCTACGATTGCCATGGCTAACACGCCGCCAACCACCCCACTTGCCGCGCCCCAAATGAGCGCCTGAATGAGCGGAGAGGGTCCGCGCGTTGCTACGGAAAGCGCCGTGCGCAAGGGGTCTGGCAGATCCTGTGGCTTCAGGCAGACTCCCGCCTGTAACTTGATAACAGCCTGGCTGATTTCCTGGCGTTTTGCGTTGTCTGGGATTTCTCGGAGCGAAAGATAGACATTTTCGCCCCGCTGGATGACACACCGGGCGCTGAACTCATCCACTAGGCGAGCCTGAAGCAGCTGACTGCGCAGTGCAGGTTGGGTAATTAATACAAGCTCATCGCTGTCATTGAGTCGTAAAGCTGAGTGGTAAAGCATTGCCATATGCCCTGATTATCGACGGATCGGGGATGGCTGGTCAACGTGACATATGGTCTACTGCTGCTTAATTATTTCGTCGTTCAGGAAGCAGCGTGTTATAATTTTTTGGCACATTTCAAGTCAAGCTGCGGACAGTCAGGTACCCGTTCGCACAATCCAAACAGACCAATCCATTCGAAATAATTTAATGGAAAATTCCCACTAAAGGAGTGTATAAGTGAATCTGCACGAATATCAAGCAAAGCGGTTGTTTGCCGAACACGGCGTGCCGATTCCCAATGGTGACATCGCTACAACACCTGTTGAGGCGCGCGAGATTGCCCGGGAATTGGGCGGCAAGGTTGTCGTTAAGTCGCAAGTGCTCATTGGCGGGCGCGGCAAAGCTGGTGGTATTAAGCTGGCTAACAATCCAGACCAGGCGGAAGCGGCAGCCAGCCAGATTTTAGGCATGAACATCAAAGGGTTTCAGGTCCACAAGGTTCTGATTGACGAACAATCACCCGGTGGCATCGATCAGGAAATTTACCTGGCGGTGCTGATCGACCGCGCCAAACGGCGGCCTATGGTGATGGCTTCAGCCGAAGGCGGCATGGACATTGAGGAAGTTAATGAACGCTCGCCAGAGAAAATATTCAGGGCTTACATTGAGCCTGCACTAGGCGTGCGCAGCTACCAGACAACTTATCTGGCTTCGGCCATGGACCTGCCCCGCGAACTATGGCGGGATTTCCACAAAATTGTGGTGGGTCTCTATCAATGCTTCAAGGCGAACGATGCTTCGCTTACGGAGATAAATCCATTGGTCATCACTGGCAGCGGCAAGTTGATGGCTTTGGATGGCAAGATGTCGATTGATGACAACGCGCTGTATCGGCAGCCCAAATTAGCAGAAATGCGTGATGTGGATGAGGAAACGGCCGCAGAGAAAGAGGCTCGTCTCAGCGGTATTAACCTCATTCAGCTAGAAGGCAATATTGGCTGTATGGTCAATGGCGCCGGGCTGGCGATGGCCACCATGGACGTGGTAAAGAAGTTTGGTGAGGAACATAACTGCGCCCCGGCAAACTTCTTGGATATCGGTGGCGGAGCCAAGGCCGAGCAGGTAGCCACGGCGCTGCGCCTCATTTTGTCCGACAAAAGCGTCAAAGCCGTGCTGATCAATATTTTCGGCGGCATTACGCGCGGTGATGAGGTTGCCCGGGGAATTATTGAAGCCTTGGAGCAAGTAAAAACGGACGTACCGATGGTGGTGCGTCTGGCTGGAACAAATGCAGAGGAGGGAATGGCCATCTTAGCAGATTCAGAAATGCAAACGGCCGCAACTCTCTCAGACGCAGCACAAAAAGCGGTTGCCGCCGCAAAGGGGGCCAAATAATGAGCATTCTTGTCGATAAAAACACACGGTTGATCGTCCAGGGCATTACCGGACGGGAAGGGAGCTTCCACTCTACGCAAATGATTGAGTACGGCACGAACGTCGTCGCAGGCGTTACCCCTGGCAAAGGCGGTCAGTGGTTTAGCACTGAGGATAAAAAAGTGCCCGTTTTCGACACGGTGAAGGAAGCGGTTGCCGCTACAGGGGGCAACGCTTCGCTTATTTTTGTGCCCGCCCGTTTTGCTGTGGATGCTATTTATGAAGCGGCTGATGCCGGGGTGGATCTAATCGTTTGCCTGACGGAACACATTCCTGTTATGGACATGATTGCGGCCCGTGCTTATTTAGACACGCTGGATGTTCGGTTAATTGGGCCAAACTGCCCCGGTTTGCTCACCCCAGGTGAGTGCAAGGTCGGTATTATTCCTGGCTCTATTGCCACGCCTGGCAGCGTAGGTGTTGTGTCTAAGAGCGGCACGCTGACGTACGAAGTTATTGATGCATTGACGAAGTTAGGCATTGGTCAGTCCACCTGTGTGGGCATTGGCGGCGATCCTATCAACGGCACGAATTTTATCGATGTGCTGGAGCTTTTTGAAGAAGACCCGGCCACCGAGCAAATTGTGATGATTGGCGAAATTGGCGGCAACGCAGAAGAGCAGGCGGCTGCCTATATTGCCCAGCACGTGACCAAGCCGGTGACGTCCTTCATCGCTGGCCGCACGGCGCCGCCCGGCAAGCGGATGGGCCACGCAGGGGCCATTGTGGAAGGCAAAAGCGGTACGGCCGAAAGCAAAGTAGAAGCTTTGCGAGCCGCTGGCGTGAAGGTGGCTGATAATCCTGACGATATTGCCAAGATTGTGGCTGCGCACCGTTAAGGCCGGTTATCAGTAACCAGTGGGTCAGTGATCAGTACTTTGTTGTTTATTTACAAAGCTGAATACTGATTACTGCCTACTGGTTACTCCAAAAGAAATGCGTGTTATCAGCGGCAGTGCCAGGGGGAGTCGGCTCAAGCGAGTGCCGGGGGATTCTACCCGTCCGATCATGGATCGCGTCAAGGAGAGCCTGTTCAATATTTTGGGCAAGGTAAATGACGAAATTTGGCTGGATCTGTTTGCTGGGACGGGGCAGGTGGGCATTGAGGCGCTAAGCCGGGGCGCGGCTGAAGTTGTGTTTATAGATAAGGTGCGCCCGGCTATCAAGACCATTGAAGCCAACCTTCAAACGACACGCTTACAGCAAAAAGGCCGGGTGATTCAGGCCGATGCCTTTGATTATTTGAATCGAATTGCGGCGGAGGGCAACGGCCGTTTTCATCTGATCTATGTTGCCCCGCCACAGTATTTAACTTTGTGGCAAAAGGTGATGGGCGTGCTGGATGAACGGCCGTCTGCCTGGCTGGCGCCCGCTGGCATTGTTGCGGTGCAAATAGACCCCAAAGAGTATGAACCCCTCACGCTGCAAAACCTGGCTTTGTACGACAACCGTATTTACGGCAATACGCAGCTCTGTTTTTATGAACAGGTTGCTAATGAAAGCAAGTGACTATTTATTGCAGCGTCACCTGAATAACGCATTGGGCAATAATGTTTTGTGAGGTGTCGGCTGCTGAGAGCCGGATCAGGTAAGGGCCAAGCTCCCACTGGCTTAGATTTACGCTTCCTAGAAACCCATCCTCAACCGTTTGCTCAATATTGCGTCCCAGCAGCGAGGCCCATTGTCCACCAGTTTGGGGGCCGTTGGCTTCTAGCGTGTAGTAGCCGAAATCTTCAAAATTGGCCGTGCCGTTAAACAGGATTGTGCCGGAAACAACGGAACCGTTGCGCGGCTCGGTGATGTTTAGCTGAAGCGTGCAGCCCACGGATGGGGTTGGGGGCGGTGTCGGGGTGCCAACGGCCGTTGGCGTTTCGCCTGGCTCTCCTTCTTCGTTCGCGGGGTTGGATGCTGGTTCCCCGGGATTGCTCGCCAGGGTAATAGTTGGTACCAGTGGTGGTGTTGGGGTTGGCTGGCGCGTGAGCAGCGGTGTGGGCGAGGCCAGAGGCGTGCGAAAAATGTCTGGGGTGGGGGTCGGGGGTCTTAGTAGCGTGGCTGGCAAGTTAGGCGCGACCTGGGCATTTACATAATAAACGCCGCCAATGATTGCAGACAGTAAAATAATGATGACGAGCGCCGTATTGCGAATCTGCGTATTGGTTTCCCGCTCCAGATTAAAAATTGCTACGCGGAGCTGCCGTTGGGCGCGGAAAAACTCATTCAGATACCAAAAAAGCCCCAGGGCAGAGACAATATAAATCCAGACATCGTTGCGAAGAATAAAGACGTAAAATCGATCCATTTCAATATCAAAGGCAAATACAGGGTGCAATTTTGTGCGCCCGACAATTTTAGCTGATTATGCCAGCTTTCGCCTGTTTATGATTTTTGTTTGGAATTAGAGCTGTTGCAGGATACCGCTCAGCAGGGCGGTCAATCGGGGGATAATTTGCTTCCCAGTTTCTAATACTTCCTCATGATCTAAGACCGTGCCCGGTTCCGGGTCTGGCACAGCCTTGTTAGTAATGGACGAGATTCCCAGGATTTTTATGCCTGCATGGCGGGCCACCACCACAGAGGGCACGGTGGACATGCCGACGGCGTCCGCCCCGACGGTGCGCAAGAAGCGCAGCTCGGCGGGTGTTTCAAAGCTGGGGCCAGCTACGTAGGCATAGGTGCCTTCTTGCAGAGTGAAGTTATTGGCAGCGGCCGTTTTATGGGCCAGCTTTCTGAGGTGTAAATCATACGTCCCAATCATGTCTGGGAAGCGAGGTCCAATATTTTCATCGTTTGGCCCGCGCAGCGGGTTTTGCCCGGCCAGCCCCAGAAAGTTGATGTGATCGGTGATGAGCATCAGATCGCCAGGCGTAAAGTTGGCATTAATACCCCCGGCGGCGTTGGTCACAATGAGCACCTGAATACCCACCGCGAGCATGACGCGCACTGGCAGCGTAATCTGGTCCATATCGTATCCTTCGTAGTAGTGGGCACGGCCTTGCTGCACCAACACTGTTTTGCCTTCCAGGGTGCCGATGACTAAACGGCCGCTGTGCCCCACAACAGTTGATTGCGGCCAGCCGGGAATGCGCTCGTAAGGAATGATGTCCGGCTCCTGAATGCTGTTTGCCAGTTCGTTCAGGCCGGAGCCAAGCACCAGTCCTACTGTGGGACGGTAATTGGTTTGTTGGCGAATAGCCTGGGCTGCAACTTCTACCTGTTTTGCCGTTTCTGTGGTCGTCATAGAGTTTCCCTGAAAAATAAGAGGCCACGACAATCGCTTGCCGTGGCGCCTAAAATATGTCGTAAAGTGGTGTGGTTGTTACCCCGACTTTTCTGCCTCTTCTAGCTGCGTGTAGATTTGCGTGGTTGAAATATTGGCATGGCCTAGCAGTTTCTGCACTTCCTGCAAATCTGAACCGCTGTTTAGCTTATGGGCGGCAAAGCTATGGCGCAGCGTATGCGGTGTTACAGCCACGCTCAGGTCAGCTTCCTTGGCATACGCCTTAATGATAAGCCAGAGCCCTTGCCGGGTAAGCTGCTGCCCACGATGATTAAGGAACATTGCGGTTTCATCTTTGTCTTTGACCAGAAACGGCCGTCCCTCTTCAATGTAGTTTTCCAGAATTTCTTCTGTTTCCTGGTCAAAGGGGAGTTCGCGAATCTGGTCATCTTTGCCTGGACAATACAAAACGTTGTTTTCTAAATCGACATCTTCCAGACGAAGCGATACGACTTCAGTTACGCGCATGCCGGTAGAATAGAGCATATTTAGCAGGGCCATATCGCGCAAATTCTTTGGCGACTTCTTGTGTGCTGGCGCTTCTAATAGCCGCTCCACTTCTTCAGATGATAGCGTCTTAGGCAGCCGCTTTTTCACTTTAGGCGAATCGATATCTGTAGTAGGGTTGTCCTGAATAATTTTATTTGTTTCCAAATAGTTGAAGAATGACTTTACCGCCGCAACCTTCCGGGCAACAGAGGAAGATGCGTACGGCTGTTCCTTCATGTACTTAACATACCTATTAATTTCTTCGGTGCCAATTGATTGCCAGTTTCCAGAGCTATTCAGTTTGTTTTCTTGAATGTAGGAAACAAATTGACCCAGATCATTTTTATAGGCAGCTATTGTATTGCTTGAATAATTGTACTCTTGTTGAAGGAACTTCAGGAAGGCGAGCAGCTGTTCTTCCATCGCCTCACACTCCTTGCTATGCCCAGAGTCTTGTTGAGGGCTAAATTTCGTGTAGAAGCAAATGAATCTATAGTATGCAGTAAATGCATTTGCCTACCGAGGGAGGAGCCACTCTAAAGAATTAGTTAGTGCTGAGCCAGAAAGTGCCAGATGAAATGATATCGGACAACTTAAATTAAGATTATGTAAGTTAAACTAGGGGCATTATAACAATTACTTTTCATAAGATCAAATATAAATCAACATAATCATGTCAAATAAATAGCCGATCTGTGCTATACGAATAAAAAAAGCTGTGATGCGAATTTGCGTCACAGCTTGGCTTCAAATTACCGGGCAATTTTAGCGATGGTTATTCATCTTTTAGAAGCACCAGGTCCTCGCTGACGGGAATATCTGAAGGGCTTGCGTCGGCTGGGAGCATGGCAGTTGCCTGCGCCAAAAGACCGTTGCGATACTGGTGGGCTTGGAGCTGATCACCATCCTCAAAAAAAGTATCGGCCAGAGCCTGGCTGCGCAAACGGAACTTTAGTCCATCAGGGGATTGAATCAGGAATTCCGGCGAGGTAACCGGTGTAAGATTCATGCTAATGATTTCACCACGAACGATGAATGTGTCTCCGGGGCTAACTATTTCTGGGTTAACAACAAGACCGGTGTCCGGGTCGGTGCCCGTCATAGGACGATCACCAAACGGAGAGCCGGTGGAAGCTGTTTCCTCGCTTTCTTCAGCTGCTGCTTCGCTATCACCTTCATCTTCGGTTTCTTCTTCTGTCGTGGGTTCATCGGTTGCTTCGCTTTCTTCTGCAACTTCTTCCATTTCTTCTTCAGTTTCTTCGACTGGATCAGAGGAAGTGGTTTCTTCCACGTCTTCATTTGATTCAGTGCTCGTGGAAGAATTATTGCTGTCTGTGTTGGAGGCTTCGGGCTCCGCTGCCCCTCCGCCACAGGCGACCAGCAAAATAATACATATCATCCAGAGTAGTGTTGCTTTTTTATTCATGAATTGTCTCCTCTTCTCTTTGAGTATGGGGGTTGAATAATACTATGATATTACACATTTTTGTTTACGCAATTTACCTTAAATTGAGCATTACTACGTAAACCGTGAATTGGCTCACTATTTTTTGCGATTTTCGTAAATTAAGATTGCTCTCAAAGTTGCGGTTTTTTCTTGCCAGAAACGCCTAAGGTTGATATTTTAAGTCGCAGTGGCTGGACTTTCACTATACCAGGGCCAACAGAAACTTCTAGCAGCAGAGCAATTTAATGAAAACTGGGGGTGGGTACGGCCGTATATCTCCAACCAGTTTTAAGGACATTGATGAAAAAAGGTACGCCAGATCAAAATGAGGATCATAAGTTTACAGCGCTGTTTCGGCAGGGTACCGAGCTGTTGCACCGCGGCAAGGTAAATGATGCGTTGCCCCTGCTGCAAGAAGCCCACGCTATAAAGCCAGAGCATTTTGATAATGCGCTGAACCTCAGTGGCGCTTATATATTGACCAAAAAATTTAAAAAGGCTGCGGCTTTGCTAGAAAACCTGCGCCAGCTGGCGCCTGAGAATGTGATGGTGTGGACAAATCTAGGTGCAGCCTACTTGGGAAACCCTGTTTTGGCGCGCGATGAGGAGCAGCTTCAGGCCATTGCTGCTTTTGAGAAGGCGCTGGCTATTGATCCTGCCGCCCCCAATGTGGCCTACAACATTGGGCTTATTTATCGCGATCGACGTGAGTCTGACAGAGCGATTGCCTGGTTCAAGCGGGCCTTACAGACAAATCCTAATGACCGGGATGCCCAAACGATGATTAATAAGCTGCAAAATAGCTGAAACAATTTTTTGCGACAAAAATTTGACTATGATGACTTCTACTTTTTCCCCATTTCTCACCCGCATGAAGGCCGAAGGACTGCCCGATATCTTCATTAATACCTTTGCCTATTACTATGATCAGCTCCAAACTGGACAAACTGGCTTAATTTCTGAAACAGAAATAGAGTCGGTGGAAGAAGTTCCAGATGCCGAGCAATTTTCTAAAAGATTGGAAACGGTTGGTAAATTTGCCCTGGCGAAAACGGCCGTTATCAAACTAAATGGTGGTCTCGGCACCAGCATGGGGCTGGAAAAAGCGAAATCGCTGCTGTTGGTAAAAGAGGACTACACCTTTCTGGACATTATTGCCAGGCAGGCTCAGCTGGCAAACGTGCCTCTGTTGCTCATGAACAGCTTTTCAACCGAGGCGGATTCTTTAGCCTTGCTAGAGAAATATCCAGAACTCAATCGCGCTTTGCCGCACAGCTTTTTGCAGCACAAGGAGCCGAAAATTCGGCAGGACAATTTGCAGCCAGTTGAGTGGCCGGAAAATCCTGATTTGGAGTGGTGTCCGCCGGGGCACGGCGATCTTTACACGGCGCTGATCACCAGCGGAACCTTGCCCGCTTTGTTGGAAAGAGGCTATGAATATGCGTTTGTTTCCAATGCGGACAACCTGGGTGCAGTGATAGATTTAGCGATTCTGGGTTACCTTGCTGAGAATAAAATTCCCTTCATGATGGAAGTTGCCGATCGCACCGAAATGGATAAGAAGGGAGGGCATCTGGCCCAGCTTTTGGATGGGCAGCTTATCTTGCGTGAGTCAGCCCAGTGTCCTTCGGAGGATACGGCCGTTTTCCAAGACATCCAGCGCCACAAATATTTCAACACCAACAACCTGTGGTTTCATTTGCCCACGCTCCACCAGCAGATGGAGGCGCACGACAACCGCCTGGGGCTGCCAATGATCCGCAATCGCAAAACAGTAGATCCGCGCGATCCAGACTCTACGCCAGTGTACCAGCTGGAAACAGCCATGGGTTCGGCCATTGCCGTCTTTGAAGGAGCCCAAGCCATACGCGTGCCGCGCAGCCGCTTCGCTCCAGTGAAAACTACCGAGGATTTACTGGCCGTTCGCTCAGATGCCTACCGGCTTACCGAAGATTTCTGCATTGTGCCTAGCGGTAGTCGGCGTATGCAGCAATTTAACATCAATTTGGACGACCGTTTCTACAAATACATAATCGATCTGGAGGAACGCTTCCCTCATGGAGCCCCTTCCCTTGTAGAATGCAGGAGCCTGACCGTGGAAGGCGATTTCTGCTTTGGTAAAAACGTGGTGTGCAAGGGAGATGTGTGGCTGCGCAATGAAACCGATGCGCAGGTTCATATTCCAGATGAATCGGTGCTGACTGGCAAAACAGATTACCGCTAGGAGTCGCCCCCCGAAGAAGGACTTTTCCCCCATAAAGCTGCTGTGATCCGCCGCTGGTTTGCTCCCAATTTCGCGGTGTTCTCATGTTGGTTGTGATACAATTAAACCATGAGCCAATCCCTTGTAATTATTGGCGGTGGGTTAGCCGGAACTGAAGCAGCCTGGCAGCTGGCAGAGCAGGGCATACAGGTGAAGCTGTATGAGATGCGTCCCCAGCGTCAGACGCCTGCTCACGTTACCCAGCAGCTCGCCGAGCTAGTTTGTAGTAATTCATTAGGCTCCGTGCTGCCTCACAAGGCGCCCGGATTGCTGAAGGCTGAGCTGCGCGGTCTGGGTTCCATGATTTTGGCGTGCGCGGCGCAAACGGCCGTTCCCGCAGGCACCTCTCTGGCTGTAGATCGGGACCGCTTTGCTGAGCTGGTCACGGCCAAAATCGAAGCACATCCCAACATCGAACTGATTCGCGAAGAAGTAACGGCCGTGCCCCAGGTGCCCACCATCATTGCCAGCGGTCCCCTGACCTCTGAGTCCCTGACCGCCAGCATTAGCGAGCTCTCTGGCGAGGAATACCTCTACTTCTACGATGCCGTTTCCCCAATTGTGGACTTTGAGACGATAGATACCAGCATCGCCTTTCGCCAATCTCGTTACGATGAAGGGCAGGATGAGGGCGACTATATCAACTGCCCGATGACCAGAGAGGAGTACGATCGCTTTTGTGACGCGCTGCTGGCGGCCGAAACCATTACGCTGAAAAAATTTGAACAGGAAGACCCTCACTTTTTTGAGGCCTGCATGCCTATTGAGATTATGGCCGGGCGGGGGCGCAAGGCACTTGCCTTTGGCCCTATGCGGCCGGTGGGGTTAATAGATCCGCGCAGTGGTAAACGGCCGTTTGCCGTTGTGCAGCTGCGTCAAGATAATCTCATTGGTTCTCTCTACAATATCGTTGGTTTCCAAACCAATCTTAAGTGGGGTG
>JBHIWP010000190.1:0-10991 GCA_041987425.1 Promineifilaceae bacterium (SeqCode) | reverse complement strand
GCGGCCTTGAGGCTTTTTCCCAGGTGGCCAGGGCCCGTTCGAGATGGAGCCGTGCCGCGGCCAAGTCGCCCAGGTCTTGCAGCAGGATGCCCAGATTGTTGAGGCTGGCGGCCGTATCGGGATGGTCGGCACCGAGGGCTCTTTCCCGGATGGCCAGGGCCCGTTCGTAATACGGCTGTGCCGCGGCCAGGTCGCCCATGGTTTTCAGGAGCAGGCCCAGATTGTTGAGGCTGGCGGCGGTATCGGGATGGTCTGGGCCTAGGGCTTTTTCATTAATGGCTAGAGCCCGTTCAAGATAGGGCAGGGCGGCAGCGAAGCTGCCGCGCGAATTGACATAAACACCCGCTTCATTATTCAAGAAGGCGGCGTTATTGGTTTCACAGCCGTAATTCTGGGCAAGGTCTGTTGCTGCCTTGAGGTGGGGGAGCAGGTCGCCGCAGGCGGCCCAGGTGCTCATATCGTGCTGGTCATAGCGGTACACCTTGCGCAGCAAATTCACCGCCACCGCCACCCAAACGCTGGCAAGTTCCGGTCCCATTTGCATCCGGGCCACCGCCTGCACCAGCCGGTGCATCGTCAGCTCGTCCCCGGTTCGCTGTACCAGGCTGTAGCGCCGCAGCGCGCCAATGGTCTGGTCCAGCGCCAGCTCGTCGGCCACCACCTCTTGTAGAGTCGAGGCGTGCCTCGACCCTATCGCGTCAATTTGGCGTATCAAATCCAGCGGGATGCTTTCCGGGTCCAAAAAGCAGCACAGGTTCAGCAAATCCAGCGCCCCCGGCGTCTTTTTCACCTCGTCAAAGGCCAGTTCCCAGGTGGTCGTAATCGTGGCGTGGTAGCGCTCTGGCTTCTCCGCTTTCTGCCATAAGTCTGCCTGACGGCTGGCAAACAGCCGCTGGTAGGCGGCATAGCTGCTGCCTTTACTTGCCACATACGCCGCCGCATGCTCCAGCGCCAGCGGCAGCCGCCCCAATTCCTCGGCTAAAGCTGCAGCCTCCTGCCATTCTTTACTCCCCCTCTGCGCCTCCGCGCCTTTGCGTTGAAAAAGAAATGCCACCGCCTCATCCAACGTAAACAAGCCCAGCTCCAGCACCGTGCCCACCGCGCCATAGTTGGGGTTGCGGCTGGTAATCAGCACGTGACCGCTGCCAGTGCGAGGCAGGTAGGGGGTGAGCTGTCCGGGCTCGATCTGGTCGGCGTTGTCATAGACCAACAGCCAGCGCTGGTTTGTCTGGCTCAGAAAGTGCTGCACGGCCTGCACGGCAATTTGTTGGTCGGTGACGGTGGGGGCAATCAGCTTCAGGCGGCGGGCCAGGGCCATGGTGCTTTCGCCCAGGCCCGGTTCGCTGTCGGCGCTCAGCCAGTAAATCAGATCGTAGTGGTCCAGGTGGGCGTAGCAGTAGGCCAGGGCCAGCTGGGTTTTGCCTACGCCGCCCAGCCCGGCGATGGTTTGGGTCACCACGGTCGTTTGGCCTGCGTTCAACGCCTCGGCCACCTGCTGCAAGATCTCTTCGCGGCCGGTGAAGTTGGGGTTTTGTGGGTAGGGAATCTCGTGGAGGCGCTGGGTCTGGCTCACTACGCCGGTCAGAGCGGGCCAGGGCAGATGGGGGCGCACCGTTTGCAGTTTGGCCAGCAGTTCCAGCAGTTGATTGCGGTGGTGAAAGTACTCCACCAGTTTCGTGGCCCGGTCGCGCACGCCGCCGCTGCTCAGGCTGTCATATCCCAACCCCATGGCAATATAACCGCCTTGCAGGCGGTGGCGTTAAAATTTTCGCTAATCAGGTCGATGATTTGTTTGCGGATTTTGCTGTCTACCATACTGTATTTCCTGGCCGGGTTCTGGTTTGGTTCATTGTAATGATTTTCGGTGAAAAATGAAACGGCCCGACAGCGTTAAATGGAAAATTGAAGGAGCAAGGCGGTGCGATCTAATCACGGACAAACAAAACGCCATTTCTCGCACTGCTTCGCACAATTGTCTATTGCCCAGCATGGGCGAGGTAACCCGGTGGCGGCACAGCACGTGTGGCAAAGGTTTGATCGGGTCGTCTCGCCCCTACCAGGTTTTGCGTTATTCGTCCAAAAGGTAGACCGGCTCGCCGTAGAAGCGGATGCCGCCTTTGCCCTGCTTTTCCACGAGCAGCTCGTGCAGCCAGCGGTTTTTCTCGCGCAGGGACAAATCAGACTTCAGCACGGAGAGGTCGGCGTTGAGGCGCAAGATGCGGCCGGGAATGATGAAGCGCGTGATGCCCGCCGGGAATAAACGGCCGCTTGACAACGTCGCCTGCATCACCTGATTCACCGTGTATTCGGGGAAGATCACCACGGCCGCCAGGGCTTCATATTCGTTCTTCAGGCTGAGAATGTTGCTGTTCAGCGTGCGGTCCACGTGGCTGGCCTCGATATAGGCTTCGGTAAACTGGTTCAGCGCCTCCAGCCGGTTGACGCCCTGCGCCGGGTAAATAAGAAAGACGCGATTGTCGATGGTTTGCACGTAGCACAGGCCACCGTACTCAAACATCTCGTCTGGCGCGCGTTCGATGTCAGTTTCTTCCATGCGAATGTTGGGCAGACTCTTGAGCAACTTTAATAAGGCGTTCACCCCAATCTGGCAGATGACGTGGTACCAAGTGTGCAGCCCCAGGCCGTCCTCGGTGGAGATGACCTGGACGATGCCGTGCTTGTAGCCAAGCTGCTTCAGGGCAGTGGTGCGGGTGGCGCCATCGAGGACAATGTAACGGCCGTCTTCACTTTCCACCACCACCGGCGGATTACCGAGCACGCCGTCCTTCTCCAGGCGTCCCGCCAGGCGATCTACCCGCTTCTGGTCAAAATGCTCATGCGGCACCACGCGCTCCATGTTTACCACCCGCAGGGGCAGCACCGTGCTAACCTCCACCTCTTGGAAGAACTCGATGATTTGGTCCGCCAGGGTAATGGAGGCGGCCAGCAGGGCGTCCTCCGTGCTGGCGGCGATGCGCGGCGTGGCAATCACCCGGGGATGCTCGATCAGCGCCCGGTTAGAGACCGGAGCCGTCTGGAAAACGTCCAGAGCCGCTCCGGCAATGCGCTCTTCTTCCAAGGCCTGCAACAAGGCGGCCTCGTCAATCAGTCCCCCCCGCGCCGTGTTGATGAGGTAAGCGGTGAACTTCATCTTTGCCAGCTGCTCTGCACTAATGATGTGGCGCGTTTCGTCGCGCAGCGGCACGTGCAGGCTGATAAAGTCTGCCTTTTGCAGCATTTCATCCAGGTCCACGCGCTGCACGTTGCCCTGCAGGCGCAGCTCTGGCGTGATGGACGGTTCGTTCACCAGCAGCTTCATGCCAAAGGCCTCGGCGCGAATAGCGACCTCGCGGCCAATACGGCCGAATCCCACAATTCCCAGCGTTTTGCCCGACAAGCCCGTGCCCACCAGGTGCTGGCTGTTCCATTCACCGGCCATCAGGCTAGTGTAGGCGCGGGGCAGGCGGCGGGCCAGCGAGAGCAGCAGCCCCATCGTGTGTTCGGCCACGGCCAGCGTGTTAGCGTCTGGACAGTTGATGACCGCTACCTCTTTTTGCTGGGCGTAGAGCACGTCAATGTTTTCAAAACCAGCCCCGGCCCGGCCAATGAGCCGCAGGTGCAGGGCATGGTCTATCAGATCGGCCGTGACCTCCGTCTGGTTTTCTACCACCAGGCAGTCGTATTCGTGAACGATGGCTAAAAGCTCATCGTGGCTGAGGTTGGTCTTAACGGTCACATCCATCTGTTCCTGCAGCATGCTCAGGCCAACTTCGTGGATGGGATCGCAAACGAGAATGTGGGGGCGACGGCCGTCTTGCCGATTCATGACTGCCATAGTGGGTTTCCTCCTAAAGTGTCTAAAGCGGTAGCAAAAGTATAGCAAGATTCGTTTCATTCGGCAGTCAAACTGTTGTGGATTAAACTTGGGTGCTTTTCATTGAAATTGTTGGTAGGGAAAATCCCGGCGTGTTTGCCCGGAGCGGGCAGCTACGGGGGGCTGCCCCTACCAGATGTGTATTATGTCAACTTTTCGTCAAAGGGTCACGAACTGGTGGCCATTCCTGTTGCTAACCCTGTGGGGGATTCCGCTCATTACGCCGCTGCTGCGCTGGACGGCCGTTCCCTGCACCCACGACGGCCATCTGCACTACCATCGCGTGGCCGCCATGCGCCACGCCTGGGAAAATGGCCTCTTTTTCACGCGCTGGCTGCCCGATCTGGCCTTTGGCTACGGCTACCCGTTTTTTGTCTACCGCGAGCCGCTGCCGCTTTACGCCGTGCTGGGGCCGCATCTGCTGGGGCTGCCGCTGCCCGCCGCCAACAACCTGTTTTACGTTGTGGCCATTTTGGCGTGTGGCTGGTTTATGTTTTTATGGGTGCGCGATATTTTGGGCGGCTGGGCCGGTCTGGTGGCCGGGGCTGCCTACATGGCGGCGCCCTACGTGCTGGTCGATGCCCTGATTCGGGGCAATTCGCCGGAGTCGGCGGCGCTGCCGCTGTTTCCGCTGCTGCTGTGGGCCGGGCGGCGCTGGCTGCTGGGTGGTGGGGGAAAGTGGTTTGGTACGGCCGTTCTCGGCCTCATCCTCCTCGCCTTTAGCCACAATATTTCCTTGCTCATCTTCACGCCCACGCTGTTAGTTTATCTGCTGGCGTTGGCCTGGCTGTATCGCCTGCGGTGGCAGTTGTGGCTCACCCGGCTGGCGCTGCTTTTTGGCCTGGGGCTGGGCACGACGATTTTCTACACGGGTGGGGCGCTGCTGGAGCTAAACAGCGTTACCCTGGAACAATCCACCACGACGCGCAACAACGACTTCCGCTTCAACTTTGCCTCTCCCGTCGAAATATTGGTCCCCGTGCCGCCGGAAGATCCCTCTCTGCTGAATCCGCCGCTGCCGTTCCGGCTGGGCTGGGCGCCGTTGGGGCTGGCGGTTTTGGGTGTGGGGTTGGCGGTCTTTGCAGCGTTTAGGAAAAAAGAGATTGGAGACTGGAGATTGCAGATTAATGACTCAGCCCAGTCTCCCATTGAAGCACAATTTCACGTCTGGCTCATGGCCTTCGCCACGGCCGTTTTCCTCTTCATGTCCCTGCCGCTGTCCCAATTTATCTGGGAAGGTCTGCCACTGATTGATTTTGTGCAGTTTCCCTGGCGCTTTGTGGGGCGGGCGGCGCTGCCGCTGGCGTTTTTGGCCGGGGTGCCGTTTGGGTTTTTTCAACGCAGAGGCGCGGAGGCGCGGAGAGGGCAGTGGCTCGTGGTTGGTGTTGGGTTAGCCATAGGTTTATTAGTATTGGAAGCCATCCCGACGGTGTATCCGAATATGTGTGAGGAGGAGCCGTCCCCCACGATTAAGACGGTGCATGGCTATGAGCGGGGCACGGGGCTGGTTGGCGTTGATCCGGAGGGCAGCTACTTTCCGCGCACGGTGGAGGAACGGCCGTCTGGCTCGCCCCTTGAAGCGGATTACCTGGCGAATGAAACACCAGGGCGGTTGGACACGGCCGTTTTCCCCGCAGGCACTACCGTAGAATCCATTCACTACAATCCGCTTGGCGTAACGGCCCAGATCAACAGCCCAGAGCCGTTTACGGCACGCTATCTGTCATTTGATTTCCCCGGCTGGGTGGCGAGCGTTGACGGCACGGCCGTTCCCATTACCCCAGAAGACCCCAGCGGCCTGATCACCTTCCCCGTGCCTGCTGGCAGCCACACCATTTCCGTCCAGTGGCAGTCCACGCCAACGCGCACCATTCTGCTGGGCTTGAGCTTGGTTTCGTTGGCTGGGGTGTTGGTGGCGGGGTTGGTTTTGGCGAAGAGTCGGTCATCGGTGAACGGTTATCGGTATTCGGTATTCAGTAAGCAGTATTCAGTGATCAGTATTCAGTCACTGATTACTGATTACTGGCCACTGATTACTGTTACATTCTTACTCATCGCAGGCAAGCTTATACTCGACAGCACGGAAACGCCGCTGCGCCACGAGGCGGGGCCGGATGTGAGAAACGCGGCCGTTTTGCAGGCGGCTGAGTTACGTCTGGCGGGCTACGACCTGAGCCAGACGGTCGTTCCCTCTGGCGGGCTTTTTGACATTCATCTGGCCTGGACCGCCAGCGATTTTCCCCGGGCGCAGTATCAGTCCAACGTCTGGCTGGCGGGGCCAGACGGCCTGGTGTGGAGCGACTTGGAGACATTTCGTCCCCGGCTTTATGAGGATGCGCCGGATACCCGCGCCTGGCAGCCGGGGCAGTGGGCTTGGGACAGCCGCGAGGTGGCCGTGCTGCGCGGCACGCCGCCGGGCCAATACAATATCGTCCTGACGCTCTTTGACCTGGCAACGCTACAGCCGGTTACCTTACAGGATGCCAGCGGTGCTGTGCTGGGACCAACGGCCGTTCTGGGCCAGATTACCGTCACGGAACCAGAATCAACCGGAGCACCCCTGGCCGCAAGTGGGCAAATTCAGGGCATCTCGCTGCTGGAATACCGGCAGGATCGCGAGGCGGCCGTGCCCGGGGATGTGGTGCTCCTGACCTTTTTCTGGCAACGGTCAACTGGCAGCCCATCGAACGAGAATTTCAACCTGGAGCTGCGCAGCGGGGCCGATGACGTGGTGTTCCAGTGGGAGCTGCCCTTCACCCTGCCCGGCTACCTGCCTGTCGACTGGCCGGCGCAGGCCCCCATTCGCGGCCAGCACTTGCTGCGCCTGCCGGCCGGGTTAAGCTCTGGCAGCTATCGTTTTGTGGCCGATGGCGTGGCGCTGGGTGAGGTTGAGGTGACTGCACCGGAGCGGATGTTTGAGCCGTTGGAGATGGAAACGGCCGTAAATGCCACCTTCACCCAAAATAACCAACCCCTCATCACTTTAGTTGGCTTAACCCAGTCTCCACTTTCTAATCTCCAATCTCCAATCTCCCTCCTCTGGCGCGCCGAAGCCGAAATGCCCACCAGCTACCGCGTCTTCATTCATTTGGTTGATGGCAGCGGGCAAATCCTGGCCCAGGCCGATGGCGAACCGGCCAATTGGAGCCGCCCCACCACCGGCTGGTGGCCCGGCGAATACGTTCTCGACAGCCATACGCTCACCCTGCCGCCCGAACTAACTGCTGGCGCCAGCCTGCGCATTGGCCTGTACGATCCGGCCACGGGCGAGCGGTTGCAGACAGAGGATGGGGAATTTGTGGTTGTGGTGTTTGAAGAGGGGGAGTGAAAAGTTGAAGGTGAATAGTAAAAAGTGAAAAGTGAAAAGAAAAGTAAGAGGGCTATGGAGATGAAGCGAGAAATCTCGTTTACCTCAAGATTCGCTGAGTAGATAAAAGAGGAGAGCTATTTATGAGTGAGTTAAAGTGGTGGCAGCGAGCCGTGTTTTATCAGATTTACCCGCGCAGTTTTGCTGACGGCAACGGTGACGGCATTGGCGACTTTCCAGGCATGACGGCCAGGCTGGACTACCTGCGCGATCTTGGCATCGACGCCATCTGGCTGTCGCCGCACTATCCATCGCCCTTTTTGGACTGTGGCTATGACATTTCGGATTATTCGGCCGTTGCCCCCGAATACGGTACGCTGGAGGATTTCACCACTTTTCTCAGCGAAGCCCACGCCCGCGATATTCGCGTCATCATTGATCTGGTGCTTAACCATAGCTCTGACCAGCACCCCTGGTTCCAGGAATCCCGATCTAGCCGCGATAACCCGAAGCGGGACTGGTACATATGGCGTGACGGGGTAAACGGCCGTCCACCAAATAACTGGTTTTCCATCTTCGGCGGTTCTGCCTGGGAACATGATGCGGCCACAGACCAATATTACTATCACGCTTTTCTCAAATCGCAGCCCGACTTGAACTGGCGCAATCCGGAAGTCAAAGCTGCCATGTGGCAGATGGTGCGCTTCTGGTTGGATTTAGGCGTGGATGGCTTTCGTCTCGACGCCATTGGCACCATTTACGAACATCTTGACCTGTTACCGCATACTTTTCCCATGACGCCCGACGGCGCTTTGGACACCGATGAGCTGACCCATGATGGTTATGCCCAACTAATGTTTTATCAGGTGAAGCAGCCTGGGCTGCACGAGCTGCTGCAAGAGCTGCGAGCCATTGTTGATGCGTACCCGGGCGACCGCGTGCTGGTGGGCGAAGATGAAGACGTTGCTTTCCATGGAGCTGAGGATGATGAGCTGCATTTGGTGTTCAACTTTCCTCTGATGCGCGTAGAAAAGCTTACCCCGCCACACATTCGGGCCAACCAGGCTGTGCGGCTGGCCGAGCTGCCACCGGGTGCCTGGCCTTGTAACACGCTGGGCAACCACGATACGCCACGTGTTTGGGACCGTTATGGCGACGGCCGTAACGATCCAGCCCTGGCCCGCCTCCATTTGGGCCTAATGCTCACCCTCAAAGGTACGCCTTTCCTCTACAACGGCGAGGAAATCGGCATGACGAACCTGATACTTACCCATTTGGATGAAATTCGCGATACGGCCGCACTGCACCAATACCAAATCCTGACCGGCCAACAGGGCAAGTCGCCAGAAGCGGCGCTTGAGAGTGTCTTATCCAGCACGCGTGACCGGTGCCGCAGCCCTGTGCAGTGGAGCGCTTCACCGAACGCTGGCTTTAGCCCCGCAGGCATCAACCCCTGGCTGCCTGTAAATCCCAACTACGCCAGCGGCGTCAACGTCGCTGCCCAGAAGGACGATCCCGATTCGATGCTCAACTTTTACCGGCGGTTGCTGCGCCTGCGCCGCAACACCCCGGCGCTCATCGCGGGCGATTACCATGCCTTGCATGCCCAAAGCGAAGCCTATCTGGCCTTTACCCGCCACGATGCTGCCAGCGAGCAAACCTGCCTCGTCCTGCTAAACTTTACGGATGAGGAGCAGCTAATTGGGCTAGATGCGGGCGAGAGGCAGGCTGCCCTGCTCTACACCAGCGCCAAACGAGGCAATGAACAGTTGAACCTCGAACAGATCACTCTGGCTCCATTCGAGATTTTGATTGCGGAGTTAAAGTAAAAGCCGGGGAGAAGCTCTTTGAAAACGGCCGTAATCCTGTTGCTCCTGGCCTATGCTGCGTCAAATGGCTTTGTTGCCGCTACCAATTTTGCAGCACAATGAGCAGCACCTGGGCCAGAATGACGTTGATGATAATGGCGAATGGAAACATGAGTGTGTAGCCGATGCCCGGCAGCGGGTTTTGCGCCCGATCTTCGGCATAGTCTAGCACGGCCGGTTGGGGGGAGATCATGCCCAGCAGCAGGCTAAAGGGGATGCGCAGCAGTCTGTAGCCCAGCCACAGCGCCAGCAGGGTGGTCACCACAATCAAGCCAAACCCCAGACCTAAAATGAGCCAACCAGACCCGCTGGCAAAGGCATTCAGAAAGGCGTTGCCGGAACGCACCCCCACGGCCGCCAGCAGCAGAATCAGGCCAAACTGGCGCAGCGTCAGGTTGGCGCTGTAGGGCATCTTCCACAGGATGGGGCCGGTGCGGCGCAGTGCACCCAACACCAGCGCCACCAGCAGCGGCCCGCCCGCCAGCCCCAGCCGGAAGGTGATGCCGCCCGGTAAGGTGAACGGAATCAGGCCGATGAGCCAGCCGACGGCAATGCCAAATCCCACCGTGAGCAGGTTGACGTGGCTGAGCTGGGCGTAGGAGTCGCCAAACAGCGCTACCAGATGGGGAATTTCTTCGCGGGGGGCCAATACACGAATGCGGTCGCCCCATTCCAGTACCGTGTCGCCGCGGGCCAGCAGCTCCACATCGCCCCGCCGCACGTGGGACACAATTGCCCCGTGCGCCTCGCGCAGGTTGAGCGTAGCTAGCTGCTTACCCGCAATATCGGGATTAGACACAAAAAGGCGGCGGCTGGCGTAGACGGCGTGATCGTGCAGCAAATCCTCGGCGGAGCGCTGGCCAAAGGTGGCTGCGACTTCGGCCATGGCTTCTGGCGTTCCGGCAATGACAATTTTGTCGCCTAGCTGAAACTGGGTGTCGTTGCTAATCAGGCCAATGTCGTTGCCCCGATACAAACGGCCGAATAACACGTCCCACGCATGCTCGCGGCGGAGCTGGCGCAACGGCCGTTTCGTCATTTCTACGTTCGTCACGTCGATGGTGCAATATTGCAGGTCGCGGGCGATGGGATATTGGTGGCGCAGGCGGTAGGCTTCGGCGGCAAAGTCCACCGGCCACAGGCGCAGCACCACTGCCAGCACCAGCATGCGCCCCAGCACCCCCAGCGGATAGACCACAGAAAACCCCACAACGGCGTCGGCAGCGGCCGTAGCCGCCCCGCCACGCTGACCGATTAAATCCAGCACGCTGGCCAGGGCTGGCGTGTTATTAGACATGCCGGTGAAGATGCCCACCGTCGTCGCCGGGCTTAGATCCAGGGCAAAGTAAAGGCCCAGCAGCAGCAGCGCGGGCAGCGTCATAATGCCCACGATGAACAGCACCTCGCGCAGCCCTTCGCGGCGGAACTTGCTAAAGAAGCCAGGCCCGTTGGCTAACCCAATGGTGTAAACAAACAGCACAAGCCCCAAATCGAGAATGATTTGCGGCATTTGCAGCGCCGGGTCCAGCGCGCCAAACGCCAGACCGACGAATAAAACGGCCGCAACCCCCATGCTGTTGCCCGCAAGCCGAATCTGACCAATCCAGTAGCCAATAGCCACAACCAAAAAGAGCAGCAGTAAGGGGTTGGCTTTGAGGAGTTCGATCATAGTGCACCAAAGCGAGAGCATAACAGCTTTCCGCCAAAAGTTGAAATGACGATGCTAGGCAGCGCACAACGAAAAAAGCCCGGCTTCATAAAAAACCGGGCCAATCTCACGAAAATTCGGTTGTCTAGGGGCTAACGAAAATTAGGCAGCAACGGGAATGGCTTCCACCCATTTTGCCAACTCCTGGCCGATGCGGTGCGGGTGGTCTTCTTGCAGATAGTGAAGGCCCTCACCGACGGAAACGGCCGTTAGATTGGGCAAATGCTGCCTGCA
>JBHIWP010000189.1:0-11043 GCA_041987425.1 Promineifilaceae bacterium (SeqCode) | reverse complement strand
TGCTCCTGCTCCTGCTCCTGCTCCTGCTCCTGCTCCTGCTCCTGCTCCTGCTCCTGCTCCTGCTCCTGCTCCTGCTCCTGCTCCTGCTCCTGCTCCCGCTCCTGCTCCTGCTCCTGCTCTCGCTCCTCATGCGTTGTCTTCCTTCTCTTCCCTCCTGGTCCGTTCTCTTCCTGGCCTTCCTGGCTGCTTCTCTTGGGGGCCTCTTCCGCGCCCGCTGGTAGGCAGTTCTCTTCCGGCCTCGTCTCCTTCCTCTTCTTGCCTTCTTGCGGTTCTCCTTGGCTTCTCCTCTTCCTGCTTGCATCTTCTTCGGTGCTTCCCTTGTTTTTGCCTCTGGTCTTCCTTGACCCGAGGTCCCCTTCCAAGGGTAGCATCCCGACGATGCCTTCTTTCTTGTAGTGCGCGCCTTCGCCGGGATGCCTGCCGTTGGCCATCCTCCTTATGCTCTGTTCCCTGACCCGCGGGCAGACTCTCTGGCCGCACGGCTTGGCGAGCGCAACGGCCCTCCTGGCCGCCCACGCCCCGCACCTCATGCACGCGAAGTTCTCTTCGCCTAGGTACGTGAATGCGGCAATCTTGTGGCCCAGTTGCGGCTGCACTAGATCGGCCATCAGTTTGATGATGTGGCGGGGGGTGCGGAACTGGCCGTTTTGCCCGGCCGTGGCTAGCTTGCTAAGCAGGTATTCGTATAGATCCCCCTTGGTATCTTTGTCGTCCATGTCGATATTGCTAATCTGGGCATCGACGGCCGCTTTGGTAAACAGATCGTCTTTGCCCATCATGCGCAGGGCCTGCTCTACGGCTATCTCCTTGTTCTCTTCCAGTTGCTGCAAAAAGACGCTCAGCACCTGTCGATCAACCTGGTCAGCGTCTATGTGGCGCTTAAAACCGGCATCGTCTACCACGTAAAACATCTCGTGCCCGACAACGGCCGTTTCCACCTGGTTGCCTGCTTCATCATAAATTAGCCCTTGAAATAATGCTTTGTTTGCCATCGCAAAAACCTCTTACGTTTTGTTTAATGTTCACCTGAATGGGGAGAACAAAAGACCTTTTAGGTTGAAGCTATAGCTAAGGTTTTTTGTTCTCTTTTACGTAAACTACCCATTGCTATTTGTATTCCAATATCCGTTTATAGTTTACGCAGTACGCAGCTTAGGCAAATTTCTCCCAACGTTTTGACGCCAACGGCCGTTTAGCTCATCCCATTCTAAGCAATTATACAAAGATTAGTGGCAAGCGTGGGGAATTTTGTGGGCAAAATTGGTGATGTATCAACGGTTGAGTATAATTTTGTGCTGGTTCACCGTAATGTGGACACACGGAAGGGAGAAGTAGGAAACATTGTTTAGACCACTTGATTGGCTCTTGGGCCTTTTTTCATTGGACATTGGCATCGATCTGGGTACGGCCAACACCCTGGTCTATATTCGCGATCGCGGTATTGTCATCAACGAACCATCGTGGGTGGCTATTAACCGGCGCACCCGCCAGCCGCTGGCCATTGGCGCAGAAGCACGGGAAATGGTGGGGCGCACCCCGGCAGACATCGTGGCCATACGGCCGCTCCGCGATGGCGTTATCTCCGAATTCGAAATCACCGAAGCGATGCTCAAATATTTCATCGACAAAGCGCACGAGCAGATGATTGTGCCCTTTCCCCGCCCCCGCGTGGTGGTGGGCATTCCCAGCGGCGTCACCGAAGTGGAAAAGCGCGCCGTTTACGATGCGGCCATATCCGCTGGCGCCCGTGAGGCGCATCTTATAGAAGAGCCAACGGCCGCAGCGATTGGCGCCGGTCTGCCGGTGAACGAAACGCGCGGCAGCATGATTGTAGACATCGGCGGCGGTACCACCGAAGTGGCCGTTTTTGCCATGGGCGGCATTGTTGTCAGCCGCTCCATCCGCGTGGCGGGTGACGAAATGGATGAGGACATCATCCAATATGCCCGTAACAAATATAATTTGCTGATTGGTGACCGCATGGCTGAGCGGGTGAAAATTGGCATTGGCTCCGCCTTTCCGCTGCCAGAAGAACGCACGATGACGCTGCGCGGCCGTAATCTGATCAATGGCTTGCCCCAGTCGGTGGAAATTAGCAGTATTGAGCTGCGCGAGGCGATGGCCCCCTCTATCAACATCATTGTTGACACCGTACGCGACTGCCTCGACGATACGCCGCCAGAGCTTATTGCCGACCTGATGGAAGTAGGCATTTGTCTGGCCGGAGGAGGCGCCCAAATTCGTGGCCTGGCCGATCGCCTGGAAGATATGGTGAAAATGCGCGTCTGGGTGGCCGAGGACGCCATGACCTGCGTGGCGCGTGGCGCCGGGCGCGTGCTGGAAAACATTGAGCTTTGGGAACGCTCGCTCACTGGCCTACACCGGGGCAGCACGCACCATTAGTAATCAGTAGAACAGTATTCAGTAATCGGTTAATCGCCAGCCGATTGTCTTCTCAGATATCATTCATCCTACTATGCTATCCTCTTCTCACTTATCACTTTTTACTATTCACTGGGCGAGGCAGGTAGAGGCTCGTCCCATTGTTTGGCAAAGGTTTTGCCCACCTGCCTCGCCCCTACTTGTCACTGATCGCTGACATACTGAATACCGATAACCATTCATCATGAACTTAAACGATGCCCAACGCAGGATTCGCTGGACGACGATAGCTGTCCTGGTGGGAGTCTCTATTCTTTTAAGCGTGTTAGACCGCACTGGCAACCTGGATCTTTTGTTTGGCTTTATGCAGGATCCGTTAGCGGCCGTTGCCAGCTGGACCACACGCCAGACTGATACCGTCGCCGACGCCCTCTCTGGCCCGCGCGATCTAGACGAGGCTCGCGCTGAAATTGAAACGCTCCAGGCCCAGCTAGAAGCCCTGGAGCGCGAAAATGAAGAGCTGCGCGAAATACAGGGCGAATGGCAGATTTTGCAAGATCTATTTAACCGCGCGCGCCAGACCCCAGAGCTGCGCCGCCAAACGGCCAACGTCATTGGCTACGACACCAGCCCGGCCGTGCGCAGCATCATCATCGACAAAGGCTCAGACGATGGCTTGCGGGTGGGCATGCCGGTAGAAAGCTCGCGCGGGCTGATTGGCCGCGTCTTCCGCACCACACAAAATTCCGCCCAGGTAGTGCTCATTACTGACAATGCCAGCGCCATTCCGGTGCGGCTGGGCAGTTCCCGGGCCACAGGCAGCCTGAAAGGGCGCGGCGCCACTGGCGATCTAGTCGTCGACTGGATTGATCTCAAGTTCCAGCTGGAGCTGGGCGAAATCGTGCTAACTTCAGGGCTGGGCGGCGATTTTCCGCAGGATATTGTGATTGGCCGCGTCGTGCAGATTGTGCGTAATGAGGCAGAGCTATTTCAGCAAGCCATTGTGCAGCCCGCTACGGATTTTGACACGATGGAGATTGTGTTTGTCATTACCGATTTTAATCCGATAGATACATCAATTTTTGAAAGCCCAACAGAGAATTAGATGAGTGTTTCTATTTATTTAGCAATTCCTTTGATGCTTGTGTTAGGCTTGGTTGAAACGGCCGTTCTGCCCCACTTCCCCTTCCTCGGCACTTCACCCCAGCTCGCCTTTTTGGTGGCATTATCTTGGGGGATACTGTACGGGGTTGAAGAGGGAGCCGTTTGGGCTTTTTTTGCCGGTGTTTTTACAGATCTATTTTCGATTGCCCCGGTGGGCGTGTCGTCGCTGGCGTTTGTGGTGGGAATTACGGCCGTTATTTGGGCCACCCAGGCGCTTCCAGCCAGTCGAGTCTTGCTGCCGTTGGCGCAGGCTGGCCTGGCAACGGTTATTAGCTTTATTGTAGAAATTACCCTGCTGCGCATGTTTGGCACGATTGTAAATTTTCAGAGCATCGTGGTTTTACCAAATGTTTTACTGCTTCACGTGCTGGCGGTTTTGCCCATTTACTGGCTGCTTTACATCATCAACCGGGCAATACGGCCGCGCCGGGTGCAGCTTTAGGCAAAGGCCAAAAAAATCTGAACTAGCGTGACCGCAGGTTTGGCTTTTGCCTGCAAGCCTTTAGGAATTCAACTATGTCTCGAATGGGTTGGGACCGCGTAGAAGATTTAGAGGAGCTCGAAAAAGAGGACTTTGGCCTGCGCGGCCGTCTCTTCTTCTTTCGGCTCGTTGTGGTTGCCATTCTAGGTCTGTTGATTTACCGCGTTTATTGGATTCAACAAACCGAAGGTGGCGAGCTTGAAGCGTTGGCTCAGGAAAATCAATTCGCCATCTTGCGTAACGATGCACCACGTGGGGTAATCTTCGACCGAGACGGCGATCCCCTGGCTATCAACATTCCCAGCTTCAACGTGACTATCACGCCCACATTCTTACCGGACGATCCTAATGAGCTTCAGGCTGTTTATGAGCGGCTCTCGCTGCTAACGGGCGTCCCCGTAACCAACACCGTGCAGCAAAGGGCGCTGATTGAAGCGGCCAATCCCGGGCTGGTGGAGACCTATAGCCGCCTGGCAGAGATCTACGGCGTCTCTGGTGAAGAAACATTGGCCCAGGCAGGCGTGGTGCCCCAACTGCCAGACAGCATTGCCGAAATCGTGCGCGAAAACGCTCCGCTGCAATATATTCCCGCTGTGATCACTTCCGGCATTCCCATTACTCAGGCCTACACCATTGAGCAAGAAAGCATCTTTTTACCCGGCGTGCGCGTCATCCCAGAGCCGCTGCGCTACTATCCCACGGCCGAATACACCGCGTCTATCATTGGCTTTATGGGGCCGCTGCCCAATGAAAACTGGCTCGACCTGGGATTGGGCTATCAGCGAGATGATCGCGTAGGTTGGGCCGGGCTGGAATCTTCCATGGAAATTGAGATGGCAGGCACCAAGGGCGAGCGGCAGATTGAGGTGGATTGGACCGGGCGTGAGCTGCGCCAGATTGGCACGGAAGTTGAGCCAATCGCCGGGCTAAATTTGCATTTGACGCTCGACATCGACCTGCAAATCATTGCTACCGAAATTTTGCGCCAGGCCATGGAACAGCGTGAGCTTGTACCGGATCGAGATCCGATTACCGGCCAGGAGTCCTTCAATGAAGTGCAGCAGGGGGCCGTGGTGGCAATGAATCCACAAACTGGTGAGATATTGGCGATGGTCAGCCTGCCCAGCTTTGACAACAATCGCTTTCAGACGGAAGTGCCGGTCGACTATTATCTGCGGGAGTCGCGCAACGTGTACCAGCCGTTCGTAAATCACGCGGTGAGCAGTATTTACCCACCCGGCTCTACCTTTAAAATTGTGCCCGGCTCTGCCGCGCTGCAGGAAGGCATTGTTACGGCTTCACGACTCTTGCTAGGCTCGGGTGAAATTACAATTCCAAACCGGTTCTCTCCTAACGATCCGGGTCGCGCCCAAACGTTTGTTTGCTGGTTCCGCGAGGGGCACGGGCTGATGAACGCCATTACCGGGCTGGCAAATTCGTGCGATATCTATTACTACAAAATTAGCGGCGGCTTCGACCAGGACGGTGAGTTTGTGGAAGGGCTGGGGATAAACCGCCTGTCGCGCTACGCTTCGCAGTTTGGCTTTGGCCGGGTGCAGGGCATTGAGCTGCCGCTAGAAGCGCCGGGCGACCTGCCGCCGGATCGCGGCTGGAAGGCACGAGTATACGGTGAACCCTGGTCAACGGGTGATGATTACAACCTGGGCATTGGCCAGGGTTTCCTGACGGCTTCTCCTATGCAGGTGGCGCAAATGGCAGCGGTTGTGGCTAATGGCGGCTTTTTGTATCGGCCCACCATTATTCACCATATGACAGACGCGGAAGGCAACATTGTGTTTGTGGACGATAACAGCCAGATTTTTGCCCGGGCGAGCCTGGGAGCGAACGGCCGTACCATCCTCACCGATGCCGAAGGAAATCCTCTAGACGATCCTTCCCTGAACGTGCGCTTTGATGCTAACGGGCAATACATTTACCAGCCGGAAGTGCTTAACGCGGTGGACGTAGACCGGGATCATTTGGAAACCATTGCTGAAGGGATGCGCCTGGTAAACATCTTTGTAAATGAAGAAGAGTTTTACACGGGCGCCACCTATGTAGACTGGCTGGATCCATTTGGCATTATCACTGCCGGTAAAACAGGAACGGCCGAATTCTGCGACAACATCGCCATCGAGAAAGGGTGGTGCAGCTTCGACGACATCTTAAACAGGCGTATTTTGCCCACGCACTCCTGGTATGTGGGGTACGCGCCTTTTGACGAGCCAGAAATTGTGGTGTCTGCATTTTTGTATCATGGAGGGGAAGGCTCGCAGTGGGCGGCGCCAGTGGCCTGTAACGTTATGGCAGCTTATTTTGGCCTGGGCCAGTACGCGGCATTTACGGGAAATGCCGACGCAGAAATTGAGGAAAGTGAAACGCGGGTGTGCAATTCACTTAGCTTTAACCCCGTTATGCCCCCAGATCTGCTGGAATCGGTTCAGCGCAACTAAACACGCCTTACAAGGCCAGGAAACTCGACATAATATTGCTGTATTGATTTCTGGTGGACTATACTGGCGCGTTTGCCAGCGAGCTAAGCCAAAGGCCGAAAGCAAAGAAGGTAGGCGCAATATCTATTTCGCACCCTTCCCAGTTGTGCTATTATTCACGTATGACAACCATAATTCTTGTGCGGCATGGCGAAAATGATTGGGTTAAGAAGCACCGTTTAGCTGGCTGGATAGAAGGCATTCATTTGAACGAAAACGGCCGTGAGCAGGCGGCGGATGCAGCCGAACGGCTGGCGGCACTGCCTATCAAAGCTATTTACAGCAGCCCCGTGCTGCGCTGCCGGGAAACGGCCGATTTTATTGCCGCCTCGCAAAACCTGCCCATCAACTTGCTGGATGAAGTTGGAGAAGTCCGTTACGGTAAGTGGGAAGGAAAGAAGATCAAAAAGCTGGCCAAAAAGAAAAAATGGTTCGCCGTTCAGTTTTATCCTAGCCGGATGAAGTTTCCTGGAGGCGATACGCTCCGCGGTGTGCAATCGCGTGGCGTGAACGCTATCGAAACGTTAGCCCAGGCGCACGATAAAAAAGATATTATTGTGGTGGTTTCTCACGCGGATCTTATCAAGCTGGTGCTGGCTCACTTCTTAGGGGTGCACATCGACCTTTTTCAGCGCATTATTGTGTCACCAGCCTCTGTTAGCGTCCTCCACCTATCCGAAAACGGCACGGTGCGCGTCGAGCGCATTAATGATAATGGTCCTCTAAAACCACCACCTGCACCTGATGCAGAAAAAGAAAAAGAGGCGGCGACAAACAAGAAACAGGCTTAAAAGGTAAAAGTAGCAAAAGCTGATATATAGATAAACTTATGGCTAGCCACATTGAACTGAACCCGGTTACACAAATTACTGTGGGCACCATTGGGTCTCCCGGACAGCGCACCTTCTACTTGCAGGGCAGCCGAGGCTCTCAAACTATTACACTAACCATCGAAAAAGAACAGGCCCGCATGTTGGCCGAAAGCTTCGAAGCGCTGATTCAAGAACTGGCAAAAAAGTATCCAGAGCCAGGAAATGAAGCGCCTGTGTGGACCGATATGCGCCTGCGCGAGCCCATTGAATCTCTGTTTCGCGTGGGCAACATTGGCATTGGCTATAATGAAGATAGCAACCAGGTTGTATTGGTGGCTTACGAGCTGGTTGCTGAAGATGAGGAGCCGAACGTAGTAAGCTATTGGGTTTCGCGCGCGCAGGTTCAGGCCCTGGTGCAGCACGCCTATGATGTGGTAAGGGCTGGACGGCCAATTTGTGGCAACTGCGGTAAACCCATAGATCCAACCGGGCACTTTTGTCCGCACCGAAATGGACATGCTTACTGAGTTCACATACTGTTAAAATGGCGCAACACGAGATGAGCACAGCAGATTGGCTCCAACTGTTACAGGTTGGCACACTAAATGTCAAAGGGGTGCTGCCTTGGAGTTCGAACTATTCGTTTTTAGTGGACATTTGCCCAAACACGGCCGTTCAAGAAGCACTGCCTCATCTGGCGCCAACGCTGTTGACAGAAGTTCGCGCTGTCTATAAGCCGCGCCGCGGGGAACGGCCGTTGTGGGATTTTACCCAGGGGACCTTGTGTCAACGAGAACGGGCTGCTTTTTTAGTGAGCCACACGCTGGGGTGGCACCTGATTCCGCCAACCGTATTGCGCGAGGCAGAGCACGGCACGGGCTCTGTTCAGCTCTTTATTCCTCATGATCCAGAAACACACTACTTTACGTTTGAAGGGGACTCCCATTTTAAAGAGGCCCTGCAAAAAACTGTGTTGCTGGATATCATCATAAATAACGCAGACCGCAAGGCGGGGCATGTGTTATTGGAAGAAGATGAGGGCGACAGCCGACTCTGGCTCATAGATCACGGCATCTGCTTTCATACAGAGTATAAATTGCGCACGGTTATTTGGGAGTTTGCCGGAGAGGCCATTCCAGCAGAACTATTGGCTGATGTAGAGTCCTTTAGCAATAAATTGGCAACAAATGAAGCCGGTTTGCGATCAGAGTTGCAAGATTTACTTTCACAGTATGAGCTGGAAGCGCTGCAAAAACGAATCGGCCGCGTCTTGCGGCAGGGCAGCTTTCTTGCCCCTGGCCCGGGCCGACATTATCCCTGGCCTCCGGTGTAGCGCTGGCGTTTTTCCGCGAAACTGCACCAGGGCGCTAAGCAGGCAGTTTGATCGAGAATAATCAATGACCATACCAATTGCCTTTAAGGTTTTAGTGATAGATGACCATCCAGAGACGCTAAGCATTATTCAGCGCGTTTTGCAGCAGCAAGGGTACTCTGTTTTGGGAGCGCGTTCTGGCTTTCGAGGATTAAGCCTGGCGGAGTCGGAGAATCCGGATATTGTTCTGGTGGATGGCATGATGCCAGAAATGGATGGCTGGGAAGTATGTCGGCGCCTGCGAGCACATCCCAAATTATCAGACATTCCTATTATCATGTTTACGGCCGTTGATGAGGCAGAAAAAAAGTTGGCCGGGTTTGATGCTGGCGCGGATGACTATCTTACAAAGCCAACAGAGCCAGACGAGTTGGTAGAGCGGGTGAGAACCATCTTGGAAAATCGCACCCCCAAGGCCGGAGCCGAAACGCGGCTGCATAAACCGCTTCCCAAGGGCAAACAAAGGAGCAGTGAAGGCAGTGCAACTTCAGCCAAAACCACAGCTTTTTCTACCCAGGGCGTGGTAACGGCCGTTTTGGCCGCCAGAGGTGGGGCAGGAGCAACAACAATGGCTATTAATCTGGCCAGCAGCCTGGCCAGCAGCGGTCGCCATACAACTTTGCTCGACCTTGATCTCATACAAGGGCACATTGCCCTCTACCTTAGCCAGAAGCACCAGCACGGGCTTAATAACGTGCTGGCTCAACCGGAAACCAGATGGTCTGAGGCGATACAGCATGAGCTGAAGGAGTATAATGACCATTTGGCTCTACTCTTAACGCATACAAGTCTGGCTAATGAACCACTTGACCTGTTTCCAGAGCAAATTCAAAATTTGCTGCAACCGCTCATTAAACCGAAGCATCATTTGGTTATCGACTGCGGGCACCAACTGACGCCCCTTATTGAATCAGTGCTGGTACGCGCCAATCAGATCATTGTTTGTTTGCGTCCTGAAAAAATCGCATTGGCCAATGCCCGCCATCTCTTAGATCGTCTACATGATATTTCCACTTCAGAATCCCTGATTCGCGCTGTGATTTTTGATTTCACCGGGCAGATGACCATACCCCATGAGGCGCTGGAGAAATATCTCAACCACCCCATAACCGCCATTTTGCCAATATCACCCAACGAGATGAACCAGGCTGTTAATAAAAGCGTTTCGCTGGTGCAGCTAAATCCCCACGCCAAAGCCGCTATTCTCATCAGGCAAATTGCTCAACAGTTGATAAAAGCGTAGCTGTTTTATGACCTCCTCTGCCACCATTGCCCGCGCCATTGACCTCATACAACAGGCAAACCACATGGTCACGCTTACGGGGGCCGGTATTAGCACGCCCTCGGGCATTCCAGATTTTCGCAGCGAGGAATCTGGCGTGTGGGATCGGGTTGATCCGATGGAGGTTGCCTCTATTTATTCCTTTCGTCACAATCCGTCAGCTTTTTTCGACTGGATACGGCCTTTAGCCTACACCATCCTCAACGCCAAACCAAACCCGGCACATTTAGCCCTGGCTGAGCTGGAGGCCAGCGGCAATTTGCAGGCCATAATCACGCAAAACATTGACCTGCTGCACAGCAAAGCAGGCAACCAAACCGTTTATGAAGTGCATGGCAGTCTGCGCCGCGCCACCTGTCAGGGCTGCCAGGCGCAAGTAGATGCGCTTCCCATGTGGCAGCACTTTGCCCAAAACAATGAAATACCAACTTGTGCCGGTTGTGGTGCTGTCCTTAAACCAAACGTGGTATTATTTGGTGAGCTACTGCCTGCATTGGTGATGCACATGGCCCAAGAGGCTGCCAGAAAATGCGATCTTATGCTGGTGGCTGGCTCGTCTTTAGAAGTTGCCCCCGCTGGCGATTTACCCTTGCTGGCTAAGCAAGTTGGCGCCAGGTTAATCATTGTTAACTTGGGGCCGACCCATATAGACAAGAAAGCTGATTTATTATTTCGTGATGATGTGGCGGAGATCCTGCCTCAATTGGCCGCCCCTTTTGCCCTTAAGAAGTGATTGGCACTATGGAAGAATTAAACAATAGAGTACAAGGCACAAGCAGCGTCATTTCGGCCGAGCATTTGGCCCGCCTGCTAGAAATAAGCCGCCACCTCAGCTCCACATTACGGCTGGATGAACTGCTCTCGTTAGTAATGGACGTGGCAACCGAACTCACCCAGACGGAAACCGCCTCTATCTTGCTGGTTGATCGCTCTACCGGACAGCTTCATTTTGCTGCTTCCACGCGCGGTGAAGTGCCGAAGGACATCGTTGTGCCGCTAGACAGCAGCATTGCCGGTTGGGTTGTGCGGCACAATCGCTCGCTTATTTTGGAAGATGT
>JBHIWP010000188.1:0-11111 GCA_041987425.1 Promineifilaceae bacterium (SeqCode) | reverse complement strand
TTGGTAAGCGGGCCAGGTTGGTAGTTGGTGACCCGTGGAGTGACATAGAACCGCACACCAGCGTAGTGTTCATTGGCCTGGCCGATGGCGTACCGGCCCAGGCGTTGACCGCTCAGTTCGACGCTTGCCTGCTGGAAAATCAGGTGGCAGCCGCACCGCTGCAATCGGCGATTAACTGGGTGCGCGATGCGTGGCAGCTGGCGCTCAATGGGTAGGCGCACTTTTTTTGCCTACATTAATGATATTAAATATCAATATAACGAATCAGGTTTCTCTGGAGAGACCCTAAGGGTTTAGCCCTCAAATGGTTAAATTACTCAGGAGTAAAACCCTTAGGGTCTGTATAGTTGAATGTCAATTATGACAACAAATTATTGGTTTAGTTATCCAGCAACGTACAAAAAGCAGCTCAAACCGCTGCTGCACCAGCAGATGTGGCTGTTTGGGCGGGACATTCTCTGCCCGGAAGGCAATCTGCTGTACCAATACGAGTTCAGCCACAAACCTACCGACATCCGGGGCGGATCGATGTACACCCGCTGGGATGGGGAGCGGCAGATTGTGCTGTGGGGCTGGGGCATCTGGTTCGGGCAGGCGGAGCAGGGCGCCATTTTTGTGAACCGGTACAAAGCGAAGCCACGGTTTACGGCCGTTCCCAGCCTCACGCAACCCATTCACCGGGAAGAGGCGCTGCCTCACCACCGAAGCACAGGCGCAGACGATGCGCCAACTGTGGGCTGACCTGCTGCGTTGGCTGGCGGGGTACGAGGCGTGGGTTTTGGCGGAGTACGGTCGTTCCTGGCGACAATCTGCCTTAAAACCGTTTAACCACGCCGTCACCAAATTGGCGGCCGTGGATCAGTTGGCCACCCAATGGCAAACGCTGGCCGAGCAAAGCCAGGCGCTGCCTATCAAATCGTACAAAAATTGAAGAATCCACAGATTTCGCAGATTCCACAGATTAAAAAATTTTTGACATCAATCATATGAAAAGGAAAGAACAGTATGAGTGAAAAACAAATAGATAATCAGCGGCTGCCCGTCACCGTGCTTTCGGGCTTTTTGGGGGCGGGCAAAACCACCCTGCTAAACCACGTACTCAAAAATCGCGAAGGATTGCGCGTGGCGGTCATTGTGAACGACATGAGCGAGGTCAACATTGATGCCCAGTTGGTGAGCAATGGGGATGCCCAGCTTAGCCGCACTGAAGAAAAGCTGGTGGAGATGAGCAATGGCTGCATCTGCTGCACCTTGCGTGAGGATTTACTCATTGAAATTGGCAAACTGGCCCGTGACGGCCGTTTTGATTACCTGCTTATTGAATCGACGGGCATTTCAGAGCCAATGGCGGTGGCCGCGACCTTTGATTTTCCGCTGGATGAAAACGGCCGTACCCTCTCCGACATTGCTCAACTGGACACGATGCTCACCGTGGTGGACGCGGAAACCTGGCTAGATGAATACATCAACCAGCAAACGCTGCTGGAGCGGGGAATGGCGGTGGCTGACGAAGACGGCCGTACCCTGGCCGATCTGCTGGTGGAGCAGGTGGAGTTTGCCAACGTCATCCTTATCAATAAAACCGACCTGGTGACGCCCGATGAGCTGGTCCGGCTGAAAAGTTACCTGCACCGCTTTAACCCGGATGCGGTGGTGATCGAGAGCAGCTACGGCCGTATTCCCCTCGAGCGCGTGCTGCATACCGGCCTGTTTAACCTGAAAGCCGCTGCTCAACTGCCCCGCTGGGCCGAGGAGCTGCAAGGGCACCACATTCCGGAAACGGATGAGTACGGCATCAGCAGTTTTGTGTATAAGGCAAGACGGCCGTTTCATCCCCAGCGGCTGCTCGACTTTGTGCAGGGCGGCGGCTTTAAGCGGCTGCTGCGCTCCAAAGGGTTCCTCTGGCTGGCCAGCGACAACGACATGGCCTATTACTGGTCCCAGGTGGCGCGGCAAGGGTACTTCCAGATTGCAGGCCGTTGGTGGGCGGCTGAACCACGCGAAAATTGGCCCGCCGATGCCGAGCTACAGCTGGAAATCAACCACCCCTGGTCGGAACCGTATGGCGATCGTCGCCAGGAGATTGCCTGCATTGGGCAAAAGCTGAGCAAAGAAGAGCTGGTGGCCAGCCTGGATGGCTGCCTGCTTGGCGATGCGGAGATGGCGTTGTGGCAGGCAGGGGAGCTTACTCTAGAAAATCCCTTTGTAGCACCGGCAGCGGAGGTGGATGATGCGTACGCGTAAACCGGCTGGGCGGCGGCCAGAGCGCCAAAATGTAGTGTTGGATTACAAGCAGCCGGAGGAGTTGAAGCGGTATTTGAATGAATACGGCCGTATTCGTCCCCGGCGGCAAACGCGGTTGAGTCCGGCCGATCAGCGCAAACTGGCGCGTGAGGTGAAGCGGGCGCGCCATTTGGCCCTATTGCCTTACCAGGGGCAGGAGTGATCTTAATGGACGAGGAGAAAAAACGGCAAGAACAGCAGCAGGCATTGGCGCGCATAGAGCAAGGGTTGGCAACCAGGGTGCGCATTCTGGTTGCCCCAGATGGCTGCCCGGTATGCCATCACTACGCTGGAGCGTATCTGTTTGATTCCGTGCCTGAACTGCCGCTGGCAGGTTGTTCCCATGCTGATGGATGTAACGCGGTTGATGCGCCGGTGCTGGATATGTTTGGTCCATAAAGGAGAGTTGAGTTTATGAACAATGAAGCTAAAATCCCGATAACCATTTTGACCGGCTTTTTGGGCGCGGGCAAGACGACCCTGCTCAACCATATTTTGCACGCCGACCACGGTTTGCGGATGGCGGTGCTGGTCAACGACATTGGCGAAGTAAATATTGACGCCCAGCTAATCGTCGGTGTAGAAGGGGAAACGATCAGTCTGGCCAATGGCGGCATCTGCTGCACCATTCGCGGTGATTTGGAAACGGCTGTTCTCGATCTCATCCACGCTCCCGAACCGCCCGAATACATCCTGATTGAAACCAGCGGCGTCAGCGACCCTGGCGCAGTGGCCATCACCTTTGTCGTCTCGCCCGAGCTGCGCGCCCGCACAAGGGTAGATACTATCCTGACGATCATCGACACGGAGCAGCTTTTGCAGCTGGACGGCCAGTCGGCCATGCTGGCCCGCCGCCAAATTGGTGTCGCTGACCTGCTCATCCTGAACAAAATTGACCTGGTGCCGCCGGAGACGGCCCGGCTGATCAAAGAGATGCTGCGCGACCTGGTGCCGGAGGTGCGGGTGCTGGAAACGACCTACGGCCGTATCCCGCTGGAACTGGTGCTGAGCGTGGGGCGGCACACGCTGGACAGCCTCCAGCCCGACGCCACGCTGGATATCCACGTGCATCCGGAAAAAATGTCCGACGACCACCATCATCATGATCACGAACACGAGTATGACCATGAGCACCACGATCACACGCTTGTGTTTAGCACCTGGCGCTACCGCAGCGAACGGCCGTTTGCCTACCACGCCCTGCACGAAGCGATCAAAACACTGCCGCCCACCATTTACCGGGCCAAAGGAATACTTTACCTGACCACAGGCCCAGAAAGAAAGCGGGTGCTGCAGGTCGCCGGTTCGCGGGTTCACTTAACCCGCGAAAGGGATTGGGGCGAGCAGATGCCCTACAGCGAACTGGTCTTCATTGGCGAAGCGGGCAGCATTGATGCCCACGCCTTGCAGCACCGCTTCGACGCCTGCCTGGCGGACAATGCTCTGCCTGCTCCCGACCCGTACCAGGAGGCGCTGGCCTGGGTGCGGGAAATGTTTGGCTCGCAGTTGGCAGCGGCAGACTCGGAGGCAGCCTGATGGCAATTGGTAATTGGTTTGACAATGTCAAAATCAGGGATTTGCTGATGAAGAAACAGAGCAGGTTTGTAAAGAAAAACCATGCGTATGATGTTGTGATTATCGGCGCAGGCGCGGCCGGGATTGGCTGCGGCATGGTGCTGCAAGATTTAGGCGTGAAGCGGTTTCTCATTTTAGACCGGCATGAGGTAGGCGCATCTTTTCGCCGCTGGCCGGCCGAGACGCGCTTACTTACGCCTTCCTTTACCATCAATGGCTTTGGCATGTTGGACTTAAACGCCGTCGCCTTGCAAACATCCCCTGCCTATTCACTGCACACCGAACATCCCACCGGAGCAGAATATGCCGATTATCTGCAAGCCGTGGCCAAACACTTCAGATTGCCCATACGGGAGGGCGTAGCCGTTAACGAGATAAAGCCCCATCCCAACCAAAGAGGCTTTACGCTGGCAACGAACCAAAGAAAGATGAAAACCCGCTTTGTCATTTGGGCGGCTGGCGAATTCCAGTTTCCCAATTTGACCCCTGGCTTTAACGGCCGTGTTCCCCAAATCGCCAACCTGTTTGAATGGAACGAAGATGGCACTGCTGTAGTGACAGAAGAGAGCGATGAATTGACCCTTACGCCCGGCCTCTTTTTGTCCGGCCCGATGGTGCGCCATCGCCGCGTTATTTTTTGCTTTATCTACAAGTTTCGCCAGCGTTTTGCCGTCATTGGTAATGCGATTGCGGAAGCGTTGGGGTTGGATACGGCCATTCTCGAAGAGTACCGCCGCTCCCAAATGCACCTCGACGACCTAAGCTGCTGCACAGTGGAATGTGCCTGTTAAACCAAAGGATAGAAAAGTTATGGCATATAAAATTGGTATCATTACCTACGATAGGCGAGCGTTACCGGCCACTTACAAACTGGACGATTACCTGCTCAAAGAAGCCCTGACACTACGTGGTGCAGAAGCCGCTATTTTTAGCTGGACAAATGCCCAAATAGATCTAACCACATTTGATGCCCTGGTGCTACGTTCCTGTTGGGACTCACACCGTAACCCACCTGCCTTTTTGCATTGGCTAAAGCAAAGTGAGGCAGATAGACCCCGCCTGATTAATCCGGCCCCTGTTCTCTTTTGGAATTACTTTAAAGAACAGTATCTATACGATCTGGCGACCAGTTTAGATCATCAACCTTTAGCACAAGGGAAAATTGTGCCTTCAGTTTTTTACAGCGCGCGGGAAGCATCGCCCGAGGGGAACCACATATTTCGGTCAGCTTTGGGAAAGTCTCTAGCAAGCATTCTGCAAGAATTAGAGATACAGGATGCCTCTCTCTGGTGTGGGCAGGACATTATTATCAAGCCAACCATTTCGGCCGCAGGCGAAAACACCATATGTGTGGTACGACGGGCAACCAGTAAACTGACGCTGGCCACGGACGTTTTATCGGTCACTACTGCCGAAACGCCCATGCAGGAGATGCTGCAAAACAAAACCTGGCCGGGGATCATCATCCAACCCCTGCTCAACGGCATCCAGCAAGGCGAATATTCATTGATCTACATTGCGGGCAAATTTAGCCATGCGGTGCATAAAAGAGTGGCTGCCAATGATTTTAAGAGTCGGTTGGAAACAGAGCGCGTCGGCATTCAGCCTGACGCATTGCCACCCAACATGCTCGCTTTTGGCGCTCAGGTGATGGCGTTGGCGCAATCTCGCTTTCCCGCCTGTCCCATCCTCTATGCCCGCATTGATATGGTGCAAGATGTAGAGGGGATGCCTGTTTTGCTGGAATGCGAACTGCTTGAGCCACATCTGCAATTTACGCGGTTGCCCGAAATTTATTACGGCGATCGCCATGCGCCAACCCAGACAGAAATCAAACAAGGCGAGGTAGCGATGCTGGCAGCTATGGAACGCTTTGCGAAGGCTATTATTACCCAAACTACCCATTTACAAGAGGGAAGAGGATGATTGAAACAGCTTCGTTACTACTACCCAGCGTTATGCTGATTGGACTTGAATCAGTGGGCAAGTCGGCCCTTTTTCGTGAATTGACCGGCCAGGCAACCGGAGATGAACTAAATTTTCGCGGCTCGACAGTGGTTGCCCGCACCGCGCCGCTCATCGGCCAGGCAGCGCAGGTAGTAGACCCCCCCGGCATCCGCGCCGCCGCCGACAGTGATACGACACAGACCCTGGCGCAGTACCATATAGCAGGATTTTACCTCTACGACGTACTCACCAATCCCGTTTCCAGCCGTTTTTGGCCAAAAATGGGTTTCCAGCCATTATTGGCTACATATAAAACAATGAAAATCCCTAATGCAAGGAGCAATTAGCATGTATGACGTGATTATTATAGGTGGCAGTGCGGCGGGACTAAGTGCCGCGCTGGTATTGGGTCGCTTTCGGCGACAAGTCTTGATTTGTGATCATCAAAAGCCGCGGAACGCTCCGGCGGAGGCGGCTCATAACTTCTTTACACGCGATGGTACACCGCCAGCTGAGTTATTGCAGATTGGACTGGAGCAGTTACGGCCGTATCCTACAGTTCAGTATCGAACGGCCGAAGTGATCAGCCTCAGCGCTACCGAAAATGGGTTTGATGTAAAGACCGCCGATGGCGCCGTGTGGCAAAGCCGCCGCGTGCTGCTGGCTACCGGGGTGCGTGACGAGCTGCCGCCCATACCCGGCCTGGCTGATTATTGGGGCAAGGGTGGGGTGCATCACTGTCCTTATTGTCATGGGTGGGAAGTCCGTGACCAGAAAATTGTGATCATCGGCAACGGCGAGGTTATTTATCATCTGGCTGCACTGTTGTCGGCACTCAGCAGCGACATTTCCGCCTGCGTGTACGGTGAACCACAGCTTACTCCGGACCAACTGCATAAACTGCAGCAAATGGGCGTGACGCTGTATGACACCGAGATTGAAGCCATTGAAGGAGATTCCAGGAATGTGCAGGGTATTCGTTTGCAAGACGGCCGATTGATACCGTGCCAGTCCATCTTTGCCGCAACCAAACCCCAACAGCACAGCCTCTTAGCACACGAAATTGGTTGCAAATTCGATGAGAACGGGTATGTGAAGGTAGATATATTGGGACGCACCAGCGTGCCCAATGTGTATGCCGCCGGTGATATGGTTACACCTTTTCATCAACTGATAGCTGCCGCAGCTTCGGGGACCGCGGCAGGGAGCGGCATAAATATGGACATTGTTTTCCCAAAGGGAAACGGCGATTCCCAGGATTAAATAGCTGTGTCTACGTCTGAATCTACTCTGCCGTCCACCAGGAAATTCAATAGACTTCACAAAACAGTCACGAAGTCCGTTAGCTTCTTTTTGCTGAGGGCATGTTCGGGTACCTGGGCATCTTCAGCCGGGTATCCGACGACTAAATTGATGTAAGCCCGCTCGTTTTTGGGGCGCTGTAGAATTTCGCCCAGGAAGCCCATGGGGCTGGGCGTGTGGGTGAGGCAGGCCAGTCCCGCGTTGTGCAGCGCGGCGATTAAGAAGCCAGTGGCAATGCCCACCGATTCCTGCACGTAATAATGCTTCACGCGCGAGCCATCTTCGGCCAGGCCATAGGATTGAGCAAAGATAACAATGAGGCAGCCAGCCCGGTCAATGAACGATTTATCGGCGTCCGTGCCTAGCGGTGCGAGCGCTTCCAACCACTCTTCTGAAGCGCGTCCGGCGTAAAAGGCACGCTCTTCTTCTTCGGCAGCCAGCCGAATTTTGTGCTTAATTTCCGGATCGGTGACGACGACAAAGTGCCAGGGCTGCTGGTTGGCGCCGCTGGGGGCACGTCCGGCCGTTTCCAGGCATTTCATGATAACGTCCAAGGGCACGGGTGTGTCGGCAAAGTCGCGGGTGCTGTGGCGCTGCTTCATCAGGTCGAAAAACGACTCGGCGCGCTGACGCATCTCCTCTTGGGGAAAGGTCTGCATTTTCAGGGGAACTGAGGGAATGGATTTCACGGTCTCTCCTTGATTTCACCGCTAAGGGGCGAAGAACGCAAAGATTTTAAACAATTCTCTGCGCCCTTTGCGTTCTTTGCGGTTCACTTAAACTGAATGGCGACGGAGCCGAGTTCGCCAAAATCGGCGCGGATGGTGTCACCCACGTTGGCCCACACGGGGCGCACAAAAGAACCGGCCAACAAGATTTGGCCTGGTTCCAAGGCAAATCCCAGCGTGGACAGCTTGTTGGCCAGCCAGGCAACACCGTTGGCCGGGTGGCCCATCACGCCAACAGAAAGCCCGGTTTCTTCAATTTCGGTATTCCGGTAAAGAATACCGGGAACCATACGCAGGTCGAGAGCATCGGGGCGAAACGGCCGTCCTCCCAGCACCAATCCCGCCCCAGCGCCATTGTCGGCAATCGTATCGTAAATTCTGCGCGGCTCGTCTACCCGGGCATCAATAATTTCGATGGCTGGCACCACATACTCCGTGGCTCGCAGTACGTCCAGCAGGTTAATGCCAGGCCCCTTGAGCGCCGCGCCCAAAACAAATGCCAGCTCTAGCTCAACACGAGGCACGCAGTAGTTGGCGTGCGGCACTTTGGCGCCATCCTCAATAAGAAAGTGATCGTACAAAAAGCCAAAATCTGGCTCATCAATTTGAGAAGAGCGTCGCATGGCAATTGAGGTTAATCCTACCTTATAGCCAATGAGCCTGGCGCCAGCTTCTTGCTGGCGGCGGGCCACTTCGGCGGAAATAGCATAAGAATCTTCGAATTCAATGTGCGGAAACAGGGCGGACGGCCGTGTGGTTTGTACCTTAGTTTTGTTGGCTTCCAGCAGGGCTTCAACCACCTGGTTTCGTTCAGCGTCTGTGAGCATGCAGCCTCCTTGCGTTTTCCCTAGCTTATGCCACTTCTTGACAAAAGAAAACAGATTGATAAAATAGAATCAGAATTCTAATTCTATTTTGGATAATTGTTTTATGAGTAGCAAGCGCATTTATAAGCCAAAACAGGAACGCAGCCGCAAGAGCATGAACCAAATGCTGGAGGCAGCGGAAGCCTTGCTTGAAGAAAAAACCTGGCAGGAGCTGACCGTTCAGGACGTGGTAAGCCAGGCCGGCACTTCAATCGGGGCGTTTTACGGCCGTTTCCGCGACAAAGAAGGGCTGCTACACGCGCTGGATGAGCGATACTTTGAAGCGATAATCGACCGTATTGAAACCGCGGTAAGCGATCCCATCTGGCAAACCCTGTCCCTGGCCGAAACGGTGCAGCGGCTGGCTGAGCTGGTGGTGGCGATGCTCGGGCAGGGGCAGGGGGTGATGCGAACCCTCATTTTGCAGGCGCGGCTAACGCCCGATACGCGCTTTCGCGAGCGTGAGGCACGACTCATGGAAAGTTTGCCGCCCTTAATGGCCCTTGTGCTGGCCCACCGGAAGCAAATTGCCCACGATGATGTGGAAACGGCCGTTCACTTCGGTTTCATACAGCTTTTTTTTACCGCGCGTGAAATGGTTATCTGGCCGCACGTGGCTGCTGCCATGCCCTACCAAAATATGGCCCTGGTCAATGCCCTGGCACACGCTTATCTGGGCTACTTAGGCGCTGCGTAACGACCCCACCAACCGAAAACGAATGGTGGCAGCAAGCACGGGGAGCCCTGTGTATAATGCCCACCCTGATGGAGATATAATGAAAAATAGAATCATTTTTATTTTGGGACTCTTTTTGCTCCTGGTCGGGCAAACCCGTAACATGGAAGCTATGACTTCTGAGAATAAAATCGCCCCCCAAACACTTACCCCTCAGAATATTGAAGCGTTCATCACAAACTTTATGGCTGCGGAGATGGAAGCGCGGCACGTTCCGGGGGCTGCCGTGGTGGTTGTGCAGCAAGACGCCGTGCTGTATGCCGGGGGATTTGGCAGGGCCGATTTGGCAACTGAGCAGCCGGTTGATGTGGAAAAAACATTGTTTCGCGCTGGATCTGTTTCCAAGCTGTTTACGGCCACGGCCGTTATGCAGCTGGTTGAACAGGGCAAAGTTGATCTGCATGGCAATGTGAATGATTACCTGACCAGCCTGGAGCTGCCAGAACTGTACGGCCGTCCCGTCACTGTAGCCGACTTGCTGCTGCACACCGCTGGCTTCGATGACGTGTTCCTGGGTATGCACGTACGCGACGCCGCTGAGTTGGAACCATTGGCAGACTTTCTACAGCGCCACCTACCGGCTCGTTACCTGCCGCTTGGCGAGATAATCAGCTACAACGATCATGGCTACACGCTGGCGGGCCTGCTGGTAGAGGACGTGAGCGGGCTGCCTTTCGCCGACTATGTGGCGGTAAACATTTTAGAGCCTCTGCAAATGAGTCACAGCACGTTTGCTCAGCCTATTCCAGCCGAGTGGCTGCCCCACATGGCCACCGGCTATGGCTACGATGGCAGCTACCAGCCGTATCCACTCGATTTTGTCCAGGTTAGCCCGGCTGCCGGGCTCATCGGTCCGGCCGCGGAGATGAGTCACTTTATGATGATGCACCTGAGCGAGGGGGCTTTTGCGGGCACGCAGGTTTTAGAGCCGGAAACGGTCGCTGTCATGCCTCAGCGGCAGGTGGCCCACCATCCGGCACTACGCGGGCGCGGCATTGGTTTTTCTGAGTGGATGGAAAACGGCCGTCGCGCTATTTTCCATGACGGGGGCAATCCAGGCTTTTTGAGCCGTCTATTCCTGCTGCCAGAAGAAGGCGTCGGCTTTTACCTTGTGTTCAATGGCGATCAGTATGGCGAGGCCGCGCATTTCCATTGGCTGTTTACGGAGCAGTTTTTGGACACGTTTTTTCCTGGTGAGGATACGGCCGTTGCCCTGCCCGCCGCTGCCGCGAGTCGACCACTGGCAGACTACAGTGGCTACTATCGCGATGTCTCCGGCTACTCTCACGATACCTTCCAAAAGCTGGCTTCCCTACCCGATCAATTTGCAGTTAAGGTAGATGGCGAAACGCTGGCCGCGTTTGGCCGACGTTACGCGCCGGTGGGCGATGATCTGGTCGAGCGTGAGTTCACCGTGGGTCTCGGCCCCCTCGGTCAGGCCGAACCGCGCCTCGAGGTCCGCCGGCGTGAGGACTTCGGCATGGCGGACCGCCCCCTCGAAGAGCGTGCGCGTGCGGATGTCGGCGCCGCGCGAGGCCGCGTCGCGCGCGTTGAGCAGGACGAGCCGGCTGTCCTCCACCCAGCCGTCCGAATAGGCGAAGGCGTGGGTGATCTCCGGCTTCAGCACGGCGCCCATCGGGTTCTCCGCCGTCCGGAAGGATTCGGCGCCGGGCA
>JBHIWP010000187.1:0-11116 GCA_041987425.1 Promineifilaceae bacterium (SeqCode) | reverse complement strand
GTAGGGCGCCTGCTGGACAACACCATTTTCCAACTGGCGCTTTACGTATCTGAACAAAAGCGCTATCAGCCTGTTCTAACGATGGTTGAAGACAAACCAGTTGAGACCCACGAGCGCACGCTTGAACCAGAACAACCGTTATTTGAGTTTCTCGCCCAGGGCAAGCCGCAATTATTAGACGCCCACGCACCGCTGGCAAGAGCTGAAAAGTTCTCCAATAACGGACGAGATGTTCAATCGAGCCTATGGGTGCCGCTGCTGCAAGAGGGCAAACCAGCCGGACTCATCAGCGTGCATTCGTACGAACCCTATGCCTATGCAGAAAGCGACATTCAGCTATTGCGCAGTATTGCCACCCAAACTAGCTTGGCCATTGCCAACGCTCAGCTATTCCAGAAAACCCAACTGCAAAATGAGGAACTGCGCGACCTGGACAAACTGAAAACCCAGTTCCTGGCCAATATGTCTCATGAATTGCGCACGCCACTCAACTCCATCATTGGCTTTTCGCGCGTCATCCTCAAAGGCATTGATGGGCCGACCACACCCGCCCAAGAAGAAGATTTGCAATCAATTTATACCAATGGGCAGCACCTGCTGATGCTAATTAATGAGATCTTGGACATGGCCAAGATTGAAGCGGGCAAAATGACGCTCAATTTTGACAAAATAAATCTACACAGTGCCATCGCCCCTGCCCACGACACCATGCGCGGGCTGATTGACACCGAACGCGTCGATTTTATTTGGGAAGTGCCGGAAGATTTACCGGAAATAGAAGCAGACTCTATTCGTCTGCGACAGATTTTGCTAAACCTGCTATCAAACGCCGCTAAATTTACAGAGGAAGGATATATAAAGCTGACGGCCTTTGCTGAAGAGGAAACCATTCACCTGAAAGTAGAAGACACGGGCATTGGTATTGCTCCTGAAGATTTTGACAAGCTATTCATGCCATTTGCTCAGGCAGATAGTTCCAATACGCGCACGGCCAGTGGAACGGGCCTGGGTCTGCCCATCACCAAATGGTTAATTGAAATGCACCAGGGCAGCATTGCATTTACAAGTCGTCCTAATCAAGGCACCACGTTTCACGTTGTTTTACCGACTCGACAAAGTAAAGATAAGCCGACGGAAATTCCCCTCGTACAATCGACTGATGACCAGGCAGGCTACGTAAACCAGAAAAAGTATTGGGAAAACAACTAGCCCTAAGTCGCTTGCTGCAAACTTAGCCAGACCAGTCGAGGAGATTTCTGCAATGAGTAATATAACAATTATATGTCGCGCCTGTGGCGCTAATTTCGAATACGAACGGCCGTTACCCACCTGTCCAACCTGTAATAACCAATGGTTAGACGCCGAGTATGCGTTGACCCACCCCACACAAAACGGCCATCTCGCCCAAAAAGGGCATGATTGGCTGCGCAAGCTAGATAAACGTGGCGCATCTTTGTGGCGCTACCGCGAGCTGCTTCCCATCCACAACGATGAGAACATCATAACGCTGGGCGAAGGCTGGACGCCTTTGCTGCGCGCCCACAACCTGGGGCTGATGCTGGGCAACCCCAACATTTTCATCAAAGATGAGCGCCAGGGGCCAACCGGCTCATTTAAAGACCGTCAGGCAGCCATTGCTGTCAGCGTCATGAAAGAGGCGGGCATACGCGAGGCCGTGGTTTCTTCCACAGGCAACGTAGCCATTGCTTATTCGGCTTACAGCGCCCGTGCGGGCATCAAGCTGTGGGTCTTTGTTACCAGCTCGGTACCCGCCGACAAAATGCGGGAGGTGGCGCTGTACGGCTCTGAAGTGATCAAAGTTGCTGGCACCTACGACGAGGCCAAACGAATTGCTGCTGAATTTGCCGCCAGCAAAAACCTGTATTTAGACAGAGGCGTTAAGGGCATCGCTGCCAAAGAAGCCATGAAAACGCTGGCGTTTGAAGTGGCAGAGCAGCTTGGCAATCTTCGGGCTGGGCAAAGTTCCACAATTCTTAACGGCAGCCAGTATCCCTGGCGTACGCCAGACTGGTATTTGCAGGCAGTCAGTGGCGGATTGGGGCCGGTTGGCGTTATGAAAGGGTTCGCTGAGCTGAAGCGGCTGGGGTTGGTGGAAAAGCTGCCTAAGATGGGTCTGTTTCAGGCCAGTGGTTGCGCCCCTATGGCGCGATCCTTTCACAAGGGGCTGGCCGTGGCCGAAACGGTGAAAGAGCCGCGCACGGATATCACCACCCTGGCTACGGGTGCACCCGGCGAAGCGTATGAAGTGCTGCGCGAGCTTATTAATCAGCATGGCGGCACAATTGATGGCATCTCTGACGTGGAAGCGTTTAACGCACTTCACCTTGTAGCCAAGATGGACGGACTTTCTGTGGAGCCAGCAACGGCCGTTGCCTTTGCCGGTCTCTTTCGGCTAATCCATCAGGGTCAAATATTGCCGCACGAAACCGTCGTACTCAACTGTTCTGGCCACACCTTCCCCGTAGAAAAGCATATTATTGGCGATCACTATACCCGCGACATGACCCTGCCAGATACGGCCGAATTAACCCGCACCAATCGCAGCCGCGAAGAAGGCCTGCTCACCGCCCTGGAAGAGCTGGATAGCCGCGTGCAGCGTATTGCCATTGTAGAAGACAACCTGGATGCCGCTCGACTCATACGGCGCATTTTACAGGCCCAGGGGGATTTTCTCATCGACGAAGCCCACGATGGGCAAACCGGGCTGCAACTCATTCAAGAAACAAAGCCCAACCTGGTCATTCTCGACCTGATGATGCCAGAATTAGATGGCTTTGCCGTAGTTGAAGCCATGAAGGTAGACGCGACATTAAAAGATATTCCTATTATTGTGATAACGGCAAAAGAGCTGACCGGCGATGAAAAGGAACGGCTGGATGGCCAAATAAAGGCACTGCTGCAAAAAGGTTCATTTATGGACTCTGATTTGCTAAACGACATTCAGCAGGCCCTTCCCTGATCCTCGGCAAATATGAGAGTATACGTATAAAGGGATGGTGAATTAGGGCTACAATTCACTCCTTTTTCTTCTCCCCAGTACAAACGCACCATTCATTTTGCTTGTCCAAAAACCAAAATAGGACCACAATGTCAATTGCATCAATATTGCCTTGTATGGCACAATAATCACACTTAACGGACAGTACTACTTATGCGGAGAATAAAAGTCCTTAGCAATCATTATTAATTTAAAGGTGCTTGTGTTCTCCTTAACGCAAACTACTCATGGCCTTTTACTTTTCTCATAACGCCTTGTGGTTTGCTTAAATGACAAATTATATGTATATGGACAATACAACAACGCCGCTTGCGAAAATCTTATACATTGAAGATGATCCTGCCAGTCGCCGCCTGGTTCAACGTGTACTGGATAACAAGGGCTACCACGTGGTTGTGGCCGCTGATGGGCTTGAAGGCATCTCGATGGCCCGTGAACACCATCCCAACCTTATCCTGATGGATATCAATTTACCCAGTATGGATGGACGTGAAATCACGACCCGCCTGCGCAGCCTGCCCAACTTCTCAGACACGCCCATCGTGGCGCTTACGGCCAACCACAGCCCAGGAAGCCGCGAGCTGGCACTGGCCGCTGGCTGCACGGGATTTTTGACCAAGCCAATCGACGTCTCTGTATTTCCTAATCAGGTAAATGCTTACCTGCACGGCCATGCCGATCCCCTGACTAAAGACGAAAAGAGCGAGCACCTGCAGCGGCACGCCCAAAATCTGGTAGAAAGGCTGGAAGGCAAAATTCATGAACTGGAAAGCGCCAACAAACGACTGCGCGAGTTAGATCGCCTGAAGAGTGACTTTATCATTATGGTTTCTCATGAGCTGCGCACGCCACTTACTTTGATCAGCGGCTATGCTCATTTGCTCGATGAACAGGTAAAGCAGACCGAAGACACGCTGCCAGCAGAAATGGTTGCGGGCGTTGCAGAAGGGCTAAATCTTGGCGTTACGCGTATGCGAGATGTGGTCAACGAGATCATTAAGGTGGCGCGAATTGCCTCTGGTACTCTTGATTTGGCCTTGGGGCCGGTACGCATGTCTGAAGTCGTCAAGGATATTTTTCAAGAGTTTTGTGAGGTCTGTGAAAAGCGCAGGCTTAATGTGCAAATTGGGGATTTGTCCAGACTGCCAATCATCCAGGGGGATGGCGAGCAGTTAAAGTCGGCCATTTACCATATTTTTAGTAACGCGATAAAATATACGCCAGATGGTGGCAGCATTTTCATTGTAGGGCGCGCCGTTGGCGACACGATTGATCTAATCATTCAAGATACCGGCATCGGTATTCCAGACAGTGAACATCGGCGTATTTTTGATCAGTTTTACACGTTGGGCTCGATTGAGAATCATTCCACCAGCAAGTTTGCCTTTCAAGGTGGTGGCTTGGGGTTAGGGCTGGCTATTGTGAAGGGGATTATAGAGGCACATAACGGCCGTGTTTGGGTAGAGAGTGAACGACGCGATCCGGATCAATTCCCAGGCAGTACCTTTCATATTTTGCTTCCTTTAGAGCAGGTGAACCAGGCCGCAAAACTTTAATCTACTCGCCAAACCAGTTCTCAGGCACGCTTCTCCACCATCACGTCCTTGCTATTTACGTCTCTGCAAGCGTAATTCACGCGCTTTTTTCCATTGTTGTTAGCTACTTCCTTTGTTTGGAGAAACATGGCAACGCCATCTGGCAAACCTCCAACAGCAAGCGTTCCATCAAAAAAAGACGCTCAGAAAGCGCCTACCCTGGCAAGCTCCCAGCAATGGCGCGTAGGGCTGCTTTGGGGGCTATTGTCCCCAATTTTTTTAGGCATCGTACCTATTTTGGCCAAAGTGGCCTATGCAGCTGGTGTCGGTGTATTAACGGTGGTTGCCTTTCGAACGGTCATTGCGGCCGTTATTTTGTGGCTCGGCATTCTGGTGTTCAAACGACAGCTTATTCGTAGTTCTGTGCCTGCCATCCTTAGCAGTATGATTGCTGGCGCCATAAATGGCCTGGGCTCCATCTTCTTCTACACCAGCCTCACCCGCATAGACGCCTCTTTAGGCCAGCTGGTGAACATCAGCTACCTGGTTTTTGTAACGGTCTTTTTGCGGCTGGCGGGCCAAACCATCTCCTTGCTCACCGTTTTGCGTACGGCCTTAACCATTGGCGCTATCTACTTGCTGACGCACGGCGGCACCGGACCAGCCGATTGGCTGGGGGTAGGCATGATGCCTTTTGCGGCCATTACCTACGCCGTCCAGCTTGTCCTCAGCCAGCGCATCATGTTAGACATTCCCGCACCCACCATGACCCTTTATGCCATCACCGCTATGGCGGCCGTAGTAACGATTGCCTGGTTCATTGTGCCGACTGACCTGACACAGGTCAGCACCGTTGGCTGGCAGGCGATTGGCCTGATGGCCCTGGTGACGGCGCTTTCTCGACTGACGCTTTTTTTGGGAGTTAAAGCAATGGGCAGCATCCAAACTGCCTTACTGGGCGTGTTTGAAGTGATTGTGACGATTGTAATTGCGGCCGTTTTTTTGGGTGAGCGCCTGACCTTGCTACAGTGGGCGGGAGCGGGCGTTTTGATGGTGAGCATCTTTCTGGTACGCTTCGAAAAAGGCGTTCCCCGCTTCATCGACTGGTGGCAGTTCCTCTGGCGACGCTTTTTGCCAAAGAAATAATCCAATTCCAGCCAGCTTTAGTAAGATTTATTGCTTATAGGGCGTCACACGTGGGCACCATTCGGTCTTTATCTAATGCTTCGATGAGATTTTATTGTGTCTTGTCGGTTCCCGTCTATAATGACGTAAACCACGAAAAGTTATTGGCAAACCAAAAGGCTGTGTCTGGTTTACGTTAACTGCTTACGGAAGAGGAAGCAACTCACATAAAAAAGGATATTTCGCGCAATAATGATTACTGAATTAATCAATGGCAGTGATGTATTTACCGCCCTGGCTGAAGAGTGGGATGATTTAGCTCAGCGAGGCATGACGGATACACCGTTTCAACGGCTGGCTTACCAAAAAGCCTGGTGGACCCATTTGCATCCAGAAAACGGCCGTCTCCATACCGTCACCGCGCGCAATGAGCAAAACGAACTGCTGGCCATTGCCTGTTTATACAACCTGGATGGCGTTCTTTACTTTAATGGCTGCGTGGAAGAAACTGATTATCTGGATTTGATTGCCAATGCCAAGCACGCTGAGGCCGCCTGGCAGGCCATTCTTAACTGCTTGTGTAGCCCTAATTTTCCTGCCTGGCACGCTATAGATTTGTGTAACGTTCCTGAAACCTCCCCAACGCGCACCGTTCTGCTACAGGAAGCGCAGCGGAGAGGTTTTTTGTTTAACGAACAAGTTAATGAAGTATGCCCTGTCATTCCCCTGCCCGACACCTTCGATGGCTACCTGGAAGGTATCGACAGCAAGCAGCGGCGGGAGATTAGCCGCAAGCTGCGGCGAGCCCAGGGGGCCGACGCGGAGCTGGTTGTGGTAGGCCCAGAGGATGACATTGAAACAGCCGTCACAGCCTTTCTGGAGCTGCTGCAAAAAAGCACCTTTGAAAAGCGGGAGTGGCTGACAGAAGGTCGCCGGACTGTCTTTTATGACACTGCCCGCGCGGCGCAAAAGGACGGCACGCTTCAGCTAATGTTTATGGAGGTGCGCGGCAAAAAGGCAGCTGCGTTATTCAACTTTGACTACAAAGATCGCATTTGGGTCTATAATTCGGGGCTGGACCCGGCGCTGTTTGGCGCATTGAGCCTGGGGGTGGTTATTACAGCAAAAGCCATAGAACACGCCATTGAAAACGGCCGTTCTACCTTTGACTTCCTGCGCGGCAACGAAACCTACAAATACCGTTTTGGCGCAGAAGACACCACCATTTATCGCCTACACCTGGAGCGTGACCCCGCCTAACCAATATCCATTTATCACTTGGAGTAACCATATGTCAGAAGTAGCCTCATCTAAAATTAGACGAATTGCCGTGCTTAGTGTTCATACCTGTCCTCTGGCCACGCTAGGCGGCAAAAAAACGGGCGGCATGAACGTCTACGTGCGTGACTCCAGCCGCGAGTTAGGCCGCCAGGGCTTCCTCGTCGATGTTTTCACCCGCTCACAAGATGACTGTCAGCCGCGAATTAAACATGATTTAGGGTACGGTGGCCGCGTTATTCACGTTGTGGCCGGTCCAGAAAAACCGATTCCGGTAGATCAGGTAGCGAACTATTTAGATGAGTTCACGGCCGGTGTGCTTGAATTTGCCGCCCGCGAAAACATTCAATACGATTTAATCCACAGCCACTATTGGCTATCTGGCCTGGTTGCCGATAGGCTACGCGACGCGTGGCACACGCCCATCGTGCATATGTTCCACACATTGGGACACATGAAAAACCAGATTGCCCAAAATGATAGCCAACGCGTCTCAGCGGCGCGCCTGGCTGGCGAAAACAAGGTCTTGGCGCTGGCCGATAAGCTGATTGCCGCTACTCCCGCTGAAGAAGCACAACTCATTGAGCTTTATGGGGCCGATGCGGCCAAAATTGCCATCATTCCTCCGGGTGTCGATCTGGAACGCTTCCGTCCTATTCCTAAAGATGAAGCCAAAAGGAAAGTTGGTATTCCCTGCGGCGACACCAATATTCTGTTTGCCGGGCGCATTGAACCCCTCAAAGGGATTGACACAATGCTGCGCGCGATGGCCCTCATTCAAGAACGGCGGCCCGATGTGCTGCACAATGCCTGCATGGCTATCGTTGGTGGCGACCCATGGGCTGATGATCTGGATGAAGAAATGGCCCGATTACAGCAGCTTCGCGCTGACCTGGATATTCATGATCTGGTGACGTTTTTGGGGGCAAAAGATCAGGATATGCTGCCCTACTACTATGCCGCGGCTGAAATGGTCGTGATGCCATCTCACTATGAAAGTTTCGGAATGGTCGCGCTGGAAGCAATGGCAATGGGCACGCCCGTTATTGCCTCAGAAGTGGGCGGACTGGCCTATTTGGTGAAGCATGGCTGCACCGGCTTTCATGTGCCCAGCCGGGATCCTGAAGCGCTGGCGGCTCGCATTTATGAGCTGCTTTCTAATGATGATTGTCGGCAGCAGATGGGGCAGCAGGCTCACAGCTATGCGCGCCAGTATGATTGGGCCAATATCGTAGACCAGCTTATTGGGGTGTACGGGGAAGTATTGAGCGCTAACCTGGCTAAAAGCGTAAAAAATGTCCCTGTTTAAACTGCCTATAAGTCTGTAAAGACGGGCTCTGAGTTTTAAATTTCTGCCTTTACGGGCATGACCAGCAAAAATATATCACAATCACACAACAAAGTTGTGGCGCCCTCACGGCCACGCTGTTATTCCTATCATCCTTCTGCTTTAAGAACGTAAGCTTCCTATCGCAAATTGTTCATCCCTCGCGGTGCATATTCCTTATACTTACTCTATAGCACCTGCACCTGCGCCTGCGCCCAGCGGGGCTGCGCAGAACAGGGTTTTAGGCGAGGAATATGGTTATGGTCCTGTATCGTTTATTCTACTTTTTCATCAGACTAGCTTTTAACGCGCTAAGTTTTCTTTCTGGCAAACGGATACCGCCGATGGTTGCCTCTGGGGCAATTGTTGAGCAGGATGGCTGCATTTTGCTCTTGAAAAGAAGTGATGGCCTGGGGTTTTCGTTGCCGGGTGGTTTATTGCATTGGGAGGAAACGGCCGTTCAAGCCGCAGAACGGGAGGTAAAAGAAGAAACCGGCTACGACGTTCAGGCCACAACAGTCGTGGGCGTGTATGGCGGTCCAGACGCCGATCCTCGTTTTAACTGTGTCGTGATCGTTTACGCAGCCGAAGTCATTGGCGGAACGCTAGAAGTCTCAAATGAAGGAACGCCGGTATGGATTCCCAAAACCGAGCTGCCAACTCAGCTAGCCTTTAAACTACGCCCCGCCCTGGATGACTATCTGCGGCAGCAAGCCCTCGCTTCAACCCATTGTCAGATGACAGATACAGTGTCGAGTTGCGCTGCTTACCTGGAAGCGGCTCCTTGCTAGTGCCTTGAGGAGCAGCCTGCCCAAACTATTTGCGTTTGAGCAGACTATTTTCTGCCGCGCTGCTTTTCGCGTAGGTCCAAAAAGCTTAGGGTTGTCGTTTCAACATGCAAAACCGCAAATTGCCTATAGGCGCGCCTGAATCAGTGACTTGATAGATTGAAGACGGCCGTTTAGCTCTTCCTGACCCTGCTGCCCAGCCTGCTCAATCACCTGCTCAATCAATGGAATCAGATCATCAGAGATAAGGTGGGTATTCTCATCCAGCAGCTGCTTCTGCTCTTCTGAGGATTCTGCACGCACCATCTGGTTTAACAACTGCACATGCGGCGGCAGCGTCTGTTCCATCTGTGCATAAATCAGGCTGTGAATTTCATTTAGCGCCCGAAATTGAGCCGTGTCATTCTTTTGCTCAGCTTCATTCATTCTGGCTGCCAACACCGCCATGAATAGCTCATCAATCTCTTGCGCGTTTTCTGCCAGCGCTTGCTCTTTGTCAGGCGCTTTCAATATCGTATCCAGCGTCTTCATTGCCGCTTGCATCATGCCTCTAGACTGTTCCTGCATCCCTTCATACAGCTTAAGCAGATCGGCGCGCAGGGCGGATAGGCGGGCCACAGCGGCCTTATTGCCTGTTTTTTCCAGCTTCTCAATTTCGGCCGAAAGGCGGCTAAAGAATTCATACTGCAACGCCCCCTGCCCGGCCATCACCAAAGCTTCTACAACGTGCTGCTGCTCCTGGTTGGCAATGACGTGCTCTGCCAGCATGGCAGGGGAAAGGCCGCCTTCTTGCTTGGCCTGGCGACTGAGCTTGTGCAGGGCCATCTGCTGCTGCTCCATCCGTTGTCCAGCGGCCGTTTCCGTCATCAGTCTCGCCCGCAAATTGGTCAGCTTCACCATCTGCTTACTGTCCTGCATCTGCGACGCCATATCCACAAACTGCTGCAACATGGCAAAAAACGTCTCATCAATCTCGTTGGCGCGTTCCTTTAGCAGCACGTCCTGAACATCTTTATCCGCTTTGATAAGCGTTTGCAGCAGTTCAGACTGTTTCTTCTGCCGGGCTATCATTTCTGGGGTAATGCCTTCTGTTTCCAGAACTTTTTCCATAAACGATTGCCAGTTGAGCATGATTTGCGGCTGGAACATATAGGCACGGCGATCTTCAGGCGGCATCTCGTCCATCACCTGCTTGGTGAGCTGTCCAATCATCTGCTCTCGCTGCATCGTATTCAGGTTAAGCTCCTGCGGCACGTGTACCATGAAAGTTTCATATTCTGCGTCGTGAAACAGCATAATAGTGGCCATTTGGCCGCCCGCGCCACAGTTTGGGCAAATAGCTACGTTAAGCTGCCCGTTCAATAGCTGCTGCTTCAGCTGCGGGGTGCGCTGAGAATCTACGACTTGATGAACCTCAGCCGAATAGGGCGTGCCGCACTGGGGGCACGTAAGTTGTGTATACATTGTTGCTCCTTAAGATGTGTAATCGGCAAAAAGTCTTTGCAGAAATACGATGGGCGTATGGGCCGATTACTCGAGCAATTGGCAAATTTTGCCCACAATCTATTTTAAAAGCCTATTTGCCAATTGCCTAAAACGTCCCGCAGACTGCCGCAATCATTCTAAAAGCGTAGACCGACGGGGTGGTCGTTTCAGGTTGGTTAATTTCTTGGTAACGAAAAGGTGAAGGTGGTGCCGGGGCCATCAGGATTTTTGTGAAACCAGATACGGCCGTTATGTGCCTCAATGATTGCTTTGGAGAGGAACAAACCCAGGCCAGTGCCTTCTGTTTTGCGGCTTAGCGCGTTGTCTAAGCGCGAAAATTTCTGAAAAATACGGTGCTGTTCATGATCTGGAATGCCAACGCCCCGGTCGCGCACAGAAACCGTTACGTGCTGGGGATGAATTTCGCCCCGAATTGCAATATCGCCGCCATCGGGTGAATATTTAATGGCGTTACTGATCAGGTTGTTCATCACCTGCCCCAACCGCCGCTCGTCGCCCCACACAGGCGGAAACTCCTCTACAAACTGCACCTTGATTT
>JBHIWP010000186.1:0-11132 GCA_041987425.1 Promineifilaceae bacterium (SeqCode) | reverse complement strand
TTGATTGGGTAAAGAAATGGTAAAAAATAAGAGCGCGACAAGACCCGGGTTGACCCCAGAGCATAAGGCAGAAAATCCAGTAGCGAACGGTTTTTGTTCGTTACTGGATTTTTTGTCTTATGTGGCCGGGGTCAGGGTCGTCGGAGCGTATTTCAGAAGCCGAAGGGTGCTCAAAATAGCATAACTGCTTAACTATACACATTCCAAAAAAGTCCCCCACCCAGCAGCAAGTCACTCACCCATCACATCTTCCGCCAGACCTTCAGCATAATCAGCATCGCCACAATCAAGGCGACAGAAATCCCCAAAGTCAGCATCCAAGCATATTGCATCCCGGCTAACGGGAGTTTCACGTTCATCCCATAGAATCCGGTAATGATCGTTGGCACAGCGGCGACAATCCGTGGGATATTCAGGAAAATTGCACGGTTGAGCTGACCAACAGCGGCAACAATATTCAATTTCCGCAAAAAACGACGGGGAACTGGAACGATTATGAATGCTTTGCCGGGCAAACGGCCGTTAATCCTCAGCTAGGCACAATTGGCGGCTATGGTGGGCCGACGCCTACAGTGCCGCTGCTGCCAGGCAGCCCGGCGATCAATGCGGGCAGCAGCTGCCCGGCCACCGACCAGCGCGGCTTCGCCCGCAACGGGGCCTGCGACATCGGCGCGTTTGAATTTGGCGGGGGACTGCTCATCAACAGCATTGCCCCACCCTGGGCTGGGCTGAACAATGTGCAGGACGTGACGCTGACGGTGCACGGGGTGGGCTTCACGCCCAGTACGGTGGTACGCTGGAACGGCACCAATCGCGCCACGACGTATGTAAGTTCGTTTGTGGTAACGGCCGTTCTGCCCAGCAGCGATCTTGACACCCTGGGCAGCTACAATATTACGGTTTACGATCCCGACCGCAGCCTGGAGAGCGACCCGGCAACCTTTACCGTAGTCAATTGGCTAACCGAGACGTTTTTGCCGGTAGTAGTAAACCCTTAGGTGGCCTCTGTCGCTTTAGCTCAAGCGGAAAAGCGGGCGGTCCCAGGGAATTCCCACAAAGATAAGAATCATCGCCACGGTGAAAAAGATCGCGGTGTTTCTGAATTTCTTAGCATCATCAGGTGCCCGTTTTGCCATAACGCGCCCCACATGGGCCAGCGCCAGGGCAATAAACATGATGACCGTATGCTCTACCGCAAAAAAGCGCAGCCCACCGTTGGCCATTGCCGCACCAAAATCTGCAAAGGCAGCCTCCGTTACCGGGCTGAGGAACAAATAAAGAACAAGCCCTACCAGAAACTGTATATCCATTGCAATTGTAAAAATCAGGCTTAAGCGGTTGTCCAGAGGCGTCCACGGCTTGCTCCGTGTCCAGCCAATAAACGCTTTTACAATGGCGGCAAGCCCCGCCAAAACAATAACCCAGCGCAGCAGATTATGCAGAATAATAAATAGAGTGTACACGTGCGTATCCTTTTGTCTTATCGGCAGCAATAACTGTTTTTATTTCTCTTTGCAGACAGCAGTGTATTGCAGATTTTCTGATCAGGCAAAAGGCTCACTATCTGGTTAAACGCTCATATTTAACGCCCGTTAGCTGCTCGGAAAGCTGCCACAAGCGCCGGGCATCTGCCTCGTTGTGGGATGCTTCACTAGACTCCACCTGTACGGGATAGCCGCGCTGTTCCATAAAACCGCCGGGTCCATAATATTCACCGCCTGTGGCCTCTGGATCGACTGCGGCGCGAAGCGTGGGCAAGGCCCCCATGCTGGCGCTTTGCAGCAGAGGCATCACCAGCGGCCCGAGCAGTTTGCCATACCACTGTTCTTCTAAATGACTGGTGAGATTGGTTTGGGTAATGCCGGGGTGGGCGGCAGTAGCCAGCGCAGCGACACCCAACGCATTAAAGCGGCGCTGTAGCTCATAGGTGAAGAGAAGATTTGCCAGTTTGGAACGGCCGTACGCCCCCAAAGACGAGTATCCTTCACCACTATCAAACATAAGGTTGTCAAAATCCATTGTTCCCATGCGGTGCCCGTTGCTGGTCACGTTTACAATCCGTGCGCCAGGCGTTGCCAAAATCAGGTCTAGCAGCAGCCCAGTCAAGGCAAAGTGGCCCAGATGGTTCGTGCCAAGCTGCCGCTCAAATCCGTCTGCCGTGGTGCCATAGGGAACCATCATAATTCCGGCATTGTTCACCAGCACATCCAGCCGATCATATTTGGCTTTAAAGTCCTTCGCAAACTGGTGTACAGAATCCAGACTCGCCAGATCAAGCACCATAATTTCTGCAGATGCGTTGGGAATTTCGGCCCGAATCTTATCCAGGGCAGCCTGCGCTCTCTCCACGCTGCGGCAGGCCAGAATGGTCTGCGCTCCGCTGCGCGCAAATTCTTTCGCAGCTTTAAAACCAATGCCGCTATTGGCGCCGGTCACAATAATTACCTTTCCCGTCAGGTCAGGTATGTCGTCTGTGGTCCAAACCTCCGCGAGGGCAGCCTCACCGCTTTGACGGCTAACAACTCTATAAATACCAATCCCTGCCAGCAGTGTCGCTATACCGGCAATTAAACCTCTTTTCTTCATGAGATATTCCTTTTCCACTGAATCTTATGCAACCTGCTCTAAACTTTGCTGCGCAAATTCATAGGTAACGCCCGTCAACTGCTCAGAAATTTGCCAGAAGCGTTTGAGGGCATTTGCGTCGTACGCTTCGCTGTTGGCTTTTTTCTCATCAGGATAGCCACGCATGTTGAACCATTTGGGGCCATAAAAAGCGCCGCCTTTGGCCTCTTCGGCCGTCATGGCGTATAGCATGGGCAGCACCCCCATTTTTATATCCTGCGCAATGAAGGGCTGAATAAGTCGATATAGAACCGCCTCCAATTTGGTATCGGACTGCTCAACGCTGTTCGCCTGGAGATTGCCAATAACAATGCCCGGGTGGGACGTATTGACAATCGTGTCGTGCCCGGCAGCGGCAAGGCGCTTTTGCAGCTCAAAGGTAAAAAATACATTTGCCAGCTTGCTCTGCCCGTAGGCGGCCCAACGACTATACTCCTTTTCACCCATCAGATCGTCAAAGTTAATGCTGCCTGTGTAGTTGGCGCTGCTGGTGACGTTGTGAATCCTGGCGTTAGGCGTTTGAACAATCACATCTAGCAACAAACCAGTGAGGGCAAAATGACCCAGATGGTTAACGCCAAGCTGCATTTCAAAGCCATCGGCCGTTTCCTGGCGTGGAATTGCCATTACGCCAGCATTATTCAACAAAATGTCCAGTCGATCATATTTGGCCTTAAACGCCGCCGCAAACGACCGTACAGAGTTCAAATTCCCTACATCCAGCTTCATCAAGTCCACATCTGCGCCTGGATGGGCGTGTAGAATTTCCTCCTGTGCCGCTTTACCTTTAGTCATATTGCGGGCTGTCATCACGACGGTGGCACCCTTTTGGGCAAACGTCCTGGAACATTCAAAACCCAGCCCGCTGTTAGCTCCTGTTACTACAATTACTTTGCCCTTCAAATCAGGGATATCTTGCTGCGTCCATTTATCGTTCATCTTTTCTCCATTACTAAAATGATGAATCCGTTCTCATTTTAGATTGATTAGTCAGTCATTTTTAAGAAAAATTTTATTTTGTTATGCCCTTCCAAAATATCTCAAAGCTTTGGGCAATGTGCCGGGTAAGCGGCATATCGGCTAAATTATTTTCCTGTGCATAGGCAACGGCCGCTTCCAGCTGCGCGTAAAAAATTTGACCAAAATAGTCTGCCGGGATGTCTACAAACAGCCCTTCCTCAATTCCTTGCTCCACCATCGCCACGGCAAAAGCTAGCTCTTTTTCCTGGCTCTGCTGGGCTTCTACACTAACCAGATTAGATAGTTTTAACTGCATCAAGAGTGAGTACCGTACAGGAAAGCGCAATCCCCAGTCTATAAAGCGGAACCATATGTGTTCCAGGCGCGCCTTGAGCATGCCATTCTCGGGATATCCAATCATGATGCTTTGCAGCCATTCCTGTTTGAGCTGCTTGTACACAGCATCGATCAATACGGCTTTGGATTCAAAGTAGTTGAACAGTGTACCTGTAGCTACACCCGCATGTTTGGCGATTTGAGAAGTTGGCGTGTTCCAGAAACCTTCTCTGGCAAAAAGATCTATAGAGGCTTCGATTAGCTGCTTTTCTTTCTCCTGCATACGCCGGAGTATACAACAGATTGACTAATCAGTCAACCGGCGAACCGCCCATCTTTTGGTCAGGTGTACCTGATGAGAAATCCCTTTGCCCAGCAGCAAACTTCAGTTCTTTGCATTATTTTGTTTCATGTTAATATTGTCCCCGGTTTTTATCTAGCAAAGTTGTAGTGGTAGTGGCACAAAACTAAGTTTAGATGAAGCCATTGTTTATGAGCAGATTCAGAATAAGCAAAACTAAGCAATGTGATGAGCTATCAGCAGCAGCATGGGACAAGATGTGTGGCACCAGCCAACCTTTTGCCCACGTTCGCTGGTTGCGTTTGCTGGAGCTAATTGCCAGTTCCTACCAGCCACACTATCTTCAAGTCTGGCAGGATGATGAACTGGTTGCAGGCGCTATCTGTTATCCTCAGCGGCATTTTCACCTTTCGGCACATATCTCGTCTTCACTGTTAGCCTGGGGTGCCCAGCAGGGCCTAAAATTTGTCGGCCCTGTGTCTTGCCATCTTCCCCTCTTTGCTTATCCTGGCGTCATTTTGGCCGAGAATGCGCCTGCTGACGTATTGTTACCGCTTTTAGCAGCCGAATTAACAAAGATACAGCGAGAGGAGAGATCACAACTCTTGTCTATCAATCCGCTGTATACAGAAAGCGACGCGCGGCTGGCGCGGTGGCCTGGCTTTGCGCCCACGCACATTGTAGAAGACGCTGTCATTGATATTGCCTGGGACAGCTATGACGCTTATCAGATGTGGCTGCCGGGCAAAAAGCGGGCAGAAATTCGGCGGGTGCGCAACCGGGCGGCTGATGCTGGGGTGCAGGTAAGGGAATGTTCGCTGGCGGAGACAGATGAGGCCCGGATTGAGCAGCTAATTCGGGAAGTAACGACGCATCACGACAGCGCCTATCCTTTTAATCCGCGAATGGTCAGGCAAACGGCCGTCTTGCTGAACGAGTGTGATTATGCTCACCTGGTAGCGCAGCAAGATGGCGTTGTGATTGGTACGCTGACCCTGTTCATTAGTGAAGGCGTGATGCTGGTACGGTGGGCAGGATTAGATTACGAGCAAACCCGCAACAACTATGCCTACCATCTGCTCATGAGCGAAACGGTGCGCGTGGCCATTGAGCGACGGGTGCAGCAGCTAAAGCTTGGCGGCACCTCTTTTACCCTAAAAAAGCAGCTCGGTGCTCGATTAGAAAGCCGCACTGCCCTGCTCAAGCTGCGTAACCCACTGCTTAACAAAGTAATGCAGCTGATGCTCACGCAACAGTAATCACAGCCCACTATGATGCCTGGCAACCAACAGGTTGTTTTGCTACGCGACCTGCGATTATAAAGGAGTACAAGTTACAGAATGAGATTGTCTGCTATATTGCCTTGCTTTAATGAGGAGGAGAATGTTCGTCATGCGGTTGAGCGCATTACGGCCGCTTTGCAGCCCTATGATGATTACGAAATCGTAATCACCGACGACGGCAGCACGGACAACACGCTAAAAATTGTTAAAGAATTAGCGGCTCAGGATCCTCACGTAAAATATATTTCCTTTTCGCGTAATTTTGGCAACTGCGCCGCATTTCGCATTGGCTACCTCTATGCTGCGTTTGAATGGTCTATTCAGTTTGACGCCGACCTGCAATCTCCCCCAGAGGAAGCCCATAAGCTGATTGCCAAGGCGCAAGAGGGGTGGGACGTTGTTTTTGGCCTGCGCAAACAGCGCAAGGACCCACTCTATCGCGTGCTGGGCACGCGCTTTCAGCAGTTTTTAGGCAAAACGGTTTTTGGCGTCGATATTCCGCTGGGGGCATCGGTGTACCGGGTTCTGCGCACCAGCGTGGCCCGCGATGTAGTGAATCATCCCACGCGGGCGCAATATTTCATCGCTACCATTCCTTACGTGACGCACAACTACACGTTTGTGGAGACGGAACACCACCAGAGGCGTGCCGGCCAGTCCAAATGGCGCTGGCGGCACATCCGTGACCACACGCTGGACCTATACTGGGGATTCTCGCTACGGCCGTTGTCGCTCAGCTGGCTATTTGCCCTGGCGGCATTGCTCGTTGCTTTTGCCGCCATCTTCTTCGACCGGCTCTCGGCCCAGGCTGTTCTGGGCTGGGTAAGCGTCTTGCTGGCCCTGCAATTTGTTTCGCTGGGGGTCATGGGCGAGTATGTCAAACGGCCGTTTACCAGCAAGCCCTACTACAAACAGATCTACGTCCGTGAATCTAATATTCCGCAGTGCCAGATTGATTTCCAAACGAGAGATTTACTGCATGAATAAAAACAAGAAGAACAAAACGATCCTGATTCTAGGCGCAGGGCCTGACCAGCTGCCCATGTACAAAGCCGCCAGGCGGCGTGGGCTGACCATTATCGGCGCAGACGGCCGTTCGGACTCGGTAGCAAGGCCATGGGCCGACCATTTTCTGCACATCCAAACCACAACCGGAGAAGAGATCGCCCGCCTTTTGGGCGCTCAGGTCCCCGATGGCGTTATCTCCCCCGGCAACGACTCTTTTCACCGCGCCATTTACTACCTCACTAACTACTACAATTTGCCCAAACTGTTGACCCAGACGGCCGTAGAAGCCTCAAGCAACAAGGCATACTTTTGCGAGCAGATGCATCACCAGGGCGTGCGCGTCCCGCACGGCCGTAGCAGCCAGAACCCCGCCGAGCTTGAAGCTTACGCGCAAGCCATTGGCTTCCCGCTGATCGTCAAACCGATTGACGCCTCTGGCAACAAAGGCGTGACCTGCGTGCAGGAGGCCATAGACTTTGCCCCCGCCCTGGCTCGCGCCTTTGCCAACTCCCCCCAAAAGCACGTTCTGGTTGAGGAATACATCGAGGGTGTTCATGGTGGCATCGAAGTTTTTCGCCTTCACGGTGAAACCAAGCTGATGGCCGTAAGCCAGCGCCACCATAGTGGCCCGCCAGACTTTTTAACATTGAAGCACGTGGTGGGCCTGCCCCTGCCGGAGGCGCTACAGCAAAAGCTGGTTTATGGCGTCAACAAGATTTGCCAGACGTTTGGCATTGAAAATGGTCCCCTAAACCTGGACTTTGTAGTGCGCGATGGCGCTGTCTACTTTTTGGAGATGGGAGCCAGGCTGTCGGGCAATGGATTCCCCTTTTTAGTCAGGCAATGTTATGGCTGGGACACCTACGATATGGCGCTGCAGCTGGCATTGGGAGAACTGAACGACAAAACGATAGCGGCACCGGCTCAGCTAAACATTGGCGGTATTTTTATTATCAAGACGGCCGTTTCCGGCATTCTGGAGCAGTTTCAGCATCTGGACACAATCCGCCAACACCCGGCCTTTGTTGAAGAGCACCTGTTTGTTCAGCCCGGCGATCCGGTCACGGCATTTAGCCAGGCCAATCACCGCCTGGGCTACTTCATGGTAGCCAGCCCGCATTTGGATGAAATCGAAGACATACTGCATATTTTTGAGAATCAATTTTCTGTTGCCGTCACACAACCCGTGGTTGCGCCACAGCCAGAGTTGATGGCCTAATAAAAAGGAAAGAGTTACATGGAAATCAGTTTGCAAATGAAATACAGCATTGGCTTTGGAATCGCCGCCCTGGCCGTGGGGCTGTTCGCCCTTTTTGCCCTGCCGCCTGACCGCGAGGTCAAAAGCCTGGCAATCTTCCTCTTTAAGCTGCTGCCCTTTGCCCTGGCCGCCATAGCCATTGCCCTGTTTGACCCCACCTTGCTAGATCGCTTCAATGGCATAAAAGTTCTGCTGGTTTTTGGCTGCTTTGCCCTTTTCTTTTTCTTCTACATCCCCAAGCTGTTTTTTGATGTAGCCTTTAATGAGGCAAGCAATACCTACTATCTAACCCTGGTCATCACCCCGATGATGATTTTGTGCTTTACGTTGGTATACCGTCTGGGTGGCGGCAGCGTAGGCAACACATTACGCATTGCCTTTGGCTCCCTCACGCTCATGCTTTCCGGGTTTGAGGACTTGATGTTCCTCACGCTAAACCCTCATGCACCGGGCAGCAGATACAATCCCATTCCTGAAGTGTGGGACTGGGCCTCGCACATAAAGGTCCGCCTGGGGCATTACCCCACCAAGCAAGAAGCATTTATTTTTATTGCTGTACACATTCTCATTGCCCTGTTTATTGCTTTTCACCACTTTCGCTGGCTAGAGGGGTTGAAGGAGCCATTGGGGATTCAGTAAGGATCAAAATAATTTGATGCCTGCTTATCGCCTTAGATTGATCCGGCACATTGACGAGATTGAGCCAGAGCAGTGGAACGCTGTAACCGGCGACTCCTTGCAGAAGGGATACCGTTGGCAAAAGTATAAACAAGCCTCCCAGGCTCAAGGATGGCCGCCCGCCTGGACCAAATTTGTGACGGTCTGGCACGGCAGCAATCTGGTGGGGGTGGCTACGGCTTACCGGTATCCATTGCCGGGGCCGTTTGCCGCCCCCTGGCTGCGCCGCCTGGCCCAAATTGTGATGGCCCCGACCAACCCGCTCAACTTCTTGGTGCCGCCTACGGTAGCCCCTGGCGCGGATGAAACGGCCGTGCTCCCCCTGCTCATCCAAGGCATCCGCCAGCTGATGCGGCGGCACCTGGCTCCTGGGGTGCGCCTGGTTTTTCTGCAGCAGCCACAGCACACGCCACTGCTGCATCACCTGGAAAGTGCGGGCTTCTTCATCAGCGAAGGCATCTGGGAAAATGATTTGTGCCTGGAATGGGCAACCTTTGAAGCGTACGTCCTGTCGCTGAAAAGCAGCCACCGCAACAGCCTGCGCAAGCAGCAAAAAAAGGTGGCGCGGGCAGGCATTCACATCACCACCGAGCCACCGACCGATCCGGCCACTGTATATGCCCTTCTGGAAAAAGTGGCCCACAAAAACCATAGCGAGCTGCTCTATAACGCCCAATTCTTAGACCACGCCCAGAACATTTTGGGCAATGACCACTTTAAGCTGCTGCGCGCCGTTCACGATGACAAAACGGCCGCTTGCCTGCTGATGCTGCACGATCAAAAAACGGCCCAGCTTGCCGCCATCGGCCTGGACTACGAGCTGTCGCAGACGTACAACCTGTACCGCGTGCTGATTTACGCCGCCATCGAGCAGTGCATCAATCTGGGAATCGAGCGTATCAAGGGCGGCATGTCGCGCTACGACATCAAAGGACGCATTGGCTTTGAGTCTCGCCCCACGCAAACGGCCGCATACGCCTGGCTGCCACCCCTGAAGAAAGTTTATAGCTTCACCCCCGCCAGTCTGCGCGACGAAACTGATTGAGACAGCTATTCTGCGTGAATGGTAATAACCAGGCGTCGGCTGCCGCCCCGGTTGCGATGCTCGCAAAGATAGATGCCTTGCCAGGTACCCAGGTGGAAACGGCCGTCCCGCACTGGCACCGTCACAGAACTGCCCAGCAGCACCGCCTTAATGTGGGCAGGCATATCATCGGGCCCTTCGGAGGTGTGCACAAAATAAGGCGCGTTTTCTGGGGCCAGTTCGTTAAAGTGACGCTCCATATCCTGCCGCACGGTGGGGTCGGCGTTTTCGTTCAGCGCCAGCGAGGCCGAGGTATGCTGAATAAAAATGTGCGCCAGACCAATGCGAAAATCGCCCAGTTCTGGCAGATGCTGCCTGATTTCACTCGTTACCAAATGAAAGCCGCGCGATTTTGGCGACAGTTGAATTTCTTTTTGTATCCAGCCCATAAATAAGAACTCTTATAGATCATGTGCCAACGGCGCCCACGCCTTTGGCTACGTGCTAGAATAAACCGGCAAAGGAAGAGCGCAGAAAGGCTTTTGCCGATAGTACAATCTTATAACGAACGGGCAATATTATGAAATTAATGATCAATGATACAGAGTACGAGGTTGCCGACAGTCCGCCTCGCCCGCTGCTGTGGGTGCTGCGCGATGAACTGGGGCTAATCGGTACTAAATTTGGCTGCGGGGTGGGCATCTGTGGCGCTTGTACGATCCATATGAATGGCGAAGCGGTGCGCAGCTGCGTGACGCCAATTACAAGCGTCTCGGGGGAAATTCGCACCATTGAAGGGCTGGCAACAATAGCCGAAGACGGATCGCGCGTCATGCACCCGGTGCAGCAAGCCTTCCTGGAAGGCCAGGTGCCCCAGTGCGGCTGGTGCATGAGCGGCCAAATGATGGCCGCTGCCGCTTTCCTGGCCCAAAATCCCGCGCCCGGTGAGGCAGATATTGCCGAAGCGATGAACGAAATTTACTGTCGCTGCGGCTGCTACCATCGCATTAAGAGTGCGGTGGCAAAGGCAGCCGAAACGTTGGCGGCTGGAGAGGATACGGCCGTATGACCACCCAAAAGCAGTCTCCCCAAAGCGACGTTAAAAAATGGCGCATCTCCCGCCGAGGCTTTCTGATTGGCCTGGGCGCCACGGCCGCCGTGGCGGTAGGCGTGCCGCTGGGCCTGGGCCTGACCCGCCGCGCCATCGCCGACTATCTGGCAACAAGCGAACCTTTCGGCGGCATCGTCGCCCCGCCCACCACCTGGTTTGAAGTAACGGCCGACAACCGCGTCCGCTTCTTTTCGCCCAAAGTTGAGATGGGCCAGGGCGTGCACACGGCCCTTGCCCAGATTGCCGCTGAAGAGCTGGAAGTTGAGTGGCAGCAAATTGAGGTGGTGCAGGGCAGCACCGCCACAGGGCCAGGCGATGAGTTTGGCACGGCCAACAGCAACTCTGTCGCCAACAATTTCACCCCCATTCGTGAAGCGGCGGCTACGCTGCGCGAAATGCTTCGCCGCGAAGCCGCCAGCCAGCTTGGCCTGCCGGTTGCCAGCCTCACCGCGGCCGCTGGCCGCATCACCGCCCGCGATGACGCAAGCAAAACGCTCACCTATGGTGAGATCGCAAAGAAGAATATAAATAAAGGTATTTTCCCTGCA
>JBHIWP010000185.1:0-11174 GCA_041987425.1 Promineifilaceae bacterium (SeqCode) | reverse complement strand
GGGAAGGGCGTCGGCCAGGCGCGCCGGGAATTGGGCGCGCTGGTCGTTATAGAACATCTCCTGGCAGGTGATCAGCCGCGCTGCTTGCGCCGAGATCGCTGCCACCACTTGCGGATGACAGTGCCCCAGGTTGGCCACGCCAATCCCGGCAGCGCAATCGAGGTGGGCACGGCCGTTTTCATCCCAAATCGTTGCGCCTTCCCCACGCGAAATGGCGATGGGCCGTTTGGCGTAGACGCCACTGCTAAACCGGTCTTCTTGCTGGATAATTGCACTCATGGGGCCGCCTCTGGCTGCGGCCGGGCGATAACCGTACCCTGGCCATCCAGCGCGCGCAAGATTGGCTGCGGCCCACGCGCGTCGCCCAGCACCACGCGGCGCACGCCTTGCGCCAGCGCTTCCTGGGCGGCCAGCAGCTTGATGCGCATTCGGCCCTGAGCGTGAGCCTCCGCTACTTGCTCATTCTGCTGGGGCTGCATCTGGCGGATAAGGCTGCTTTCATCGGGGAAGTGACGCAGCACCCCGGGCACGTTGGAAAGGATGAGAAGTTCTCCGGCGCGGAAGGCGGCGGCGGTGGCCGCTGCGGCCCGGTCGCCGTCTACATTCATGGCTTCGCCGTCGAAGCTGATGGCGGGCGGGGTGAGTACCGGCAGGCAGCCCGCGGCGAGCAGGTTTTGCAGAAAGGGACGGTCGACCTGAGTCACTTTGCCGGTTAAGTTGTCACGAATGAGCCGGGTACGGCCGTTTTCCACCACCTTGATTACCTCTTTGCGCGGACCTTGCCAGATACGGCCGTCAATCCCCGATAGGCCGACCGCGTTCACGCCGCGTCGCTGCAGGCGTTCTACCAGCGATTTGTTGATCTGGCCGCAGTACACCATCTGGAATATTTCCAGTGTGGCCCGGTCGGTCAGGCGGCTGGTGTAGCCAGAAGGGGAGGTGACAAACCGTGGTGGGTGTCCCAACGCTTTGCCCAGCTGGTTGGTGCGGTGCGAGCCGCCATGAATTAAAATGAGCTGCTGCCCTTCTTGCCACAGGTGGGCAATGTCGTCACAAACGGCGTCGTAGTTGATGCCTTCGCCGCCGCCAATTTTTATAATAATCATCTCGCTTCTCCTTAATAAATTAACGCATAGTCGCGGTGGCGCAGCGATAAAATCTGCGTTTATCAGCGTTCATCTGCGGGCCATTCACTAAATGGGGTGCAGGCCGGTGAAGGTGAGGCCGGTAGTTTCTGGGTAATCCAGCATTAGATTCATCGCCTGAACGGCCGTTCCTGCCGCGCCCTTCATCAAGTTGTCGAGGGCGCTGATCACCACCAGCCGCCCACTGCGTTCGTCTTTGGCAAAGCCGACGTCGCAGAAGTTGCTGCCAGCCAGAATTTTGGGTTCCGGGTAGCGGTAAATGCCTTTGCGCTCTTTCACGATTCGCACAAATGGCTGGTTAGCGTATGCGTCGCGGTACAGCTGCCAAATTTCTTTTTCAGTTAAATCCTGATTTAAGAAGACGTGAGCCGTACACAAAACGCCGCGCACCAGCTCCACGGCCGTTGCCGAAAAATGTAGGTCGAATCGGCCAAGCGCCTGAATAATCTCGGACTGGTGGCGGTGGCCAGTGGGGGCAAAGGAGCGCAGCGCGCCGCTGCGTTCTGGGTGGTGGCTGGCGGCGCTGAAGCTGTTGCCGCCCTCAGACGAGCCGACTTTCACCTCGATGACTGCCTGCGTGATTAGCTGATGAAGGGCAAATGGGAACAGGGCCAGGTTTACGGCCGTAGCGTTGCAGCCTACGCCGCTGGCGTACCGCGCGTCGCGCAGTTCCGAACGATGAAGTTCGGGCAGGCCATAAACAAATTTGCTCAGCCATTGGGGAGTCGGGTGGCAACGGCCGTACCACTCCTCGTACAAAGCCGGGTCATTCAGGCGAAAGTCGGCCGAGAGGTCAATGATGCGCTCTGCCAGGCTGGCAAAGTGGTCGATTTGCTCGGCAGCGCGGCCGTGGGGCAGCGCCAGAAAGAGTAGATCGCACGGTTCTAACGCGTCAATTGAACTGAACTTGAGCCGGTCTGCGCCGCTCGCCCCGCGCAGGTTGGGGTGGATGCCATGCACATAGCTGCCTGCGTGCTGTTGGGAGGTGATTTGCTGCACGTTTGCCCAGGGATGCCCCAGCAGCAGCCGCAGCAGTTCGCCGCCCACGTAGCCAGAACCACCGACAATCGAGACGTTGACGGTCATTGGACTGCTCCATTGCGAAGGCGTGTGTTCGTTGGCCCAGCAACGGCACGTTCACCCACTTGCAGCACGTAGTCTACAATTCGCCCCGGAATATCTATGCCCGTAGGCTCGATGCTGTTGCGGAACTCCATGGTGTAGTTGACTTCGTTCACGAGCAGACGGCCGTTCGCATCCTCCAGCAGGTCAACGGCCACGACACCGCCACCCACTGCCCGCGCCGCTGCTTGCGAAAGCTGGTCCAGTTCTGGCGTGACGGGGCAGTTTTCGGCCGTGCCGCCGCGCGCTGTGTTGGTAATCCAGTGGGCCGAGTGGCGCGTGATGGCGCAAATGGTTTCTTCCCCTACCACAAAGCTGCGGATGTCGCGGTCTGGCTTGGCAATATAGTCTTGAATGTAGAAGATGGAGTGTTGGTAAGAACCAAGCGTGCTTTTGTGTTCCAACAGGGCCTCGGCTGCTTCGCGATCATTGACCTTGGCCAGCAGGCGCCCCCATGATCCTATGGCCGGTTTGAGGACAACCGGGTAGCCCATTGTTTCGATGGCGTCGATGGCCGCTTCAGGCGTGGTGGCAATTTGCACGCGTGGCGTTGGCACCCCGGCACCGAGCAGCGCCAGCGATGTTTCTAGCTTGCTGCCGCAAATCTGGGCTACCTGGGCATTATTGACACAGGGGATACCCCACATGCCCAAAATTTGCAGGGCTGCCTGTGCCCGCGAATGGCTGACGCACCGCTCCAGGATGACATCATATTGCTGCCAGGTAGACGGCCGTTCCAGATCAAACACAGCCTCGCGCACGTCAATCATCTCATAGGCCACGCCGCGTGCTTCCAGCGCCTGCACAATGAGCTTCTCTTCCAGGCGAATTCGCGAAAATAAGATTCCCACGCGCATTAGTTATTCTCCCCAATCCTCTTCAATTTCTGGAGCCAGTGCCAGGGCGAGCGGATTGTTATTTGTCACCTCAAGCTCCGCGCCGCATTCGGGACATTCTACGATTTCGCAAATCATCGCATCGTTGGCAACTTCTACTTCACCGGCACATTCCACACAATTTACAGTTTCCATGAGTTAAACCTCCATTTGGCTGCGACCTTAACAGTCGCAAAAATAAAAAAGGCGGGCTCACCATTTTCTGGTAAGCCCGCCTGAAAAGACGATTCTTGCGGTAAATAAGCAGCAAGCAAGACTCACCAGAAATGATCTGGCTGGTTCTTCTTGTTCTGCTTCTTGCTGCTAATAAACGGTTGATTCATTTGTCTTCACAAAAAATATAAAGAAATAAAAAGCGCCCCACCGTCATCGGTGGGGCGCTTGAAAAGCTAATTCAGGCAAGCACAACTACCAAATGACGTATTGGTCCCTGTTTTGCTTCTTGGCCTTCTTCAGAATGATGATTGCGCTTGAGCTTGTGTTCATAGGGCGGCAGTTTAACAAAGGGAAGGACGATTGTCAACCTGGAAAACGAAAGTCCCGCTGAAAAAGCGGTCGACAGGCAGTTGTTTATTCTGCACTAATTGCACTTGAAGTCAGAAACGAACAGCTCTTTTTCAGAGACCTGTCCATCGCCTGAGACAATCTTGCCGGTTCCGATGACGGGCGAGCCATCCAGGCTGCTGACTTCAAAGCCAAATCCTTCCCCGGTAGGCCCACCCACTTTTATATTATTCCAGTAGTAAGTGTAACGGCCGTTTCCACCGTCGCCCTCTATGAAGAGCGTGCGATATTTAGCAGTGGGTTCGCAGCGCGTTCCCGGCAAAGGGTAAAGCGTCAGGGTGAGCGGGGGGCATGGGCTGCCAGCGCAAGCGTCGCTGGTTGCAGGAACCAGGTTGTCGTTGAAGGCGATTGTATCTGTGACCACCGTCAAAGTCTCGAAATCGCCGGACCAATCTAAGCGTGGCCCATAGACAAAGCCTTCCTGGCCTGCACTCGTTTGCACGTACAGCCACTCCCCTAATTCTGAGCGTCCTAAAATGGTTACGGACTCGCCAACAGAGATAAAGGTTACCTCCTGGGCATCGCTGTCCGGGCTTAAGAAGAGGCTGGAAGAAAGTAAGGCCGTGGCGGTGGGTGGAGCGCTTTGCTCTGATACGGCCGTGTTGTCTGGCTCAATGGAGGGCGTCGGCGACTGCGTAGGGGTTGGGCTGGGCGAGGCTGTGGGCTGTGCATCAGACTCGCTGGTGGGCGTTTTCGTAACGGAAATTTGGCTGGAAGCGGCCGTTCCCGTAAGCGAATCTTCTAAATTTGCGAGTGTTGATGCTGGGCTGGTTTGGGTAACGGCCGTTAAATGCGTAGTATCTGTAGCCTCTGCCAGGCTTTCTGCCCCTACGCGCCAGGGTTGTCCGGCAAGCATCACAATAATGACTGTCGCCAGTAAGGCGAGCCCAGCCAGCCATAGGGCGGGTCGCTGGATTAGCTGCGAGAGCAGAGGCGCGAGGGACACAGGATAAGTTTCAGCGTCTGGCGATGTGTGCTCTGAGCCTCCAACAGAAACTTTCTCGTGTTCGATAACCCGGGCGATCTCGTAATTTGGGTTACAGGCAATCACCAAGTTAGACGCATCCTGGTAGGCATAGGGAACCCATTTGCGGGGCACCTGGGAAGGTCTGTCTGAAACGGCTTCTGCCAGCTGCTGCTTTACATAAGCAAACAGATCATCAATCGTGATTTTGCCATCGTGGTCTGCATCAGCTGCGCCACTCAGCAAGCCCTGGACAAAATGCTCGGTAAACAAAGAGGGTTGAGCCTGGCCCTGCACGCTGCCTTTTGCCCAGTTGTACTGCGTGCTGTCGTTGGCAGTTAGCACAACGCGTTTGAATCCGTTGTGGGCAAAGGTATCGGAGGTGTTTACATCTCGCCCTACGGTTCCAGAAGACTCGGAAGCGACAGTGTCACTGTAGTAACAATCCATTACCAGGATTTGCTGCTCAGAGAGGCTGTTGTCCATCTCGTCGGCGATAAAGCGAGCCGGAATTGCCGTACCGCGCAGCAGCTCATGCTCGGTGTCTTTTACGGCCAGATAAAGCTGCCCTCTGGTTCCAAGCGCCGCATGGCCCATAAAGTAAAGTAGCAGCAGGTCATCCTTGCTGCGGTCGGCAAAAAACTGGGAAATAGCCCGACGCACGCCGTCGGCAGATTCGTTAATCAGGGTATTTACTTCAAGGAAGCCGCCAACGGCCGGATTTTGCAAAACATAGGCCAATGTGTGAATGTTTGCCGTGGGCTTAATCAGTTGCGCCAGGGTTGGATCTTCGTATTCGTAGTTGGCAATAATGAGCGCGTATCGCTGCCCCGGTGCCTTTTTTGCCAGGGTCAGCTTGTGAGAGTCCCCCACAATTTGGGCTACTTCCTGGAGTGCGGCGGCAAATTCAACGGCCGTATGAAAGCGCTCCTCTTTTTGTTTAGCCATTGCCCGCACAATAACCTCCTGGCAGGCAGTCGGCAGGGTGGGTTCCATCTCCTGCAGGTTGGGTACTGGCTCAAACATGTGCTTTACGGCAACGGCAATCGGCGTGTTCGTCTGGTAGGGATGCTTACCCGTGAGCATCTCAAAAAGGATGACCCCAAGCGTATAGATGTCGGAACGGGCATCCAGCTCTCGGTCACCTTGAATTTGTTCTGGACTCATGTAAGCCGGTGTACCTACCGCGCCGCCTGTGTCGGTGAGCTTGGTGTGGGCGTACTTGAGCTTTGCCGTGCCAAAATCAGAAATGTACGGCTCATTGCGCTGGTCAAACAAAATGTTGCTGGGTTTTAGATCGCGGTGGATTACCCCGTGAGTGTGAACTTCATCCAGGGCAGGTGCAAGTTTGGTAACGATGCGGGAAGCCTCGGCAATAGAGATAGATCCTTGCTTAAGCCGTTCTCCCAAAGAGCCACCCGTCATAAAGCGCATGACCAGGAATGGCTGCCCATCTTCCTCGCCAAAATCGTAAACCGGCACTATCGCGGGATGATCAAGTGACGCAACCACTTTAGCCTCCCGCTCGAAACGACGACGGAAGGTGGGCTGGTGAAGTAGCTCGAGTGGCAGCAGTTTGATGGCAACATCCCGCTCAAACCGTGGATCATGTGCCAGGTAAACTGTTGACATCCCGCCACGACCGAGTTCTGCTTTGATTCGGTAACGACCGATCGTTTTAGGTATCATTGAGCAAAATTATAGGGGTTCCCACAGCCGCAACGCGACAATATTTGCGCGTTCTTCACGTCATTGATTAGTACATAATTCCTAACGTTTTTCTCTGCCTCTTTTGGGGTCAGTTTTTTTGTGAGAAACATATGTTACATGGGGCCTGCTTTGACTTCTCCCGCCACTTTATGTATGGTTATATGTAATTGTGGGCGGGTCAAGCACTTTATTTTCAAGAGCATACCCACTTTTGCATATTACCATAAGGTCATTATTGCTTCTTCAAAAATCAATTTGTCTCTGTTATAATGGCTTGGATTATGTTTAACTAGCCACAAGAATTAGGTTTGTGCAGAGGACTTAATTTCTCTAGAGTGGAAAGTTTTACCCAGTGCAATGGGCATTTTCTAGCGAGAGTCTTTCTAAACTCTGGCTCTCGTCAGGCAAATGAGGAGATATTATGCGTAAATATTTGATTTTTATTTTGCTTCTTTCGCTTACGGCCGTTGCCTGCAGCCAGTTGCAAAATAATACAGATAACGGCAGTACAGAAACGGCCCAGGAAACGGCCGAAGAAGAAGCACCGCGTGTTGAAGTAACAGCAACGCCTACTTTGCCGCCAACCTATACTCCCGAACCAATGGGGCGGGGCGGTCATATTTCCCCCGTGAGTACAAGGGCTATTCATATTGTGCAAGCTGGAGAAACGATGGGCCAAATTGCTGCCAAGTACGGGCTGGAGACAAAGTTTTTAGCAGATTCAAATAGGATTTACAATTATCACTTGATAAAGGTGGGGCAGGTGCTTTACATTCCACCTTGTGAATAATGTAAGTTAGCCGCAGCGGGCTTGTTTCTGAAGCCCTAATCACAAAAAAGATAAGAAAAAGCCCCGACAGACAGTTGCCGGGGCTTTTTGTTGACTTAACCTAATTGCAGCTTTCCGACTTTATGAGGTCGCGGGCAAGGCTGCTTCCTTTTCATGCTTCAAGACGATCTCATCACCTTCAACATCTATGGCGACCACATCATCTGCTGAAAAGCGGCCAGCTAAAACGGCGTCTGATAAGCGGTCTTCCACTTCTGTTTGAATGAGGCGGCGCAACGGCCGTGCCCCAAATTCAGCATCGTAGCCATGTTCGCCCAACCAGTCTCTGGCAGCATCCGTTGCCGTAATAGAAAGGTCATGCTCAGCCAAACGGTCATTAACTTCTAAGAGAATGATGTCCACGATCTGCCGAATGTTTTCTTTCGAAAGCTGACGGAAGACGATGATGCTGTCTACCCGGTTGATGAACTCAGGGCGGAACTGTCGCTTCAGCTCGTCCATTAGTGTCTTGCGCATTTCTTTATGCAGGTCTTGTTGCAGCGTAGAGTCATCTCGCTGGAAGGCAAAACCGAGGTTTGGACCACGGCGGATGGTGTCTGCCCCCACGTTAGACGTCATGATAATGATGGTGTTGCGGAAGTTGATCTTCTGTCCTTTGGCATCAGACAGATGGCCTTCTTCCATGATCTGCAACAAAATGTTGAACGTCTCCGGGTGTGCCTTTTCGATCTCGTCAAAGACAATGATGGAATACGGCCGTCTACGCACAGCTTCCGTAAGCTGCCCGGCGTCTTCGTAGCCCACGTAACCGGGAGGCGAACCAACCAGCCGGGCGACGTTGTGCCGTTCCATGAATTCAGACATGTCTAGCTGAACCAATGCATCTTCACTGCCAAACAGGAACTTGGCCAGCGCTTTGGTGAGCTCCGTTTTGCCCACTCCAGTGGGACCCAGGAAAATGAAAGAGCCAATGGGTCGCTGCGGGTCTTTAAGACCGGCACGCGCGCGGCGGACCGCTTTGGCAATCGCCTCAATGGCTTCGCCCTGGCCCACAATGTGCTTGCGCAAATCTTCTTCCATTTCCAGCAGGCGTGTCGACTCTTCTTGGGTAAACTGGTAAATGGGAATGCCTGTCCACATGGACAGCACTTCGGCAATATCTTCGGCCGTTACGCTCACCGACTTTTCTTGCTCGGCGCTTCCGGCCCGCAGCTGATCGAGCTGGCGCTGAATTTCTTCTTCGCGTTCGTTCAGATGCATCACATCTTCAGTGCGACCTTCGTCTTCCGCAACAACCCGCTCCGTACGAATGTCGCGCAGGTTGTCGTAAGCTTCGCGAATGTCCGCTGGCTGCGGCACGCGGTACATGCGCACCCGCGAGGCGCTTTCGTCAATTAGATCGATGGCCTTGTCTGGCAAAAACCGATCAGTGACATAGCGCGTTGACAGGTGAACGGCCGCATCAATTGCTTCTTCCGTAATAAACAGATTATGGTGCTTTTCGTAGGCACCTTTGATGCCGTGCAAAATTTCAATACTTTCTTCTGGGGATGGCTCATCCACATGAATTGGTTGGAAGCGACGCTCTAAAGCGGCATCACTTTCAATATACTTGCGGTATTCTTCCAGGGTTGTGGCCCCAATCGTTTGTAGCTCACCCCGGGCCAGCGCAGGCTTCAAAATATTGGCTGCGTCAACGGAACTGCCTGCAGAACCGGCGCCAACCAGCATATGCACCTCATCAATGAAGAGGATAGCATCGCTTGACTTCAGTTCTTCGATCACGCGCTTGAGGCGTTCTTCAAACTGTCCACGGTACATGGTGCCAGCCACCAGGCTGCCCACATCCAGCTGTAGGACGCGCTTGTTGTGCAGGATATCGGGCACACGGCCGTCTATAATGCGCTGGGCCAGTCCTTCAATAATTGCTGTTTTACCGACGCCAGGCTGGCCAATGAGTGCGGGATTGTTTTTAGTGCGGCGGGCTAAAATCTGGATGACGCGCTCGATTTCAGTGCTTCGCCCAATGACAGGATCGAGCTTGTTTTCCTCTGCCAGGGCTGTAAGATCGGTGGCCAGTTGATCGACCATTGGCGTTTTGCTTTTTTCCTTTTTCGCAGAGCGGCGGGGGGTGCTGCTGCTGCCTTCGCTCGTAGCAACTGGACTTTCCCGCAGCATTCGGCGCGTTTGACGCCGAATTTGTTCTGCACTAATGCCAAATTTGCGCAAGACATCAATCGCAAGCCCTTCATTTTGGCGAGCCAAACCCAGCAGCAGATGCTCTGTGCTGATGTAATGCTGCCCCATGCGGCGGGCTTCTTCCACCGCTAACTCCAGCACGCGCTTTGTGCTGGGAGAAAGCTCAATTTTTGTAAATGGGGTTCTGGTTCCTGGCCCGCCTGATAATCGTTCGACCATCGCCTGAACGCGCACTGCATCCAGGCCAAGCTCCCTTAACACACGTCCTGCAACACCACCTTCTTCGCGGAGGAGCCCAATTAGAACATGCTCACTGCCAATATAATTATGATTTAATCGTTCAGCTTCTTCTTGAGCTAAACTTAGAACGCGTCTGGCGCGTTGCGTAAAACGTTCCCAATTTTTAGAGTTCACCCGTGCTCACCTCGGTTCTCACCATTCGTGAATTCAGACCAGGTGAACAACTTTCCAGCGTCAGCGGTGGCTCCCCACCCACCTGACTACTCTTGGATAGTTGTTAATTTTTCCAGGTCTGACTCAACGAATTTGTCAGAAACAACTTGTTTAATACTTAGCCCCAACTGTCGTTGGTCTTTGTCCACACGAATAATGCGGACTGTTACTGTCTGTGATGGTTGTACAACATCTTTCGGATGAGTCACATGATTCTCAGACAATTCTGATATATGAATCAAACCTTCCAGAGCATACTCATCATCAAGTCGAGCAAATGCACCATACTTTGTTAACTTGGTGATGGATGCCTCAAGCAGTTGCCCAACCTGGTAATATTCATCAATAATGGTCCATGGGTCAGCTTCAAGCCGCTTTAGACTGAGGGCAAGCCGTTCGCGTTCCTGGTCGATATTGAGAACATAAACCTCAACTTCATCACCAACTTTTAACACGTCTGTCGGGGCATTGACTCTTTTCCAGCTTAGTTCAGAAAGATGAACCAAGCCTTCAACACCACCCACGTCGATAAAAGCACCAAAATCAGCCAAATTGATAACCCGTCCTTGCAAAACGGTGCCTTCTTCCAACGTTGCCAATAATTCGGCCCGTTTTGCCTGTCGCGCTTCCTTTTCTGCGGCGCGTTCAGACAATATTAACCGGCCTCTCTTACGATCTACCTCAATAACCTTCGTTTGAATTGTGGTATTTATAAGTTTGGCTTTTTGACTGTCGTCAGAACGGCGGCGGCGGCTGATTTGTGAGTTTGGAACGAAGCCGCGCAGCTGGCCTAATTTGACTAAAAGACCACCTTTGTTTTGGCCGATGACCTTTCCCTTGAAAACATCTTGGGAGGCCATTAATTCTTCTGCCGTTGTCCAATCGAGCTCTTCAGCTGCCTTTGCGTAAGAAACAACCACATTTCCGTGCTGATCTTCTGTATTGACGACATATACGGAGACTTCATTACCGACGGCTAGCTGCTCGCGGGTTTCATCATCCATACTTTGTAATTCAGAGCCAGAAATGACCCCTTCAGACTTGGCACCAATATCGATCAGGATTGCATTATTACGATGCTCGATTACCCAGCCTTGTCGCGTTTCACCAATTGTAGGTAGGTTTAGCTCCTCGGCCAGCAGAAACTCCATTGGGTGGACTTGTTCGCCCCCTCCTAAATTTGCTACGTTGTCACTCAAAACTCTTCGTCCTCACTTTCTTTTACCATCATGGGCATTTTCTCTGATTATACTGAGTTTAAGGTTGATGGCAATATAACATTACTCCTGTTAATAATGTTCATATGGTCAAGATGTACTCAATTTTGGACG
>JBHIWP010000184.1:0-11209 GCA_041987425.1 Promineifilaceae bacterium (SeqCode) | reverse complement strand
TCGGGGTCGCCTTTTTACTTTTGTCTTTGTTGAAAGGTGTAGCCCATGACGATCACGCCGCTGATGCCCGTTTACCCCCGGTGCGATGTGCGTCCGGTGCGAGGCGAAGGCGCCTATCTGACCGATGTAGATGGCAATCGCTACATTGATTATGTACTTTCTTGGGGACCACTCATTTTGGGCCATGCCCATCCGCGGGTGGTGCAGGCATTGCAAACGGCCGTTACCCAAGGAACCAGCTACGGCGCACCCAGCCCGCTAGAGAATGAACTGGCACGGCAGGTCATGACCCTCATGCCCAACATCGAAATGATTCGCTTCGTGAACTCTGGCACCGAAGCCACCATGAGCGCCCTGAGACTGGCGCGGGCTTTTACCGGGCGCAGCAAAATCGTCAAGTTCCGTGGAAATTATCATGGTCACGCTGATATGCTGCTGGTGCAGGCCGGGTCCGGCGTAGCTACGCTGGGCCTGCCCGATTCGCCCGGCGTGCCCAAAGCCACCACGGCCGACACATTAGTGGCGCCATACAACGATATTGAAGCAGTGAAGCAGCTGTTTGCTCAATTTCCAGGGGAAATTGCGGCCGCTATTGTGGAACCGGTGAGCGGCAACATGGGTCTGGTGCCGCCGGTTGAAGGCTTTTTGACTGGCTTGCGCGAAGTGACCGCTAATGAAGGTGCGCTGCTAATCTTTGATGAGGTGATGACCGGCTTCCGCGTGCATCCCGGCGGGGCGCAGACTTTATACGACATCCAACCAGACATTACGGCGCTGGGCAAAGTGATTGGGGGCGGTCTGCCGGTGGGCGCCTACGGCGGCCGGCGCGATATTATGGAGCAGGTGGCACCTGTGGGGCCCATGTACCAGGCGGGCACGCTGTCGGGCAATCCCCTGGCAATGACAGCAGGCATTGAGACGCTAAAAGCCCTGCAAGAGCCGGGCGTCTGGGATGAACTGGAGACGCGGGGAACGCAGCTGATGAATGGGCTGGCGGCAGCAGCCAAAGAAGCAGGCGTCACCATCCAACAAAATCGGGTTGGCACAATGTTTGGCCTGTTTTTTGCCGATCAGCCTGTGATAAATTGGGAGACGGCCAGCCAGGCAAACACGGATCGCTTTGCAGCCTACTTCTGGCAAATGCTGGCTCGTGGTGTCTATCTAGCGCCATCACAATTTGAAGCAGGGTTCTTATCTACGCAGCACACCGCGACAGAAATTCACAAGACCGTTGCCGCTGCCGGAGCCGCCTTCGCCACGCTAACTGGGTACTGATTACTGGTTTACCGATCACTAATTACTGAAAAACGGCCGTACCGTAAAAGTAGCCTGAACGCAGGTGGCAGCATAGCCTCAGATGGGTACAATCAGCCCGCTATGGACGAAAATCCTACCGAAAAACGCTGGCTGAGTCTCATACTGGGGCTATTTATCGTCTTGGGCAGTGTCTATGCCCTTGTTACCCCTGTTTTCGAAGCCTCGGACGAGCTTTGGCACTATCCCATGATCCGCCATCTGGCCGACGGCAATCCGCTGCCGGTGCAGGTGTTTGATCCGGCACTGGCCGGTCCGTGGAAGCAGGAAGCCAGTCAGCCCCCGCTCTATTACTACCTTGGCGCGGCCCTTACCTTTTGGATAGATACCAGCGACATGGAGGCCGTTCGCTGGGAAAATCCGCACGTCGATAATGGTATTCTTACCGCCGACGGCAACATCAACCTCACCATCCACAATCCAGAGTGGAACCCGTGGCAGGGCACGCTGCTTGCCATGCGCATCGTGCGCCTATTTTCGGTGCTGCTTGGTGCCGTTACCGTTTACCTCACTTACCTCATTGGCAAAGAACTGGCCCCCAACCGGCCGGAAATTGCCCTCGGCGCGGCGGCGCTTAACGCCTTCACCCCCATGTTTCTCTTCATCAGCGGCGCGGTAAATAATGATAATTTGGCCATTCCGCTGGCGTCTTTGGCGATGTTGTTGATGATCAGAGCGGTCGGTAATCAGTATTCGGTGTTCGGTAAACGGTTAACGGATTACGGCTCACGGATTACCGATAACGGATTACCGATAACGGTTTACTGGAAAACCTGGCTCACCATCGGCGTGGTCATCGGCCTGGCAATTCTGACGAAAGAGGGGACCTTCGGGCTGCAGCCGCTGGCTTTCGGGACGATTTTTATAGCATATTGGCGGGAAAAGCGGGACGCAGAGGAGCACGGAGAAGGCGCAGAGGGGCGCAGAGAGGGTTTTTGGAGAGAGATTTTGCGGAACTTGGGGTGGACGGCCGTTTCCTTCCTCATCCTTTTGCTGCCCGTTATTTTAATTGCTGGCTGGTGGTACTGGCGCAATATTGTGCTGTACGGTGACTTTTTAGGCTGGAATGCCTTTATTGCCGTTCTGGGGCAGCGGGCGCATCCTGCTTCGCTGGCCCAGCTGTGGAGCGAGCGCTGGGGCTTTATGCTTTCTTACTGGGGGCTTTTTGGCGGCGTCAACGTGCCCATGCCGGTGTGGATCTATCACGTTTTGAATGGCGTGGTGATAGCTGGGGTGTTGGGGTTTGTAATATATTTTGTACGAGAAATTAGAGACTGGAGGTTAGAGACTGAAATTAGTCTCCAATCTCTAATCTCCAGTCTCTTAGATTTTGTCGCCGCTAAATTTGCCCTTGTTGTTTGCCTGCTTTTTGTTGCTGCCGTGGTTATTGGGCTCATTCAGTGGGCAACAACGACGTGGTCATCCCAGGGGCGGTTGGTGTTTACGGCCATTTCGGCCATCAACGTGCTGCTGGTGGCTGGATTGGTTGGCTGGCTGCCACGGCCGTTTGGCAAGAAGGTGATTTTTGGTGTAGCGGCCTTTTTATTCGTTCTGGCTGCCCTGGCTCCGTGGGCCTGGATTCGTCCGGCTTATGCCTTGCACAGGTACACGGCGCCCTGGCTTGTTCAGCAGCCAGCGAATGCCAACTTTGCCGACCGGCTGCGATTGGTGGGCTATGAGATTGGGCAAACGGTCGTTTTCCAACAAAAAACTGTTTACCAGCCCGGCGACACGGTCGATCTGCTGCTGGAATGGGAAGTTTTGGCGCCCATGGAACGCAATTGGAGTGTTTTTGTGCACCTGAACGATCCGGTCATTGGCGTGCCGATTGCTCAGCGCGACATGTTTTTGGATCAGGGTCTGCAGCCGACCACGCTGCTGGAGCCAGGCGAAACAATTATTAACTATTATCAGCTTCAGATTCCAGAAACGGCCGTTGCCCCGGCAAAACTTGAGCTTACAGTGGGCCTGTACGATTTTACTAGTTTTGAGCGATTGCCCCTGACTGGCGGACAGGATTCCGTCGTATTAGATATAATTTCATTGGAACCCGCGCCGGGCGACGTGCCCAACCCCACGCTGGTCAACTTTGAAAACGAGCTGGAACTGGTGGGCTTTGCGCTGAGTCCACGGCAGGTGGCGGCGGGTGATACGGTTGATTTGACTTTATATTGGCGGGCGAAACGGCCGTTAACCACCGACTACACCATCTTCGCCCAGGTTGTCGATGAAGACACCACGCGTTGGGCCAGCCAGGACTTGAGCCAGCCAACTTCTAGCTGGGCAGAACGTGATCTACAAATGGTGCAAATGAGTCTGCCGCTGAGTTCTGATACGCCTGCCAAAGTGTATCCAGTTATTATTGGACTGTATACGGTTGAAGAAGGGCAGTTTAATCGCTTGCAGATTATCGCCGCAGACGGCCGTCCCACCGATGATTTCCTGCGATTGACCCTGCTTCGCGTTACTGAGTAACTTGCGGAAAATTATGGAAAAACTGTACCAAATCATCCAAGGATTTATTGATTAATGGCAACGGCATCACAGAAAACCAAAACTGAAAAAAGTTGGCTGCGTAACCCGGATACCATGAATCCTGCTCGTTCTCCGTGGGCGCTGGGGATATTGGTGGGCGGAACGGCCGTGCTCGGCGGTCTCATCCTGGGCTTTGGTGGTCCGTTGGCCGGGCTGGCCTTTATCCTGGCAGTTGTTACAGCTTTTGTTGTCCTACGCGATATCGAAATTGGCTTTTGGGGCGTCATTGCCGTGGTGTGCCTGCTGCCCTTTGCCACGTTGCCGGTGGATATCGGCCTCACGCCCACCTTCCTTGATCTGGCGCTGGGAGCCGTGATTGGCGTCTGGCTGCTGGGAATTGTGACCGGACAGCAGCGCGATTTGGTGACGGCACCCATTGCCCTGCCGCTGCTTGTGTTTATTCTGGTCGCCATCTTTGCCTTCATTTTTGGGCTGGCCAATGGTCCGCTCACCCCGACGCTGCTGCGTAAGTTTGCCGAGCTGCTGCTCAGTCTGGGTTTCGTTTACGTCATTGTGGACTATTGCCGCACGCAGGCGCGGCTGGAACGCATGGTGAAGGTAGTGCTGCTGGCGGGGGCTGGGGCGGCCGTTTTGGGCATTGTTTTCTGGCTGTTGCCAGAGGACACAACCAACACCATTCTCAATTTTCTCACGCGTGTTGGCTACCCTGGTGGCTGGGTCATCCGCTACATCGAAGAAAACCCAGAGCTGTCTGAGCGGGCTATCAGCACTTCAGTGGACCCCAACGTTTTGGGCGGCCTGCTGTTGATGATTGGCGCCTTGGCCGGGCCGCAGTTGGTAGCCAAACGGCCGTTGTTTCCCCGCTGGCTCACCTGGGGCATTGTCGGCTCTATTTTCCTCTGCGTCGTCCTCACATTTTCTCGCGGCGCAATGTTTGGCCTGGCGGCTGGCCTGGGTTTTATTGCGCTGCTCCGCTACCGGCGGCTGATTCCCTACATGCTGGGTGGTGGGCTGCTGTTGCTGCTGCTGCCGGTGGCTCAGACCTACATCCAGCGCTTTATCGAAGGCATTCAGGGCCAAGATTTAGCTACGCAGATGCGCTTTGGCGAATACCAGGACGCCCTGACGCTTATTGGCCGGTACCCAGTCATCGGCGTCGGTTTTGCTGGCACGCCCGATATTGACCTCTACCTTGGGGTGGCCAATGTCTATCTGACCATCGCGCAGGTGATGGGTATTTTAGGCCTGCTGGCCTTCTTTGCCGTTATCGGCACGCTCTTTTTTTATGGCCTCTCTCACCGCCAACTCTTCAAAGCGCATGAGGAGTTGGATGCACTCTGGCTGGGCCTGCACGCGGCCATTGTCGGCGGGCTGGCCGCTGGCCTATTTGACCATTACCTCTTTAATTTGGAATTTCATCATGCGGTGACGGCATTCTGGCTGCTGGTGGGGTTGGCAACGGCCGTTACCCGCCTGGGTGTTGAAGATCAGAGCAAGCGTGCTCCCAATTCTTGATCGTACCAGTAAAGTAGCTGCAGCCAGTTTGTTATAAAGTGCTTACGCGTCGGCGCAGCAATGGTTCGTCAATCGCTGTTGCATCCAGTTGGCTTGCGCCGAGAAAATTGATGAAGCGGGCAAACCCTTTGGTCAAGGCCTCGGCAAATGCCTCGTCTTTGCCCAGCGCCTCGTCTTCCAACCAAAACCCCAAAATGACAAACGTATTGGTCGTCCGGTCAAGTTTGCTGTCGAATCGCGCGACGAGCTGGTCGCCCCACAAAATTGGCAGTGTGTAGTAGCCAAACTTACGCTTGTCCTTGGGCTTGTAGACTTCCCAAACATAGTCAAAGCCAAACAGGACTTTGGCACGCCCTCGCGCGCTGACGGGATCGAGCGGCGCGAGGAAGACGACCTCTTCAGTCGTGGTCGTATCTAATGGCGTCCAGGCCTGGGGCACGCGCCCAGCACTCAAGTCGCGCAGCACTTCGCTGTCGCTGCCGAGGGCGTAATGTATGTGCTTCCAACCCTCAACCTGCACCTTAATGATGTCACCGTCGGCCAGCATGGCTTCGAGCAGCTGCTTTCTGCTTCCAATTGATATGCTGCTGTAAAACGCGTCAGAATTGCGACTCATTCGCGACAGCCCAGAGAAACTAATGTCCTTCTTAAGCAGGAAGCGGCCAGTTTCAGCCTCATCGCTTTCCCGAAGAAGGTTCAACGGCGCGACCGCTTCGCTCAGGGCATAAATCCGCTCAAAGTTCTCACGGTGGTGGGTCATCACTTCGCCAACGCGCCACAAGTAGTACAAAGCCAGGGCGCTGTCTTTGCGGCCGCGATAGTGCTGCGTGCGCGTACGCGAATTCATTTTGAAGTCGCGGTTGCTCACGGTGCCGCGCTCGGCGAGGATTTCCCGCATTTCGACAATGGCCTCCGCGTGGTCGCGTCCCATTGCTTTAAGGCGACTGCTGCTATTGCCTTCATGGCGCATCACCACGCGCCAGTATGGCAGCTCGTCCATAGGCCGAACGGCTAACCAGCCACCCCAATCAAAGAACTTGCGCTGCTGATAGGTGACTTCCTCCCACAAACCGGGCGAATAATCGTTGATGCGGCTGTGGAGCGTAATGTCCTGGCTGCGCGCGATGATTTGCAAGGGGTCAAGTTGCAGGTACTCCATTGCCTGCATCGCCTGCTCTGTACCCCCAAGGCCACGCCAGCGTCGGCCGGGCCACAGGCCCTGTTTGCCGAGGATGAAACGGCGGGCTGTATCTACATTAATGGTCAGCATTGCTCAGAACCTTTTTCCTGATGGTATCCTCATGATTGCTTGCTTGCGCTACCTTCTACGGGCTACGGGTTCCCGTAGACGTAAAAGATATAATCTTGGTAGGTGGTTTCGACGCCCAGATCATTAAGGACTCTCAGCAGCTGGGCGCGATGGTCCGTACCGTGATTAACCACATGGAGAAGCACTTGCCAAAGGATGAGTTTCGCGTCCTCTCCTTCTAGCGGCTTTTCAGTTAGCATATCATCATCCAGCCCGGCAAGATAGTCACGCATCATTTGCTCGACGTTTTCCCAGTGGGTGCGAATTTTTGCCCGATCGTCACTATCTTCAGGTTGCAGGGAGGTTGGGACTCCAGCGGCTCCCAGGTCTCTGAACCAGGCTTCATCAACGTCGATGAGATGAAGAATCTGATCGCGAATAGACCCATGCGAGTAGCTTATTGCTTTGGTAAATTGTTCGTGGGATAGGCTAGTGACGTATTCATCCCAGAGCTTACGGTTTTCGGCGAAGTGATAGTCATAAAAGTGACGAAATGCATTTGCATTCATAGCGGGAAACCTCCAAAGGAATGGGTAGCGCTGGCCCAAGATCGGGCCGAATAATAATTTGTTCCAAGCAGGCACGTGCCATAGGCTTGTAATGACCATTAAAGTGATTCATTAAATCCACCAGCAAGCAACATAAATCATCGCTTGAAAACCTGGAATATTATAGAAAATTTGTTCTATAAAGGCAAATGCACAGAGATGCTACGTCCATGATTTTGACGCTGATTGGCTATGACAGATTGTTTAAAACGGCGTGCTGAATCATGGCGGTGGTTGTGAGTTGTCGATAGTTTTTAGCAGCAAGGGTTTTATGTACGGCCGTTTCCAAACGATTCGCCACTGCTTCTAGTCCCCACACAAACCGCGCCAGCAGCGCCGTGCTCAGCACCGCCGCCAGCGGATTGGCAATGCCTTGCCCGGCAATGTCCGGCGCGGAGCCGTGTACCGGCTCGGCAATTGCCAGGCCATCCCCCCAGTTTAGCGAGGCCGCCAGCCCCAGCCCGCCGCCCCAGTGCGCCGCGGCGTCAGACAAGATATCGCCGAACAAATTGGTTGTCACAATCACATCAAAACTTTCTGGTGAACTGACCATTTTCAACGCCGCCACGTCTACCAGTAGTTCGTCTATTTTTACTTCAGGCGCCAAACGCTCAAATTCTTGCCGTACTGTTTCTCGGAATAGGCCATCGGTGAGCGGCAGCACGTTGGCTTTGTGCACGATCGTCACTCTTTTGCGGTTTAGCAGCTCCATTAATTCGGCTGTTTTTTGCCCGATCCGTTCACTGGCCTGCTTGGTGATAACGCGTTCAGCAACGGCCGTTTCGCCATCAGACCATTCCCGCCCCACATACAATCCCTCACTGTTTTCCCGCACTATGATCAGATCCACATCGGGGCGCGGCGACACGCGCGGCCAGCTTTTCACCGGGCGAATGTTCGCATAGAGATTAAGCTCCTGGCGCATGGTCAGGATGGCGCTCTTGTAGCCAGCCACCTTGTGTGATGGCGACGAAACCGCACCAAATAGTCCCGCACCGCAGGCCCGAACTTTTTCCAGCGTTTCCGGCGGCACAGAAGTTCCATACTTTTCGAAGCAGTGCCAGCCTGCCTCCGCCTCAATAATTTTTAGGCCGGGTAGGGCAGCTTGCAAAATAGTAACGGCTGCTGGAATCACTTCTTGCCCGATACCGTCGCCGGGCATGACGCACAGTTTGAGCATGTTAGGCTGCTTCTCCGGGGAAACGGCCGTGTTTTCGGACGTATGGCACAATGCCTCCCGCCTGCATAATCTTCCGGGCAAACGGTGGCAGGCTGGGTAGGGGCAGCGTCATGTGAGCGGTTTGCAGCAGATTCTGCACCAGGTCTAAAGTTGCTTCCTCGCCATCCTCAACCAGGCTATGTGCTTCATTGGATTCATACAGTGGAATACCCAGATTGATTGCGTTGCGAAAAAAAATGCGGGCGAAGCTAGGCGCAATGATTGCGCCAATCTGGCGTCGGCGCAGCGCCTCCGGGGCATATTCGCGGGACGAACCGCAGCCAAAATTTGCCCCGGCTACAATAATGTCGCCTGGCTGTGCCTGGGCGGTAAAATCGGGCCGCGCCTCGCAAAACGCGTAGTTCTTCACATCTTGCCCTTCCTTCAACATGTACGGCGCATACCGCCCGGGAACGATCTGGTCCGTATCCACATCTGTGCCAAATTTCCATATTCTTGCCATCGTTAAAAGCTCCTTTTGACGCAGAGGCGCTGAGGCGCAGAGAGAAAAGTTTACATGAAATCTACGCTAATCTGCAAGCGCAAAATGCGCCAATCTGCGGACTCTTTTAGTCAATCTCGCGAGGGTGAGTGATGTGGCCGGTAACGGCCGTTGCTGCCGCCACCGCTGGGCTGGCCAGATAGATTTGCGCCGTAGGGTGCCCCATCCGGCCGCGAAAGTTTCGGTTCCCGGTAGAGAGGCAGATATCGTCTTGGCCCAGCGTACCCTGGTGCCGCCCCATGCACGGGCCGCAGCCCGGCGTCGTCAGCGTTGCGCCAGCCTCCAGCAGCGTGTTCAGCGTGTCGTCGGCAATGGCCCGCTGCAGCTCCCAACGGCTGGCCGGGCTGATGATGAGCCGCAGGCCGCGCGCCAGCTGCTTGCCCCGCAAAATATTGGCTGCCTCACGCATGTCTTCGTAACGGCCGTTGGTGCATGTCCCCAAAAAAACGACATCCACTTTTGTTCCGGCAACATCGCCCAAATCCACCACGTCATCCACCGAATGCGGCACGGCAATTTGTGGCTGCAGGCCGTCAAGATCAATCTCAATCGTTTGATCGTAAACTGCTTCCGGATCGACAAATAGCCAATCAGGCACGTCGTATCGCTCGGCCACGCTGCCCAGCGGCGGAAAGATACCTGCCTTGGCACCCAGCTCGATGGCCATGCTGCTGATGGTCTGACGGCCGTTTAGCGGCAGCCATTCTAGTCCGTGATACTCCACCGATTTATACGTTGCCCCGCCAACGCCCAGCACGCGGCACAGCTTCAGGGCAAGATCTTTGGCAGCAACGCCAGGTTGAAAACGGCCGGTGGCCTGAATGCGAACTGTTTCGGGCACGCGCAGCCATGTTTTGCCGGTGGCCCAGGCCAGGGCGATATCTGTGGAGCCCATGCCGGTGCCAAACGCACCTACCGCGCCGTAACTCGTTGAGTGTGAATCTGAGCCGATGACCACCAGCCCGGGCCGGGCAATACCTTCTTCTACCAACACCTGGTGGCAAATGCCGCGCCCTATCTCAAACAGGCGTACGCTCTGTTCGCTGGCAAAGCGGCGCACTCTGTTCTGGCTATCGGCCACGCCCACGGTGGCTGCTGGCGCAACGTGGTCCATCACCAGGACCACTTGATCCGGGTTGTGCACTTTTTCGGCTTTCAGTCGTTCCTGCATAATGCTAATCATGCCGGGCGAGAGGGAATCGTGCCCCATAGCCACATCCGGCTCAATGACGATGAGATCGCCGGGGGAAACGGCCGTTCCCACCTTCCGCCCTAAGATTTGCTCCGCTAAGGTTTGTCCCATAATGACCCTCTTTTTCACGTCCGTCCCTAAATTGGTAATGATTGCCGCTCGGCCGCTTCGTATAAGTAGCGGTCTACGTCGTCAAGGGTGATACGGCCGTTGTCCGCCAACCCCTTAATCTGTTCCGCCAGCTGCTTCAGTTGCAGTTTGTCCAGCATCAAGCCCAATTGCTCCGCCCGGCTTTTCACCGCGTTCCAGCCGGTTAGCCGGTGGGCCACGTGCACATAGCGCGTCAGGCCAAAATCCTCCGGGCGCAAAATCTCATAGGTGCTGGGATTATTCAGCACCGCCTTGGCATGAATACCTGCCTTATGGGTAAAGCTGGCAAAGCCTGTAATGTAATTGTTGAATGGAACATCCACCTGAACCAACCGTGCCACCAGCTGATCCAGATTGCGAATCAGCGGCAGGTTGTATTTCTTCACCAGCGCCGGATCCGTCGCGTAGAGCCGGGCCACCAGCCCACCCAGCGGCGTGATGCCATTTCGTTCGCCAAGGCCCAATACGCTCGTATCAATGTGCGTCGCCCCGGCTTCCAGCGCCGCGTAGGCATTGGCAATGGCGCAGCCTGCGTCATTGTGTCCATGAAACTCAATGTCGCAGCCAAGGCTTTGCCGCAGCGTAGACACTAGCTCAAAAATTTGATGCGGCGTGCCTACGCCCACTGTGTCGGCCACGCCCACGCGATGCACGCCCAGTGCATCCACCGCCTGGTAAATTTGCAGCAGGTCTCCAAAATCGCTGCGCAGGCTGTCTTCTGTGCTGAAGCGGGTTTCCACGTTTTGGCTGAGCAAATAGGTTACTACCTCCTGTGCCAGATCCAGTATTGCTTCGATGCTAAGCCCGTGGCTAAATTCTCGCAGGAGTGACGAGGTGCCAATGACCACGTCCACGCCGTCGAAAGTGATGACGCCAGCGGAAGGTTTCTCAAGGCCCACGATGTTCCGAATGAGCGTGGTCTTGCCCACGCCATTGCGGCCCATGAGACACACCACCTTGCCCT
>JBHIWP010000183.1:0-11221 GCA_041987425.1 Promineifilaceae bacterium (SeqCode) | reverse complement strand
CTTTATTGGGATTGGATATGAACGGCCGTATCGCCTCACCCCCAACATCACCCTCACCTTTTACGACGCCGGGCACATCCTTGGCTCTGCCATTACGGCGCTAGATATTGCCGATCAGCAATCCGGGCGCGACATTCGGCTGGTGTTTAGCGGCGATATAGGCCGCCCCCACCGCCCCATCCTGCGCGATCCCGCTTTTCTAGATAGCGCCGATATCTTGATTATTGAAAGCACCTACGGCAATCGGCTGCATGATGACCTGGACGAAGCCACAGACAAGCTAGAAACAATTGTAAACCAAACGTATCAGCGCGGCGGCAAGCTTATTGTGCCTGCCTTCGCCGTTGGACGTACGCAAGAACTTGTCTATCGCCTGCACCAACTGGTGGAATCGCGCGATATTCCCGCACAGCTGCCCGTGTACGTAGACAGTCCGCTGGCGATTGACGCCACGGGCATTTACCGGCTGCATCCAGAAGCATACGATGCCGAGACGCACGAATTTCTGGCTGAAGGTCAGAGCAACGATCCTTTCGGATTCGACATGATGCGCTACACGAGGACGACCAGCCAGTCAAAAGAGCTAAACTTTCTGCGCGACCCGGCAATTATCATCAGCGCCAGCGGCATGGCTGAAGCGGGGCGCATTTTGCACCATCTAAAAAACAATATAGAAGATCCGCGCAACACCATTTTGATAGTCGGTTGGCAGGCGCCGCACACTCTGGGACGACGCATTGTGGAAAAGCAGCCGAAAGTGCGCATTTTTGGCGAGGAATACCAGCTAAGGGCGGAGGTAGCTACTATCAACGGTCTGAGCGCCCATGCCGACAGGGCCGAGCTGCTAGAATGGACAGGGCACCTACAGAAACGGCCGTCTCACACCTTCATCGTGCATGGTGAAGAGGAAGCCTCTCTCTCTTTTGCTGATGCTTTGCGCCAGAAGCAAGGGTTTACCAACGTGGCCGTCCCCCAGCTTGGCCAAAAATTCACGGTTTGATCGCTAAAGGCGTCTTGGGCAAGCGGGCTGCTTTAGGAGTCAGTAGCCAAGTATTCCTATGCCCTTCCGCACCCCAAATTTGCTATAGTGTAGGTGTTGGCTGTTTGTTGGACTGTGTAAAACGGCTGTTTCAGCTTTTATCAGAGTAGTTTTTATGAAAATAATCAATGGATTGAACAGGAGTCATCGGGTGAGCCATTTTACAGATAGTAGGTTTTGGCAAATGACTAAGCCATATGAATCTAACCATTCCAATTTAGCGGGATCGTCTATCGGCCCTTCTAATCAGGATGAGAGCATCCAAACATTGAGGCGTCAGTTGAAAAACCTCAACGCCTGGCCAGAGGCCGGAGACGCTTTTTTGGAGTTGCTAACTCAAGATCGAGGATGTGGAACCACCCTGGTTGCGTCCGATTATGAGTGGCTGCCCCAAGTGGCTGAATCTGCTCATAAAGGAGAGGACATTGGCCTGCGCTATCCCTCCATATTTCAAAAGTTGCTTACTTTTCCTGAACTGCGTCAAAAGTTCCTGCACACCCTCCAAATTCGCAGTGTAGAAATCTAAAAGCCTGATTTTTTGATACCCTAATATGTAAAACCCTGGCAAATAAATGATATTTGCCAGGGTTTTTTGTTCTTTGTTCCGCGGCTCAGGTGGCGGTTTCGTAAATGGGGGCTAAATAACGCCCAGCTCCTTGCCCACACGCCCAAAGGCATCTAAGGCTACTTCCAAATCATTATGACTATGCGCAGCAGAGTTCATAACCCGAATTCGTGCTTTCCCCTGGGGCACGGTGGGGTAGCCAATAGCCATGGCAAAAACCCCTTCTTCAAACAGGCGCTGGCTAAACTTTTGAGCCAGCGACGCCTCACCCAGCATCACGGGCACGATGGGGGTTTGGGTTAAGCCAGTGTCGAAACCCATTTCCTGCATCTCTTTTTTAAATAGGGCCGCATTGCTCCATAGGCGGTCAACCAGTTCGGTGGACTCTTGCAGCAGCTCGACGGCCGCCAGACATGCGGCCGTATCTGGCACGGTGAGGGCACTAGAGAACAGGAACGGCCGTCCTCGCTGCCGCAGCCAGTCGATAATCGGTTGTTTTCCAGCCACCAGCCCGCCCATCACGCCAAACGCTTTGCTAAGCGTACCCACTTCAATGTCCACACGGCCGTGCAGCCCAAAGTGGTCCACAATGCCGCGCCCGCCTTCGCCGAGTACGCCTTCGCCGTGCGCATCGTCTACCATCAGCAAAATATCATGCTCTTCTGCTACGTGGCAAATTTTGTCCAGGGGGGCGATATCGCCGTCCATGCTAAACACACCATCAGTCACAATGAGACGACGGCCGTATTCGCTGGTGTCGGCAATCTTTTGGCGCAGATCGTCTACATCGTTGTGGGCATAGCGCACGATGTTGGCCCGGCTGAGGCGGGAGCCATCAATAATGCTGGCATGGTTTAGCTCATCAGAAAAGATAACGTCACCGCGGCCAACCAGCGCCGGAATGGTGGCTAAATTGGCCGTAAAGCCACTTTGCAGGGTGATGCAGGCCTCAGCCCGCTTAAATTCGGCCAGCCGTTCTTCGAGCTGAATATGCAGCGACATGGTGCCAGCAATGGTGCGCACGGCTCCCGGCCCCACGCCATATTTATCGACGGCTTCCTTAACGGCCGTACGCAGCCGGGGGTGGTTGGCCAGGCCCAGGTAGTTGTTGGCGCAAAAGTTCAGCAGGGAACGGCCGTCGATGGTGACATGCCCATCCATGGGTGATTCAATGGTGCGAATGCGGTTAAACAGGCCCGCCTGCTTCAGGGCGGCAATCTCATCATCAATCCAGGCAATTGCTTTATCAGTCAAAACAGCTCTCCTTCGTAAATGGTACGCTGATCTCTCTGATTTACCTGATGAAAATCTTTTCAATCAGGAAGATTAGGCAAATCAGCGTTCTATTTTTGGCACGATAGTTACATGTTTGTGGGGAAGTCGAAAAAGCGTGTTTCCACACCAAATTTGTCGGTTAGATGGGCACCCAGGGCCTGTACACCCACAGTTTCCGTGGCGTAATGTCCAGCAAAAATGACGTTTAGGCCGTGATCAGATGCAGCCCAATAATTGGCGTGGGAAGTTTCCCCGGTTAGAAATGTGTCGGCTCCCAGGGCTTTGGCCTCAGCCACCTTGTCTGCACCAAAGCCAGAGAGGATAGCCAGGCGCCGCACCTGAGCCGGGCCGTGCGCCAAAACCTGAGCCTGGCAATTTAGCTGGCTGTTAACCTGGCTCGCCAAATCGTTCAAGCTGGGCTTAGCGGGCACGGCTCCCACCACGGCAATGGGCACGTTGGTGGGCGAATACCACCATTCGATATCCGACACGCCAAACATTTTAGCCAACACGGCATTATTTCCTACTTCGGGATGGGCATCAAGGGGCAGATGGGCAGCGTAGAGATTGATGCCGTGGGCAATCAGCTGCCGCACACGCGCGCCTAGCGGCCCAGCAATACGCTCTACCTGGCGCCACAGCACGCCATGATGCACCAGCAGCATATCCGCCTGCCAGGAAACGGCCGTTTCAATAATAGCTGGCGACACATCCACGGCCAGGGCAATGCGCTTCACTTCTGTGTTGCTGGTTTCCACCTGCAAGCCCTGCGGCCCGTAGTCTGCAATTTCGGGAATGCGTAAATAATCATCTAAATAAGCGACCAACTCAGCTCGTTCCATCCTTGCCCCTTCTCCAAAAAGTGCCTGCACCTCGGCTTAAATTTATACCAATTGTTTCTCTTTAACTCACTTGCTCGCGATGAACGGCCGTACCTGCCAAATACCTGCCAGGGTACTGAGCGCCCACAGGCCCGGCAGCACTCAGCTTTGCTCGCGGAGCAGCTTGAGCCACAGGCGTAGGATAAACGTCGCCATGGACCCAACAAGCATATGGAATCGAAACGTCAATTCAGGAGAAAAAGAGGTGCCCCGCCAGTGACATTTCACCTTTGGGGCACGTAACCCGGTTGTTAATCCATATCGGGCTGTAGCAACCCATAATTATTATCGCGCCGCCGATAAAGCACATTGACAGCCTGCTCATCGGCATTAAAGAAGACAAAGAAATCATGACCAAGCAGCTCTATTTGATCAACTGCTTCTTCGGTGCTCATGGGCCGCATTGTAAATTTCTTGGTGCGTACAATTGCCGGTTCATCTGACTCAGCCAGCTCTTCATCCAGCGGCAGCGGCTCGCCCATTAGCAGCTCTTCATTGTTGCCGTTGCCGCCACGCCATTTGCGGCGCCGTTTTCCCTGGTAGCGGCTAATTTGCCGGTAAAGCTTATCCACCACCGCATCAATTGAAGCAAACATATCATTGCTACGCTCTTCCGCGCGCAGAATAGTGCCCCGATTATCTCTAATGGTAATTTGGGCAACCTGGCGCTCAACTGCGTTGCGGGCATTCGTTTCAGAAAGGTCTACGTGCACTTCAGCCAGATTGGGCATGTATCTATCCAGCTTTCCTGTTTTCTTTTCTACATAGTTACGCAATCGTGTGGTGACTTCCATGTTACGGCCGTTTACTGATAGTTCCATCGTCTAATCTCCCTTTGTTAAGAAAAGAAATTCTGGTTGCACATCTCCATCACATAAGAAATAGCCTGCCAACAGATTTGGGCCTATACGGCACGGGCCACACAATACCCAGAAACGGCGTGTGCCCCGGCCTTCTGAAGAGCCAGGGCTGCAGCGGCCATGGTTGCCCCTGTCGTGCAAACATCGTCGATCAAAAGCACGCGTTTACCCTGCAAAGCACCCTTAGTTGCAAAAGCATCCTGCACGTTCTCTAAACGCTCGGTAGCGGAGAGGCCCACCTGCGGCGTGGTAAATCTTGTTCTCTGCAGCACCTCTTCGGCACAAGGCAGGCCTACTTTTTGGCAGAAGGCGCGGGCCAGCAAGGCTGACTGATTGTAGCCCCTTTCTCGCTCCCGGCTGGCATGCAGTGGAATAGGCAGCACCAAGTCTACCGGCACCTGCCACGCCCCCCAGGCGGCTGCCATCATCTGGGCCAGCGGCTTGGCCAGGGCAAATGCGCCATTGTATTTTAGGGTATGTATGAGCTTGGAAGCGGGATGGGTAAAAAGAACGGCCGCACGGATTTGTTTAAGGGGCAACGGCCGTTGCTGGCAGGCTGAGCAGCACGGAGTGGGTTTGGCTTCGGGCCTGCCACAGCGCCCACAAAGCGGCGCTGCTACCCAATGAAGTTGGCGGTAGCAGGCTTCGCAAATTAATGAGCCTGCTTTTTTGCACGCGCCACAGACAGGGGGAAAAACAAAATTAAGGAGGGAATCTGCCAGCCCTCTAGCACGACTACGCCAGGTCAAGGCTGGCAATTGAATTTTTTCAGCCAACGACTGCTTGACCTTTATTTTGGAAAGCTATAAATAAACCTGCGGGCAATTGAGAAAATCGCCCGCTACTTAAAACTCTCTACCTCTTACAGTTTAGCCGGTAACGCCGCCTAAAGAGTCGTTGCGTAAGACCTGGAACCCCGCAGGACCCAACAAAACAACGAAAATAGAGGGAAAGATTAGGAACACCATTGGGAATAACATCTTTACGGGAGCCTGCTGCGCTTTTTCCTCTGCCCGCTGCCGCCGCCGCACGCGCATCTGCTCTGACTGAATACGTAGAATCTTACCGATGCCCACACCCAGCTGATCCGCCTGCAAAACGGCCGCAATAAAGCTGGTCACATCAGGCACATCCATCCGGTCCGACATGTCGCGCAGCGATTGGCGGCGCGACTTGCCCAGCTGCATCTCATGGATCACGCGGCCAAACTCATTCGCCAGAGGATCATCCCACTTCTCATCAACCTTTTGCATAGCAGCGTTAAAAGTCAGGCCAGCATCGACGCAAATAGTCATCAAATCCAGGGCATCTGGCAGCTTTTTGATGATAGCATCTTTACGCCTATCAACCATAGAGCGCAGCATCATCCAGGGCAAGTACCACCCCAAAATGGCCGCACCCAATGTATAAAGCAGCCGTCTGCCCAGCTCGGCATTTCCCAGGCGAGACATCATCAGAAAAACCAGGGCGGCCAAGAAAACAGTAAACACGCCACGAATCACTATAAACTCAGCAGCGCGCATGTTTCTTGGGTTACCGGCAAGCTCTAATAGACGGGTGGTACTCTCCAGGGTTTTCTGAGGCGTATATTGCACCAAAAATTCACTGATACGGCGAATAATTGGTACAAAAACACGGTCTGAGAAAGGTAGAGATAGCTCAATTTCTTCAATAGAGACGATCTCTTCTCTGGCTGCGAATTCATCAATGCGCACAGCCAATGGATCATCTTCGGAGCGCCGCAGTAATAAAATGCTCCCTACCAGCAATACACGGGCCACAACTACAATAATAAGCAATAGTAATGGTGACATATTTAGCTGCCTCCAACTTAGTCAATAGGCTATGTGAAGAACAAAGAGTCTTTAAAAACAGATTTGATTAAAAGAATCTTTTGCTCCCCGCTTATTGGGCGGGTCATTCGTTACACTTCAATATCTACTATTTTACTGATAGCATAAGCTCCAGCGCCAATCATAAGACCGCTGAAGGCAATAACTATCCAACCGCAGGGAAGCACCTGGGGAAAGATCCACGGTGACTCTCGAACCCACAGCTCAGATACATACTCCGGGTTAATTAAATAGAGCACAAACCCTAAAGCAACGGGCAACAAGCTGATGATCCAACCTGAGACTCGCCCCTGTGCTGTCAATGTGCGAATTTCACCCTTAATTCGTACACGTTCACGAATGGTATAGCTAATCGTATCGAGTACCTCAGCCAGATTACCACCCACTTCACGCTGGATATTTACGGCCGTAATCACCAGATCCAAATCTTCGCTAGGAACACGCCGATACATATTCGCCAATGCTTGCTCCACGCTCAAACCCAGGCGCACTTCCTGCACCACTCGCTCAAACTCTACAGAAACGGGCGGGGGCAGCTCTGTGGCAATCGCTTCCATGGCCTGCAACACACTATACCCCGAGCGAAGCGCATTTACCCACAAGTTGAGCGTATCGCTCAATTGGCCATCAAAGGCTTCCATTCGCCTCTTGGCCATAGTCCGTACGTAAAACCTCGGAATTCGAAGCCCTAAAAAGCCTGCAAAAATGGCAATAACTATTGAGTTATCTTGGGGTAAGAAGTAGCCAATTATAGCCGCTAGCGCACCACACACTACCACAAGCGTGATATATTCACTCACGCGCAGCTTGGCGTCAGCTCTAGAAATCCTTTCACGAATCGGCTCGAAGAAATTTCGCCTGGATAGCGCCTTATCTAAACGATCGGCAACATCCGGCCCGTCATCGGCAACGCTTTCTGGCAGCTCCACAATTGTTGTGGTGCCAACAAACTGTTCTAAACGTTCATCAACACTGCTCTGGTTGCCGGTAACAACAATGGCTATGCCAGCGCCAAGCATAAGCAACACCGCAAGCGCACCAGCAATAATTAGCAATGGAGACATAAACACGCTCCTCAGGATGCCTTCACAAAAATTTTAAGAATGAGAACGCACCCGCCAGATTTGCCCAACGCCTCAAGCTAGCAAAGAGGCAGCTCGTTATTCAGGCTTATCGGCGGCGGCTGCCAATGCCAAAGATAGAAGGCGGCAGCATAATCCCAGCCTCTTGAATCTTCCACATAAATTTCGGCCGTAAACCTGTTGGACGTAAACGCCCAATCACTTTACCGTTCTCAATGTTCGTCTGCTCAAAACGGAAGATTTCAGATGTTGTAATAACATCACCTTCCATACCCTGAATTTCACTTACAGATGTAACTTTACGAGACCCATCACGCATACGATCCTGATGCACAACCCGGTGAATAGCAGATGCAATTTGTTCACGAATAGCCCGGTGGGGTAAATCCATACCGGCCATCAACACCATCGTCTCCAAACGAGATAGCATATCGCGCGGACCGTTGGCATGGCCCGTTGCCAGGCTGCCATCGTGACCGGTGTTCATGGCCTGCAACATGTCCAGAGCTTCACCACCGCGCACCTCCCCCACAATAATACGGTCGGGACGCATACGCAGGGAGTTAATCACTAAATCCTGAATTGTGACAGCGCCGCGACCTTCTACGTTGGCATTGCGCGATTCCAAAGTCACGACGTGATCCTGGCGCAGCTGCAATTCTGCCGCGTTTTCGATTGTCACAATTCGTTCATCATCTGGAATAAAGCCAGAAAGAATGTTTAGCAACGTTGTTTTGCCGGAGCCGGTACCGCCGGAAATCATGACGTTGAGCTTGGAGATAACACAAGCCTTCAGGAACTCAACAGCTTCTACGGTAACACTGCCAAATTCAATAATATTTTCGACTGTAAATGGAATCTTGGAGAAAATACGAATCGTAAGCGAAGCGCCATTTAGTGAAATGGGTGGGATAACTGCATTAACACGAGAACCATCAGGCAGACGAGCGTCAACCATGGGGGAACCTTCATCAATACGGCGACCCAACGGAGCTACAATGCGGTCAATAATGCGCAGCAAATGATCGTTATCTTCAAACGTTACGTTTACACGCTGAATTTTACCGCCGCGCTCAATGTAGACATTCTTCGGACCATTCACCATAATTTCGGTAACGCCGTCCATATGCAAGAACTGCTCTAGTGGCCCAAACCCTAAAATTTCGGCCACAATCGCTTCAAACAAACGACGCTTTTCATTTCGCGTTAACACGATGCTTTCTTCTGCCAGCATCGATTCAAACATTTCCTGAATGGTCATGCGGACTTCGGCCGTTTGCGTAATATCCATGCTGGGATCAAGCTCGGCGATTAATCGTTGCTGAATGCGATTTTTCAAATCCACGTAGGCATCACGAGACCCAACCGCAGGAGAAGCACGCTTTACCCGCAGCTCCTGTAATTTTGAAGGTTCTGCTTGAGTTGTTGAGTCCTGGTTTCTTTCAATGCGTTTTAAAAGAGACACGATTATCCTCCGGCCATTTTCAACGGCTAAAAAGTCGACCAAATAAACCAGTTGGTTTTTCCGGCTCAACCTTATTGTTGCTAATTGGCGCTTTACCATCCATCAGCTCTTTCGAGATCTGATCCGCTATTTTTATTATAGCCAGGCTTATATTTTTCTTTTGATGTTCACCCATAACCATAGGCACACCCTGATTAGAAGCATCCGTCACGGTTATTTCATCATCGGGAATCGTGCCATAAATTGGGCGTTTCAATGCTTTTCCTACATCATGGACAGAGATACCCTTGCCCTGTTTGCTCTTAGCCCGGTTAACCACCAGCCAAACCTTCTGCGTTTCGTATTCCAGGCTCTCTGCCAGGTCAAAAAACCGGCTTACATTCTTTAAGCTAGACAAATTTTGCTGAGCAATCAAAACAATTCGATCAGCCAGATCCAACACGGCCAATGTTTTTTCGCTTAAATAAGTGGTAGTGTCCACAATAATAAAATCAAAGGATTCTTTCAAGGCGGCAAGCAATTGTTTAATGTTTTCTTCAGTAACCACGTCTGCCATTTCTGGCCTGGGGGGAGCCAGCAAAACATTCAAATTGCTGCGGTGTAATTGGGAAATACTGCTGATCAAATCTTGATCCAGTTCATTTCCCCGGTCGCTCAAATCGGCAATGCTCGTTACAGCCTTCATATTTAGCATTACGGAGACATCGCCAAACTGCAGGCTGCCGTCCACCAAGATGGTTTTGCGCCCTCTACGCGCCAGGGCAACGGCTAAATTGATGGCAACGGTTGTACAACCGGCTCCGCCCTTGGGACTGTACACGGCTATCAAGTTACCTTCTGGCAAGGTCATTGGCTCGACTGCAACTTCCCCCCCGCTCTGGCGTTGCTGCCGCGCGGGTGCCGTGCTTATCGATGGGCGCTTATCATGTACCCGTCGAATTGCCGCAACTAGTTCGTCTCCCCCAAACGGTTTCGTTAAAAAATCGCGCGCCCCAGCCATCATTGCTCTACGCAAATAGTTGGGATCGCTTTGAACTGACATAATAATAATTTGAACAGAGGGGACCGATTCCGTAATCTGCTGGCTGGCACCAATGCCGTCTATACCCGGCATATTAATATCCATCAGAATTATATCTGGCTGGTGTTCTTTGGCCATTTGGACTGCTTCTTCACCCGTACCCGCCTGGCCTATTACTTCTATGTCCGATTCAAATTGAAGAAGTTTTCGGACATTTTCCCTTGTCTCTGGGAGATCATCTACAATCAGTACTCGAATATTTCCTGCCATTATTTACCCAAAGTTTTTTAAGTTACATTTTCTCAAATTGCTGACAGTTTTTAGATATGTTTTTCTCCAAAAAGTTTTAAGCGGTGGAGATATTGAGGAGCAAGTTTAACTATATATACATAATATTATGCCCTAAAGTAGGGGTTTAGACCATCATACTATGATCCATAACAATGTCAATAGGGGAGTTGGTATCTAAAATGCAGGAGACAATCAAGAAGTAAATAAAAAAATTGAGCCCTATCAAACAGATAGGGCTCTGGTCTCAAAATACAAACAACGAATATGTCTTAAAATGAATATTGCCAAAAATTAGGCATTGAGACCATTAACAATACGGCTAAAGACGTTACCAATTTGCGGGCCGAGCAGAGTCAGAATAGCGATTACAACAACAGCCACGAGGACCAATACCAATGCATATTCTACCAAGCCCTGACCATCTTCACGGTGTAAAAATAACATGTGTGTAAACCTCCTTATATAGTTTACAAGTTCAAAACACAAATTGCAGTACAAATTTATGCTTGTTAGCTTAATCTTTTCCAGCGATTACCACAATAGGATAGTGGTACTTTGTCCGAGGTTAGCTACTTTGCTTTGCTGGCTGCGAATTACCCAAAAATACCAAGACTTGACGCTCAATACAATTCAGAGTAGCAGTTATTTAGCTTCTCTGTCAAGATAGAAATTTGATATATACCCATTTAGAGAATAGCGTCATCGGATATGGGAATGGAAAACTCTACGCGCGTTCCCTGGCCCAAACTGCTATGAATATTTAATTCTCCACCAAGCATTTCGGTCCTTTCTCTCAGTGTGGCCAGTCCAATGGTCTTGCTGTTGCCATTAAGCGTATCATCGACATTGAAGCCGCTTCCATTGTCTTCAACAACGGCCGTTACCTTGT
>JBHIWP010000182.1:0-11252 GCA_041987425.1 Promineifilaceae bacterium (SeqCode) | reverse complement strand
CGATGATCTGTTCCACACGACCGATGGTCAAAGCATCATCTATTTTGGTAGGGACGATGCAGATGAGACCACGTATCTATTTATCGGTACTGGGGCCTATGTCAAGGTTCCGTGGTATGAGGCCCAGCCAGTGCAAATGGGTCTGGTAATCTGGTTTGTCCTTACATTTTTGGCTGCGGTGGTGGGGGCGATTGTCTGGCAAAGCGCGCCCGGCCTGCTGCGTGGCACCGTGCTGGCGGCTGGGCTGCTAAACTTGCTTTTTTTGTCTGGAATGGCGATTGCCTTGCTGCAGGTGGACCCCTGGCAATTTGTCTACGGTCCGCCCAAAGTCGTGGTTGCATTACTTGTAGTCCCGCTTATAACAGTGGTATTGGCGCTATTGGCTAGCGGGATTACTCTTTATGGTTGGCGCAGTGGCGACTGGCACACCGGCCAGAAGCTGTTTATGGGCCTGATTAGCCTTACGGCTTTACTCTTCCCGGTTTTTCTGAACCTTTGGAACTTGTTTGGCTTTCGCTATTGAGCGATAGTTGTCTATCTGCCACAATAGGGGCATGTGGCAGCATGAGGGTGTTAAATTAGGAGGTTGTGATGTATGAGACTGATATGTATGAAGGCATGATTGCCGAAACGGTCACGTATCCAGGGGCCAGTGGGGAGCTGATCAATGCCTATCTGGCACGGCCGTTAGGTCCGGGTCCGTTTCCTGGAATGGTTATTATTCACCACATGCCCGGCTGGGATGAATGGTACCGCGAAGCAACGCGTAAATATGCCTATCACGGCTATGTGGCTCTCTCGCCTAACCTCTACTTCCGCGCCGGGCATGGCACCCCGGAAGACGTGGCCGCCAAAGTGCGCGCGGAAGGCGGTGTGCCCGACGAGCAAGCCGTCGGTGACATGGCCGGGGCGCTGCACTATTTGCAGTCGCTGCCTTATGTGAGCGACAAAATTGGCATCTGGGGCACCTGCTCCGGTGGAAGGCACGCATACCTGGCCGCCTGCCGCGTACCTGGCTTTTCGGCCGTGGTCGATTGTTGGGGCGGGCGGGTTGTGATGGAAGAGAAGGATTTGTCGCCTACCTTTCCCGTTGCGCCGCTAGACTACACCAAAGATTTAGACATCCCGCTCTTGGGCATTTTTGGTGAAGAGGACCACAGCCCTACGCCAGAGCAGGTAGCTGTCCATGAAGCGGAACTAAAAAAGCACGGCAAGGCATATGAGTTCCACATGTATCCCGGTGCTGGACACGGCTTCTTTTACCATCACCGGCCTAATTATCGGCAGGCGCAGGCCGTGGACGGCTGGAATAAGATCTTTGCCTTTCTTGAGAAACATTTAACTTGAGTATAGGACTTAGTAGTTGTCTAACAGCCTACAACTGTCATTTCGAGCGAGAGCGAGAAATCCCTGGATACACTCTGCAGCAACGTTTCAAAGATTTCTCGGAGGACCTCGAAATGACAAAGCAGGGCAATATTGAAAAAGGGTTGAGCGTATGTGTACGATGATTGTGGAAAAAGTTCAGATTGAAGGCTGTGGCAAAGGGGTAGGCGGCTGGTTTGAGGTGAATCAGGCAAACGTCTCGTATGATCATCCGTTCCACGCGCCGCTAGAGCACGCCCTGAACATTGACTTTGTAAACGAGGGGCTTGGGCCCGGCGCGCGCGTTGCGGTGGAGCTCAGCGCCGAAGCGGCCCGTTCCCTGGTGGTTACCATCGAAGCCGTGCTGGCCCAGGCAGAGTCCGGCGGGCATATTGAGGAATGATAGGCGGGGTTGGCAATATGAGAGTGGTGCAGGAAGGTGACATGCTATGGCAACCATCGGCGGAGGTGTTGGCGCAGGCCAACCTGACGCGCTTCATGCAGTGGCTGGCGGCCGAAAAAGAGTTGACCTTTACTAGCTTTGATGAGCTATGGCGCTGGTCGGTAACGGAGCTGGGAGCCTTTTGGCAGGCGATTTGGGCGTTTTGTGGGGTGAAAGCATCGCAGCGGGGTGCAGTAGCCCTGGCGAAAGCGCAGATGCCTGGAGCCGTCTGGTTTCCTGAGGCGCGACTAAACTATGCCGAGAATATTTTTGCCAATTTCACAGATGAGCGGCCAGCGCTGCTGTATGAGGATGAAGAGGGACCGCTTGTTGAAATAAGTTGGGCAGAGTTTCAGCGGCAAACGGCCGTTCTGCAGCATCGTCTCAAGCAGCTGGGCATCGGGCCAGGGGATCGCGTGGTCGCCTACCTGCCCAACATTCCAGAAGCGATCATCGCCTGCATGGCGACCGTGAGTTTAGGGGCCGTCTGGTCCAGCGCCTCGCCCGATTTTGGCACCAAGGCCGTACTGGATCGCTTTGCCCAAATAGAGCCAAAGCTGCTTATCGCAGTGGACGGGTACCGCTACAATGGCAAACCGTTTGGCCGCCGCGACATCGTCGCCCAGCTTCAGGCTGGATTACCCACCCTGGAACACACCATTACCGTGCCGCTGCTGGATAACGCGCCGCTGCCCAACACGCTTTCCTGGCCAGACCTGCTCGGTAGCCTGGATGAAACGCCGGAGCTGACTTTTGCCCAGGTGCCGTTTGACCATCCCCTGTGGATTTTGTACTCGTCTGGCACCACGGGACTGCCCAAGCCCATTGTGCACGGGCACGGCGGCAACCTTCTGGAGCACAAAAAGGCAATCATGCTGCACAACGACATCAAGCCGGGCGATCGCTTTTTTTGGTATACCAGCACCGGCTGGATGATGTGGAATTATCTGGTGGGGTCGCTGCTGTGCGGCAGTACGGCCGTTCTCTACAATGGCAGCCCTTCATACCCCGACCTGGACAGGCTGTGGGCGTTTGCCGGGCGCAGCGGCCTCACGTACCTGGGCCTGTCCCCCGCCTTTGTCGCTGCCTGCATGAACGCCCAGCTAAAGCCAAAAGCATCACATGATCTCACCAGAGTACGCGGAATCGGTTCTACGGGTGCGCCGCTGCCCGTGTCGGCGTTTGCCTGGCTTTACGCAAACATCCACGATGACTTTGCCCTGGAGTCGCTTAGCGGCGGCACTGACCTGTGCACGGCGTTTGTGGGTGGCTGTCGGCTGAAGCCGGTCTATGCGGGCGAGATTCAGGGGGCATCTCTGGGAGCAAACGTGCAGGCGTGGAACAGCAGCGGCGAGCCCGTAGTGGGGGAGGTGGGTGAATTGGTGATTACTGCACCTATGCCCTCGATGCCGGTAAAATTTTGGAACGACCCGGGTAACGAGCGGTATCGGGAAAGCTATTTCGAGATGTTCCCCGGCGTATGGCGGCACGGCGACTGGATTAAGTTTAACGAGCGGGGGGGCTGCGTGATCTACGGCCGTTCCGACGCCACCATCAACCGCAAGGGCATTCGCATGGGCACAAGTGAAATCTACGCCTGTGTCGAAGCCGTTGACGGAGTATTGGACAGCCTGGTAGTTGATTTAGAACTGCTAGACCGTGACTCCTTCATGCCGCTTTTTGTCATTCTGGCTGAGGGCGTGACGCTGGATGACGAGCTGCGTGACCAAATAAAGCAGGCGCTGCGCAGCCAGCTTTCGCCGCGCCACGTGCCAGACGCCATTTACCAGATACCAGAGATCCCCTACACGCTCAGCGGCAAAAAGCTGGAGATCCCCGTGCGGCGCATCTTGCTCGGGCATCCCGTAGAAAAAGCGGCCAATTTGGGCGCGATGCGCAACCCAGAATCGATTCAGTATTTTATAGAATTAGCTCAGACGTTAGGAAATTAGAGTAAAACGCGGAGAGCGCGGGGGACGCCGATATTTTTTACCCTTCCTCTGTGCTCTCCACGTTCTCCGCGGTAAGCATGCAAAAACAGCAAAAGCACATTATTGAGGCTGATAAGCCGCTATCGCAGTCTCTGCTGTGGCAGATTCAGCGAAATTACTTTCTGCAAAACGGCATGGCCGCGTGGCAGAATGACGTGGTCCCCAGCGACATTAGCAGCAATCCGGTGATGGCCCGCGCCTACAGCCAGATTGTGTTTGGCTATCTGCGGGACTGCTTTGCGGCGGCGCAGCACGGCGACTTTGCATTGGATTCTGGCCAGCCGATCAATATCATTGAGCTGGGCGCAGGGTCCGGGCGGTTGGCCTATCACTTTTTGCACGCGTTTTTGCCCCAGTACCGACAATCTCCATTTGCCAGCCAGCCAATCCGCTATATTATGACCGATTTTGTACCGGGCATACTGGATTTTTGGCGGGGGAACGGCCGTTTTCAGCCATACTTCGACGCTGGCGTACTGGATTTTGGCCTGTTTGATGTGACGGATATGCGGCCGTTCACGCTCGAACACAGCGGTCAGACTATTGCCCCAGATACCGTGCAAAATCCCGTCGTTCTCATTGCCAACTACTTTTTTGACAGCATTCCGCAGGACAGCTTTGTGATAGAAGATGGCCTGCTGTGCCAAAACTTGCTCACGCTCACCAGCAGCCAGCCAGAGCCAGATCTGGCCGATCCAGCCATTTGGGAGCGCCTCGAACTGCACTATGAGCCCATTCCTCTGGAAAAATCATTTTACGCTGAGCCGCTCTACAACCAGATTCTGGACGATTATGAAGCGGTGCTACCCGAAGCGCGTTTTTCGTTTCCAAACGTTGGTCTGGATTGTGTGCGCTACTGGCAGGCGTTTGGCAACGGCCGTCTGCTTCTGCTTACCAGCGATCGTGGCTACACGCTGCCCGATTCGCTCCTTCACCAGCCAGATCCGCTGCCAAATCTACACGGCAGCTTCTCGTTAATGGTCAATTATCAGGCAATGAGCGAATTCATTTCGCGTAGCGGTGGCGTTGTCTGCCAAGTGCCCCATTACCAGGACAACATACAGGTGCTGGCCTACGTGCTGGGGGAGGCGCCACAATGGGCGCAGGAGACGCATCTGGCGTTTGCAAATGCCGTTGCTGAGGGTGGTCCGGACGATTTTCACACCCTAAAAGCCTTGGTGGAAAAACAGTATGCAGACATGAGCTTACCTCAGCTGCTCAGCTTTTTGCGGCTGTCTAGTTGGGATGCGGCCGTATTGGCCGACTGTTTAGAGCCATTACAGGCACAGCTCGCCAAAGCAGATCCAATTTGGTACCACGATGTTGTGCTGGCGCTAGAGAACGTTTGGGAACGCTATTTGCCACTGCGCGAGCCAGACCGCCTTATGGATGAGATTACGCGGCTTTTGCAGCAACTGCGGCAAGGTAGCTAGACGCAATCTGGCAGACCTGTCTGTAAAAGCCAGCCGTCCTCAGCCATCTGGCCGACAAAGGCTTGACATAACATCGTTTTTCTGCTATTTTTCTAGTTATGGAAATAAACATTTTCAAAACTAGAGAGTAGAAAGATGACACAACTAACACCCTTGGACCGAAATGACCGTATAAACGCCCTTGACGCTGCATTAGCCGGTGCTGAGCTGCAAGATCATCCGGTCGCTGTGTACCTGGCCGGGCTTAGCCCCAGCTCACGGCGCACAATGGCCGCTGCCTTAGACACAATGGCCCAACTTGGCCTGGGTAATCCCGAAGCAACCTGCTGGGATGTGCCCTGGCACCAGCTGCGCTTTCAACATACACAAATATTGCGCAGTGCCCTGGCGGAACAATATGCCCACACTACTGCCAACCGCATGCTGTCGGCGCTGCGCGGCGTGCTGAAGGCCGCCTGGAAATTGGGTCTGATGACGGCTGAGGCATATCAAAAAGCGGCCAGCGTGGAGAGCGTTCGTGGTGAAACATTGCCCAGCGGCCGTTCCCTGGCCGCCGGTGAGCTAATCGGATTGCTTCACGTGTGCCCCCCCACCCCTCTTGGCATCCGCGATGCGGCGATTATCACGCTGCTGTACGGCTGCGGGCTGCGGCGAGCTGAGCTGGTAGCACTCGATCTGGCGCATTATGTAAAGCAAGAAAATGAACTGCTTGTGCGAGGCAAAGGCAATAAGCAGCGCGCTGTGCCCTTGGGCAATGCGGCGCTGGCCCTGGCCGACTGGCTGGCGATTCGGGGGGAAGCGGCCGGTCCGCTGTTTTGGGGATTAGGCAATCGCAACCAAAACGGCCGTCTCACCGACCAGGCCGTCTACAACATGCTGCGCAAGCGGGCCAAAGAAGCGGGTGTGAAAAATCTCTCCCCACACGATTTTCGTCGCACTTTTGTGGGTGACCTGCTCGACGCTGGCGCCGATATTGTCACCGTGCAAAAGATGGCTGGCCATGCTAGCCCGGCCACCACCAGCCGTTACGATCGTCGAGGCCAGCAGGCAAAGCATAAAGCCGCGGCACTGCTACACATTCCCTATCGAAATCGAAAGTAGCCGGTGCATCTGTTCACCAACTTCTAACTGGCTCACAGACCGAAGCTGGCACTTGTAGTTTCCCGCAGCCGTTCCACGTCGCGAATGGGCGGTTCGCCAAAGACACTCTTGTATTCTCGACTGAAGTGAGAGCTGTCATTGTAGCCCGCGCGATAGGCGGCGCTGGTCGCGTCCAGGTCTTCACCCAGCATCAGACGTCGCGCTTCCTGTAGCCGCAGCTGCTTTTGGAATTGCAAGGGGCTCATTGCCGTAACGGACTTAAAATGTTGGTAAAAACTAGAGGTGCTCATGCCGAGATCTTGTGCTATATCTTCAATGCGAAGCGTTTGATTGAAATCGTGACGAATTCGCTCCACCGCCTTGGCTATGTTGGACACATAGCCGCCGGAAACAGTCAAATGACACAATCTGCTTCCCTGTTCGCTCGTCAGAAGCCGATAGATAATTTCGCGCTTGACAAGTGGCATAATAATCCGTGCTTCAGATGGAGAATCAACAAGCCGAACAAGCCTGACAACCGCATCCAGCAGCTCTCTGGATGATAATCTTGGTGCAGTTCACATCGAATTGACCGCAGACGATCTCAGCGAAATCAGAGAAGCCATGGCCAACATCACCGTTGTCGGCCACCGATATTAGATATGACCTTAGCTTTATCAGGCGATTGTTATGATTGTCACGTGATATACCAGATATTCAGCACTATCGACCGTAATATCTTTCTATTATGGTATCGGTATCTCTGAAAGGTAAATTTCAAAAAGGAGAAAGAACTATTTGGGTGAGGTTTATCATCCTCAGCGGTGAGGCTTGTCACTGTCAAAACAGGCCGTTTCCATCTATGAGCTTGCTGAGAAAAGGTCTGTGCAGTCAAGATAGAGAATATAGCGCAGCTACCGGAAGGAGAACCCAATGAACAACACGCTTTCATTTGATGCTCTGCTGCCGTCAGCCATGGCCGACAAGGCAGCGGACGCCGGTGTAGCCAAGGCCAATCTAGGTTTCTGGCGCATGTTTGTGCTGGCGGTCTTGGCGGGCGCTTTTATTGCCCTGGGGGCCGTGTTTGCCACCACCGTCACCACAGGCGGCGGCGGAGAGTTACCCTTTGGGTTGGTGAAGCTGGCCGGGGGCCTGGTCTTTTGTCTGGGGCTTATTCTGGTAGTTGTAGCCGGGGCCGAACTGTTTACGGGCAATAATCTGATTGTAATGGCCTGGGCCAGCGGCAAGGTTTCAACTGGCAATCTGCTGCGCAACTGGATGATCGTTTACCTGGGCAATTTCGTGGGGTCGTTATTAACGGCCGCTGGTATCTTCTTGAGCGGCCAGTATGCCTTCGGCAACGGCGCTGTGGGCCTAAATGCCCTCAACATCGCCAATGCTAAAGTCAACCTGGGCTTTGGGCAAGCAATCGTTTTGGGCATTTTTTGCAATGCACTGGTTTGCCTGGCAGTCTGGCTATGCATGAGCGCGCGCACTACAACCGACAAGATTTTGGCTATTATCTTTCCCATTACAGCCTTTGTCGCCGCTGGCTTTGAACACAGCATCGCCAACATGTATTTCATTCCCGCCGGGCTGTTTATAAAGGCTGGAGCCAATGCGCCGATCTGGGGTGCTGGGCTGACATTTGAAGCTGCTGAATATGCAAATCTGACCTGGGGCAATTTTATCTTTGCCAACTTGCTGCCGGTGACCATTGGCAACATTATCGGTGGGGCGGTAATGGTTGGGTTAGTCTACTGGTTCATTTACTTGCGGCCGCTACAACGCGAGACTGGTGAAAGCAAAACAGCAGAGCAGGTGCTGGAAGCACGCTAATGATTCGCATATTTGGAACCGAGTCGTCTATTCATAACGCTATTAGACGAGCATTTGGAGATGAAAATGATCGATTTAACTACAACTTATCTTGGCATCCCTTTGAAAAATCCATTGGTGGCTTCAGCTTCCCCTCTGTCTGGTGATATAGACAGTTTACGGCAAATTGAACAGGCGGGCGCAGCGGCCGTTGTGCTGCCCTCACTGTTTGAAGAACAGGTGAGAATTGACGATATGCGCCTCTCGCCCTACCTGCCTGAGCAGCAGAACTGGCTTCCAGATGCCCTGCAACACATTCCACAGATGGAAGGGTACAATCAGGGAGTAAACGGTTATGTAGCTCACCTGTACGAGGCCAAAAAAGCTCTAAACATTCCCGTTATTGCCAGCCTAAACGCCTACAGTAAAGGCGGTTGGGCGCGGTATGCCCGCATCTTGGAAGCCTGCGAGGCAGATGCGCTAGAGTTGAATGTTTATTACCTGGCCACCCGACCTGTTATCTCTGGCTCTGAGGTAGAGGAGATGTATCTAAGCCTGGTACAGGAAGTTACCGCCACGGTAAAGTCGATCCCGGTTGCCGTTAAGTTGAGCCCTTTCTTAAGCGCACCGGCCAACATGGCCCGGCGACTGGCTAGGGCAGGCGCAAAGGGGCTGGTGCTGTTCAATCGTTTTTACCAGCCGGACTTTGATATTGAAACCCAAACTGTGGTTCCCAGCCTCGCGCTGAGCGATTCGACTGAACTACGGCTGCGCCTGCGCTGGGTCGCCCTGTTGGCCGATCAAATTAAGGCCGATCTGGCGGTAACGGGCGGTGTTCACACGGCTGAAGATGTCATTAAATGTTTGATGGCTGGCTCCAGGGTGGCGATGATGACTTCGGCGTTGTTAAAGAATGGAGTTGATTACCTGAGCACCGTCCTGACCGATTTGGAGGTATGGCTGGAGCAGCAGGGATACGAATCTATTCAGGAAATTCAGGGTTGCCTGCGGCAGGGAGCTGGTGGCGATGCAGCTGCCTTAGAACGGGCCAACTATATGAATGTCCTTAGCAGCTACAGTGCAGACGACGAAGCAAAAACGGCCGTAACCCCCTGAGCACACGATAGCCAAACGTTTGAAGTTGGACATATTTTTGCCCAAAGTGATATCATTCGCTGGGAGTAAGGAATATGCCAATGACAATCACCCAGCTATTTCCAACGGTAGCGGAACGGCCGTTACACACCTTATACCTCGGCCATAATTTACGTGAGTTAGCCCAACAGCAGAAAGCGCCGTTTGTTTACGCCAACTTTGTCGTGAGCCTGGACGGCCGTATCGCCGTGCCTCATCCCACCAAGCCCGGCCTGAAAGTGCCGGAAAATATCGCCAATGACCGAGATTGGCGGCTGTTTCAGGAGCTGGCGGCGCAGGCCGATCTGATCATTAGCAGCGGACGCTATTTGCGAGACTGGGCAGACGGACGCGCCCAGGAAATCTTGCAGGTAGATGATCCGGCATTCGCAGATCTGCGCGCCTGGCGCGAGGAAGAGGGGCTGACTCCCCAACCAGATTTGGCAATCATCAGCGCCTCGCTTGATTTTCCTATCCCCCCAGTGCTTACGGCAAACGGCCGTCGCGTTATCGTCTTTACCACGGCCAACCCAGACCCCACCCGAGCGGCAGAAATTGAAGCGGAAGCGGGGGAGCTACACGTTGCTGGAGAAAGTTCTGTCTCCGGGGAGAAGATGGTGCGAATAATGGCTGAGTTGGGCTACAGGGTGATTTACTCCGCGGCCGGGCCAAAGGTTTTGCACCTCCTCTTGAGTGGCGGCGTTCTAAACCGGCTTTATCTGACACAGGTAGGCCGTTTGCTTGGAGGGTCTCCATTTTCAACCATTTTGGAAGGAGATTTGTTGGAAACGGCCGTCGATGCCCAGCTATATAGCGTGTACCATGACTCACGGGCACTAGACAGCCTGGGGCAACTCCTGCTAACATATGACATCGTTCCATTGGTAAATAGCGGGAAGGGGACATAGCAACGACCATGGTAAGTTTCTGTTTGTCACAATAACAATTATCTCTCACGCCAGTTGACAAATATTAGAACCCAAGAAATTCGTATTTTTATATGATTTCAGCCGATACGCTTCTGACCTATATTGTGCAGGCCGCCTTCGTTTTTCTGGGCTTATGGTCAATAGTTGAGTACGTGCGCTTTAGAGACCCTATCAGGCGCGACATTGCCCTCATGTTTTCCTCGTTGGCTGCAGTAACCGCCACTAGCTTCATAAATGAATTTTTTAATCTGGACATTCCGACAATGGGCGGTACTTTGCTGCTTGTGGCACAGCCATACCTGCTGCTGCGCCTGGTCCAATACTTTCATCCAATACCGCGCTGGATAAATTTTGGGGCCCTTGCCGCCATGGCTGGTTCCTGGCTGGTGCTTATCCTAGGGGGATCGGTTTTGCAGCTAGGCTTTACGCTGGCTATTGTGCTTTATTTTGTGCTGATTAACGGCTATGCCATGGTGAACTTTATTAAATGCGCCTGGACTACGCAGGGCATCACCCACAGGCGGCTTCAATTTACGGCCGTTGGCTCCGGACTCCTCGCCCTGGCTTTGGCACTCATTGGCCTCAGCGCCTTATTTCCCTCATGGGCCGAAATATTGTCGCGCCTGGTGCAAGTAGCGGCGCTAGGCGCTGCGCTCACCTATTATCTGGGGCTTGCCCCACCCTACTGGCTGCGTAGAACATGGCAGTTTCAGGAGCTGCACCGCTTCCATCAGCAATTATCCCCCTCCCCAACAACAGTCCCTGAAATGTACAATATCTTATGTCAGGCAGCCCGCAATGCTACCGGTGGCAGGCAGGCGGCCGTTGCCTATTCTTCTCGTACACGTCCGTCTAATGAGGAAACTGGGGAAACAACCCAGCTCCAAAGCTGGCAATTATATATCCCCCACCAGCCAGAAAGAGCGTGCCCCCAACTGGCGGACAGCTCATTATTTTCGCGTCGAGAACAGAGGGCAACGGCCGTACCTGCCAACACGCTAACCGCGGATGAACGCAGCTGCTTGCAGCTAGACTCAGCCACATTCATTTACCTCGTGCC
>JBHIWP010000181.1:0-11305 GCA_041987425.1 Promineifilaceae bacterium (SeqCode) | reverse complement strand
CGTAATTTCCGCAACGCTGTCTAGCGTAATGCCTTCTGGCAGCACCAGCGAAACCTGATCTTGATACGTCTCCGTTAGGCCCGTTATGTCAATTGGTTCTGTTTGCACCCGGAAGGGCAATGCGAGCTGTGTGGGACGCCCGGTCACCAGCACGCTGGAGGGCTCTACCGTGACGCCTAGCACCCGGTAACCTGGCGCAACTTGCCCAATGATATCGGCCGTAATGACCTTGTTAGCAAAATCGGCCGATTCGTTGATGGGAATTGTGACTTCAACTTGCTCTGCACTGAGCTGGAGGCCACTTACACTGGCAACCCGCCCCTGCCTGTCATAAAAAAGCGGCTGCGGTGTTTCGATGCGGGTTTGTGTGTCGTCATTTAAAAAGACGGTAACCTGAGCAAAATCCAGGCGTTCAACTTCGCTTTCTGTGCCGGTAACGGCAATGGTAGGCGGATCAATGAGCGGATTGCCCATTGTATGACCGCGCGCGACGTCCCCCCGTATTTCCAGCTCCACGTCAATTTCTCTCGTTACTAATCTTTCCAGGTGCACAATAACTGTCTCTGGGATAGGCGCATCTAACGTAATTTGGGTGTTTTCTGCTTGAATTTCTACGGGTACGTTGACTTCTCCCCCCAGCGGGACATTGCTAAGGTCGATAATGGCTGTGAAGTCGTCTTGGGACAGTTCAGAAACAATGGAATTTGGCCCTTCATATGTAATAAGTATAGGTGGAGAGCTATTTGCTGGCATGACGCGCGTTGTATCTTCTGGTAAGCCAATGAATGTGGCTGGAATTTGCATCACACGCTTAACGTTTGGGTCTTCAACCTGCATGGCGTTTACCCAGATGACCACGGCCAAAATGAAGGAAAGTATCAGCGTTGCCAGATTGGCAATTAGAGAACGGGCCATGCGCATCATGCGTCGGTCCTCTGGGTGCTTTGCCGATTGTATAGAAAGGCGTGCAATATATCGTCTAGCCTGGCGGGGTCCTGGCGACGTATGACACGGCCGTTATGAGCAATGGAGACCTGGCCCGTTTCTTCTGACACAACCACAGCCACCGCGTCGCTCACCTCGCTAATGCCCAGCGCAGCGCGGTGGCGCAGCCCCATTTGCCGGTCTGTCAGGCTGCTGGTAGAAAGGGGCATCACGCAAGCGGCGGCAGCCAGCTTGCCGTTTCGCATAATAACGGCACCATCATGTAGTTCGGTATTTTTATTGAAGATGGTTAGCAGCAGGTCTGGCGAAACGTCAGAGTTCAGTAAAATGCCGGTGTCGATATATTCTTGCAGGCCGGTATCGCGCTCGAAAACGATGAGCGCCCCATGCCGCCGCTGCGACAGGCGAATGCTGGCATCTTTTACGGCAATGACCACCGGGCTAATCTCGTTCTTGCGCAAAAAGCGAAAGTAGCTGCCGGTACGGCCGAGTTGCTCCAGAGCTCGCCTTAGCTCTGGCTGAAAGATTATTGGAATGGAGAGCAACAGCGTGGGTAGAATCCAGCTTACTAATTGGCGAAAAGCGGTAAGCCCAGGAATAGATGAGAGCAGCAAAACGATGAGCGCCAATCCAACGAAACCGCGCAAAACCTGAACGGCGCGCGTACCCCGAATCAGCAAAAAGCCGCTATAGATAACTACCGTTACCAACAAAATATCGATGGCACTGAGCCATAAAGATGGGGAGCGGTTTAGTGCATTTGCAAAACTCTCCCAGGAAAAAGCGTTCATAAATTGATGTTACGACTACGACGTTACGGCCGTAATTGGGCTAACAATTGCCGGTAACTGGCAGCGTTTGGAGGATTTAGCGTCAGAATTTTTTCAATCGTTTCATAAGCGGCCTGGGTTTCGTTTGCCTCTAGCTGAGCTTCACCCAATTTGTCTAGCAGCTCAATAGCGTCGGCCTGGCGCTTTTGCTGAATATAGAGACGCGACAACCGGTCAACCAGGTTTTTGTCAGACGGCCGTTGCCGTACCATGTCTTCTAAAATGCCCACCACTTTTGCTCCGCGCCCGCTGCGGACAAGCTGCTTTAGATAATTATCGAGCTCACTAACGGCATTAATTGGCTGACCGACTTTGTAATACAAATCAACCAAAGTTATAACGATTCGCTCATCGTTGGGGTCCAACGTGCGCAGATCTTTATAAGCCGCCAGCGCGCGCCGCCAATCAAACCGCTGTATGTCAATTTCGGCAGCCAGCCGCAGTAATCGTGCTTTCCAGTTGTGTTCCGCCGCGCCGCGAGGGGCCAGCTTCAGGGCTTCCTGGTAGGTATCGCGAGCTTTGTCCACCTGGGCCAGCTGATAGTAGGCGTCACCAACCGCCAGGTAATGCTCCAGGGCACGGTCTATCTGCCCATGCTGCTTCAGCATTTCAATCAAACGGCCACGTGCCGCCAGGTCCAGCGGCGTCATTTCAACTGCCTTTTCATACGACACGATGGCCCCGTTCACGTCACCCCGGTTGCGGTAAGTATCGGCTACAGTGATAAATTTTTGTGCGGCCGTTTCGCGGCGGCCCTGTTTTCCCAACAGTTCCCCCAGCTGCATATGGGCTGGCAGATAGTCGTTAGAAAGTTGAACGGCGCGGTAAGTTTCCTCAACGGCCGTATCATACATGCCACGCTTGGCATATTCCTGGCTCAAATAGAGCGATTCCAGCACCTGCTCAGATCCAGCCGTCAGCATATCGCCCAAAATCATCATGCCAGAGTCAGAGATAGCGTTTAAACGGCCGCGCGCTTCCTTTGCTTTATCTTCCCACCCCTTGTGGCTCAAAAACTCCACCAGGGCATTGGCAAAGGCAGAAGCCTGGTCTCTCTCGCCCTGGGCCATCAGGCTGTCTGCCAGATTTTCATATAGCTCAATGAGTCGGTCTGCCTGACTGTGCTGCACGGTAGCCAGGTCCACTATTTTCAGCACGTTAATAAAGTGCTCGAGTGCCTTTTCAATTCGTCCCCGTGCCCGGTGACATTCACCCAATGAAAAGTAGCTTGCCAGGCGAAAATCATGGTCTTTCACCGACAGCTCAAATTCACGGATCGCATCTTCAAAACGAAGTTTGTCCTGGTAAAGCAGGCCAAGATTGAAATGTGCGGCCGTATTGTCCAGCCCCAATCCCATAGCCTCTTCATAAGCGCTAATGGCTTCGTTGGTCATGCCGCGCGTTTGGAAATCTAGCGCCTTGCTGATGAGCGTGCTCAGCTGCAGCGTTTGAACATTCAGTTCAACATCAGCTTCATCATCAAAGATATCTTCCGCCAGCTTTTCAGAAGCCAAGCGACGGGCATCTCGCACCGGACTGGCAGCGTCAGCGGCCTTAGCGGTGCCGTTCCCCGTTTTTTCTTGCAGGGCGGCCGCCATATGCTGGGCCACTTCACTGATGCTATCTGAAGATTGATAAGCAGGGCTTTCAGATTCGCCTTCTAATTTTTCACCGCTGCGCAACTGCTCAATGGCGGTGAGCACCTCCGCGTTGCGCGGATCTAGCTTAAGGGCCAGCTGGCACGCTTGCAGCGCGTTTCGGGTTTCGCCCTGCGAGTTCAGGATGCGCGCAATGGCTAAATATTCCCGAATGGCATTATGCACAGAGCCCTGACGCTCGTAAATGGAGGCTAATCGCTGGTGAGCACGCAGTAAATCTGGTTCCAGGCGCACCGCTCGGTTCCAGTTGTCCATTGCCTCGGGCAGTCGGCGTCGGTTCAGCTCTATTTCACCGATGGCCATGTACGTTTTGCCTGCTTCGCCATACAAATTGAGCCGTTCCTGAACGTCGGCCACCTGGCGCAGGTAAATAACATCGCCACGTGAGAAGCGGGCGGCCAGCTTATAATTTTCCAAAGCCTCTTTTAACTGGTTAAGTTCCAGGTAGGCCATGCCTAAACCGGCATAGGGAGCTGGCTCGTTAGAGATCTCGTCAATGGCACTCTGAAACTCTCCGACTGCCTCTTGCCAATTTTGATCCCAACTATGTGAATGACCTCGATTTAATGCTTCTTCGAATCGGGCACGGTTTCCTGCCACGCCATCGCCTCCAAAACAAGAGTGCCATTCCTACCAGCGCAGGTATGACAACGCATTTGCAAATGTTTACGAGTTGTTGCCCAACAGCTCAACCAGAATTGCCTTTTGGGCATGCAGCCGGTTTTCTGCCTGAGGAAACAGGATAGAGTTTGGCCCATCGGCTACCTCATCGGTGATTTCCTCGCCTCGGTGTGCGGGCAAGCAGTGCATTACCAGACAATCGGGCTTGGCCAGATTGACGAGCTGTTGGTTTACCTGGTATGGGGGAAAGACCTTCAGACGTACGGCCGTTTCCTCTTCTTGTCCCATGCTTGTCCACACATCGGTATAAATAATATCTGCATCTGCCACGGCTTTGTTTGGATCTTCATACACCTCTATAGAAGCGCCCGCCGTGCTAAACGCCTCACCCAGGGAATAATCTTCTTCGGTAAGGGTGTAATTGGGTGGAGAAGCAATAGAAAAATGCATACCTAGCTTCATACAGATAAATAATAGAGAACGCGCTACGTTATTACCATCCCCAACATAGGCCAATTTCAGCCCCTCCAGGCGCTTTTTTGCTTCCAGCACGGTAAAAATATCGGCCAGGGCCTGGGCCGGATGATTATAGTCAGACAACCCATTGATCACCGGAACAGAGCCATATTCAGCCAGCTGCAAGATGTGTTCGTGATCGAACACGCGCGCCATAATACCGTCTACGTAGCCAGACAGAACACGGGCTACATCGGCCACGCTCTCCCGCCCGCCCATTTTTATTTCGGTCGGACCCAGGTAAAGGGCGTAACCACCCAGGTGAACCATGCCCATTTCAAAAGAAACGCGCGTACGCAGCGATGGTTTTTGGAAGACCAGCGCCAGGCTTTTACCCTTGAGAAGGGGGGCATTTCCGCCGTTTTGCCATTCCTGTTTTAAGGTAAGGGCTAAATTGAGTAAATTGTGTAGTTGATCAGGGGACAATTCAGCAATACTTAGAAAATGTTTCACAGTGTTCTATTCTCCGAACGGTTGGCGTAGGATTTGAGGGATTTGGGCTAAACGGCCGTTGGCTAAATCCCCATTAGGTAATCGGCAAATTTTGCGCATATACTATCTTCAAAGACCATTTACCAATTGCTTAATTGCCGCTGGTTACCTTAAAAAAGTATACCACAGCCAAAAACAGAGGAAAAGCATTGAGCGTATGCCAATAATTTCTTGTAGCCAATAATGCAGCCAAAAGATATACAGGACTAATTCTCTTATTTCTTTCCATACTCTCATAACTTGACGGCTTAAACAGTTATGGTAAGATACGAATTGCAGAGGGGATGTTATGTCATTTCATAATGTCCCACAATGGGGGCAATTGTAAGGCAGGTGCCGCATGGATTTTATAAAGAATCGACCAGAACTCTCTGTGCTTATTGCTGTAGTTTTAGGGTTCGTCATTGGGCTAACCTGGGGTTGGTACGTTGATCCTGTAGAATGGACAGAAATCGGACCCAGTGAGATGGACCAGTCAGAGCAAGATGACTATCTGCGAACTATTGCCGATGGCTACTCCTTGCAGCCCGAAAACACCAACATTGTTACCCGCGCATTAGATACCTGGCCCAATGCGGCCGCCTCCATTTGTGATTTGCGCAACAACCGCACCGTAGACCCTGGTGAACAACAGCGTCTTGATGCGATTGCTATCGTCGTCACCAATGGACAAGGGTGTGGCGCATTGCCACCTGTCACTACAACAGATGGCACCCAGCCGGCCGCCCAGCCAGTTGAGGAAGATTCCTCCAACCTGGGCACAATTTTGGCCTTGCTGCTTGTGCTGGCATTAGTGGGCGCGGGAATTGTGGTTGTTTTGAACCGGCGGCGCAGCATGCTGGCTGATGATGACAACGTTGATATTTACTATGACAACATGCCAGAAAGCGCGCCAACCATGGCCAGTGAAGAGGGTGTCAGCGCCATACCAATTGCCCGTTTTCAAAGTGATTACGTATACGGCCGTGATAACTACGACGACTCCTTTAGCATTGAAAACGCAGGCGGTGAATTCCTGGGCGAATGTGGTGTAGGCATTGCCGAGTCAATTGGCAGCGACACGCCTAAAAACGTAACGGCTTTTGAAGTGTGGCTGTTTGATAAGAATGACATTCGCACCATTACCAAAGTTGTTATGAGTGACCACGCCTTCTTTGATGAAGCCCTGAAGGCCAAGCTGGCACCCAAAGGCGAGCCGGTATTGGCCCGCGAGAATGAGGTTATTGTGCTGGAAACGGCAACCCTCATCATCAATGCTGAAATTAAAGAAATGCAGTATGGAGCTGGTTCGTTACCTCCGCAAAGCTTTTTCGAGAATTTCTCTATCGAGCTCTCTGCTTGGGCCAAAGAGGGCGATTATGATGAACCAGATGTCGAGGGACGTGTCGACGAGCTTCTTGAGTATTAGCGGTTGGGCCTGAAACTTAGTTAAATTAAGAGCCCCGGTTGATTTTCAGCCGGGGCTTTCTTGTTTTTTGTGAGGAAGCTGTATGCGCTTTTTGGTGACCGGGGGAGCTGGCTTTTTGGGTGCTGCTTTGGCCAATAAACTGGCTAACGACGGACATGCCGTGGTTGTGCTGGACGATTTGAGCAACGGCAATGCTGCCCAGCTTCGGCCCGAGATTGAATTCAAGCAAGGGGATATTAATAACATTCCTTTGCTCTGGTCTTTGCTAAGAAAAGTGAACTGTGTCTATCATCTGGCGGCCCGAGTCTCTGTAGCGGAGTCTGTGCTGCATCCTCAGGCGTACAACGCGGTGAATGTGGGGGGGACGGTGAGCCTGATGGAGGCAATGCGAGATACGGGAGTGCGGCGTGTTGTGTTTACCTCCTCGGGCGCGGTTTACGGCCGTTTGCCCACGCAGCCCGTCCACGAAAATGATCCACCGAACCCAGATTCCCCCTACGCTGTAAGCAAGTGGGCGGCGGAACAATATATTCACACCATAGGCCAGCTGTGGGACATCGAAACTGTGGCTTTGCGCATTTTTAATGCTTACGGACCCGGCCAAAGCTTACCGGTTTCACACGCGCCGGTCGTTCCTCGCTTTTTACACCAGGCCCTGACGGGCGGCTCCATCGTCTTATATGGCAATGGGCAGCAAACGCGTGATTTTATTTACGTAACCGACGTGGTGGCAGCACTGGCCGCCGCCGCCACAGCCAAATCAGTCAATCGGCAGGTGATAAATGTTGGCAGCGGTGTGGAAACGAGCCTGGTACAGCTAGTAGCTTTGGCCGAGCGCGCGACGGGTAAGCATGTTAATCAGCTAACCAATCGGCAAAAGGTTGGGGGCGTGCCGCGCCTGGTGGCAGACATTAGCCGGGCGCAGCAGCTGTTGGGGTTTCGGCCCATTGTCACACTGGCGGAGGGATTGCAGCGCATCCTGCGAGAAGACGGCCGTTTCCAAATAAAAAATCAGGAAGAAGAGTGAATTTTCCCGGCCGCCATAACAAAAAACGCCAGCACCTGTTGTGCTAGCGTTTCCATGCCCAAGAGAGGACTCGAACCTCCACGCCCATAAGGGCACAGGCCCTCAACCTGCCGCGTATGCCAATTCCGCCACTTGGGCTAACGTTTGGCAATTATAGCCATTGACAGGCGGCTGTCAATGCGTAGCCACGACGTTAAGCTGTAACTAACGCCGCCGCCGCTTGCCTCCTCTTTGCCGATGCTTCTTCTGCCTTTGCCACGGCAGGTGCCATTTGCAAAACGGCCGAAGCCCAGGTAAGCCCCGCTCCAAAACTGACCAGCAGTAAACGATCTTCTAAACTAATTTCCCCGGCATCCAGTCCATCACAAATGGCTACAGGTATTGATGCGGCAGAGGTGTTGGCATATTTGTGCACCTTCACCAAAAAGTGTTCCAGCGGCACGCCCATGCTGCGGGCTGCCGCCTGAATAATGCGTAGGTTTGCCTGATGCGGCACAATGATGTCGATATCGGCCAGTGTCATGCCCGCCTGGTCCAGACTGAGCTGGCTGGTTTGCCCCAAAATCCGCGTGGCAAATTTGAAGACTTCACGGCCGTTCATGCGCAAATAATGTCTGCCTTCGGCAAAAGTCGCGGCATTGACCGGTTCGGCGGAACCAGTGGCTGGCAAAATAATGTGCTCGCTGCCGCTGCCGTCTGACCCCATGTCGAAGCCTAATACGCCGCTTGGCTCTGTGCTGGCCTGGAGCACGAACGCTCCGGCAGCATCGCCAAATAGCACGCAAGTGCTGCGGTCGTTCCAATCAATAAAGCGGCTAAGCAGCTCGGCCCCAATAACCAAAATATTGTCGTAAGCTCCGCTGCTGATGAACTGTTGAGCCGTGATAAGACCATAAAGAAAGCCAGTACAGCCGGTAACCAGGACAAACGCAGGCACGTTAGCAGCGCCCAACATGTGCTGAACCTGGCTAGATACCGGTGGTGTAAGATGATCGCCGGTGGTGGTGGCCACAATGATTAGATCGAGATCGGATGCGGCCAGGTTGGCCTTGCGCAGAGCCTCCCGTGCAGCTTCCACTGACATGGTCGCGGTAGTTTCGGTGGGGCCAGCTACATGTCGCTGATGAATACCCGTACGCTGCACAATCCATTCATGGCTCGTGTCGACCATCTTTTCCAGATCGTAATTGGTGATGATTTTTTCGGGTACATAAGCGCCCCAGCCAGTAACACGGCCGTATCGTTTCTGCATTTCGTTCTCCTCGTAGCTGTTTACTTTATGTTTTGTTTACAGATCATTCTGTTGGCTACTGTGAGGTATTAAACACAATCTCAATTGAATCGTCACGCAAAAACGGGTAATAGGTGTAATTTCCCACTTTATGGTGTGGCAGCGATATTAGAAATGTCAGATAGTTAGCACATAAAGGAAGGTACTGCAAATGTACAGCGCAGTTACTGTAAAGTAAACAAGGCAAAACGAAACACATTTGTGGGCTTAAGAGCTTATTTTGGTCTAACATCAATGAATGCTTTAGCGCGTTACCTTATTCCACCACTATTTGATGATCCCGAGAAGAACCGGCAGGCCTATTGGCTTAATCGATACTTGCTGGCATTTATCTGCACAATGTTGTTGCTGTTTGTATTGATCCGACCGATGTCGCGTTTTTCTGGATTCGAACAAATAGTAGCTATTTCGGGTCTATCTTCTCTCTTGGGAATGGCCCTGGTTTGCATCGTTATCGTTTATGTTGGCCGGATTCGGCTGGCTGCCTGGCTGCTTTCAATCGTAGGCTTTGTGGTTGTGACCATCTTGATGTATGTTTTTGACGGCATTCGTAGTTCGAGCGTTGTCGGTTATTTTGTGATCGTTGCGGCCGTAAGTCTATTTTTACGCGGCCGCGCCTCGATTTTCTTTATGGTACTGAATGTGGGGGCGCTAACACTGGCCTATATGGCTGAGCAAAATGGATTCATACTCACCAGCTATAATACCTATTCTACGATAGATGATTTGGTGATCCTGTCGGTGGCGTTGGTGCTGAATACATTACTGTTAAGGCAGCTAATTGAGGGTCTCAGCGACAGTGTGGCCGATGCTACGTGCGCCGCGGCCGCTTTAAAGGCATCTAATGAAGAGTTACAGCAAAGCCAAGCGTCTTTGAAACAGCTGCATCATGAACTGGAGGCGCGCGTGGCCGAACGCACGGCCGAATTACAGATTGCCAACGCCCAGCTAAAGCATGAAGTTGCCGAACGCAAACGCACCGAAGAAGCGATGCACCATGCCCAAAAGCGAGAAAGTATGGGACTAATGGCCAGCGGCATTGCCCATGATTTTAATAACTTGCTGGTGGCCATGCTGGCTCAAACTGGTCTGGCGATGAACCAACTGCCCCCGCAAGAGCCCGCACGCGAGCATATTCAAAAGGCGGTGATGGCCGCCGAGCGTGCAGCTGACCTCACGCGGCAAATGCTGGCATATGCCGGTGGTGGGCAGTTAGAAATTGAGTCGGTTGACCTGAACCAGATAATTGAAAATAACGTTCATCTCTTTAGGGCGGCCATTGCTAAAAATGTGGTTTTACACACCGATCTGGCTGCTGATTTACCCTTAATAGAGGCGGATCGCAGCCAGCTTCAGCAAGTCTTTATGAACCTGATTTTAAACGGAGCAGAAGCGATGGAAGGTGTCCCGGGGCACGTTTGGGTAACTACCGGCCGAGAAATGATTATGAGTCACGACACTTTGTACTGGCATTGGACCGGGAGCGAACTGCCCGTTGGTGAGTATGTCTGCTTAACGGTTCGCGATAGCGGTGTGGGCATGACATCAGAGATTCGCAACCGAATTTTCGATCCGTTTTTTACAACCAAGGAAGATGGGCAGGGATTGGGCCTGGCTTCAGTTCTGGGCATTGTGCGGGATCACCGTGGCGGTTTGCATGTAGAAAGCGAACCTGGGCGCGGGACTGCCTTCCGGCTAATGTTTCCGATAAGCAAGCAAAGGGAGCCAGAAACGGCCGCACCCACGCCTTTCTATTTATCGCCTGTCACTTCAAGCAATGGGCTGATTCTCGTTATTGATGATGAACAACCCGTCCGTGAAGCAATTGTAGACATTATGGATTTGCACGGAATTGAAGTAGTTACGGCCGTGAATGGTCAGGAAGGTATCTCTTTATTTACCCAGCATAAAGATAAAATTCAGCTAATTGTCTTGGACTTATCGATGCCAGGCATGAATGGTGTTGAGACATTAAACAAACTGCGTCAAATTGATCCTGACATTCGCGTGATTCTTTCCTCCGGGCATTCGCAGCAGCAAATTGCGCCCGAGGTAATGGTTAACTGCCGTACCGGCTTCTTGCCTAAGCCCTATGATCTCGATACGCTGCTTAGCAAGATTTGGCACTACTTGCCCGAAGATTTTACTATCTAAAACACCCGCTTTTTTCCCCACAATCGCCCTCCTGACTATTGACAATCGCTTAGGCAGGCGCAAAAATACGCCTTGATTGGCAAGACGAACCTCCGGCGCAGCTCCACCGGAGGTTTTTAACTTTTTGCCAAAAGGAGATTCATCAAATAATGAAAAAACGTGTGCAATTGCTACTTTTGCTAACTTTTGCCGGGTTAATTGTCGCCTGTGGCGGTGAAGCCCCCGCGGCGACTGTCGCTCCAGCGACTTTGGAGGTATCTAATACGGCCGTTAGCCACACAGCCACCCTGCCAGCAACAACCACGCCTCTGCCGCCTCCGCCCACCATTGCTGCTACTGCCACCCACGCGCCAACGGCCGAAC
>JBHIWP010000180.1:0-11334 GCA_041987425.1 Promineifilaceae bacterium (SeqCode) | reverse complement strand
AGCATGAGCACGTAAGAGATTAGGGCGAACAGGGTACCAACCGTAATCTCACCGTCCAGCGTTGCCGGACCACCAAACCAGAGCAGCAAAAAGATAGAGGCGGCTACCAGAAAGGTGAACAGGGGCCAGTTGTCGGCCCAGGTTTTAATCAGCCCGTAGCGGCGGTCAAACCATTCATCATTTTCGTGGTCAAACTTGGCCAGTTCGTGCGGTTCGCGGGCAAATGCCTTCACCACGTTGATGCCCGTCATGCTTTCCTGCATCGTGGAGGAGAGCACGCCCATCTGTTCCTGAATCAGCTTGAACATAGGCCGCACCGTATTGCCAAAGCGAATGGTGGCAAAGACCAGCAGGGGAATGGGGATAAGCCCCAGCAGCGAAAGCCGCACCGATTCCAGCAGCATGGCGATAATGACGCCTACCAGAAGCAGGATGGTGGAGATGAGGCCCATCAGGCCAATGCCCACAAATCGCTCTGTTTCGGTGATGTCGCTGGTGGCCCGGCTCATCAGGTCGCCGGTCAGGGTGCGGTCATGAAAGCTGAAGGGCAGCGCCTGCACGCTGTTATAAAAGTGATTGCGCAAGTCGTAAGAAACGCGATGGGTGAGCCATTCGCCAAAGTAGAGCTGGCCAAACCCGGCCGCGCCGCGCACCACGGCGATGGCCAAAATGATGCCGCCAGCAATAAACAGCGCGCGCGATTCGCCTGCGGCAAGCCCGTTGTCGATGGCGTCCTTAATGATTTGCGGCACGAACAAATTGAGCAGCGTGGCAAATAACATGGAAAAGTAGGCGATGAAAAGCTGCTTCCAATAAGGTTTTAGGTAGCTCAACAATCGTTGATAAACTGCATCTTCCTTCATAAAGCACGTCCTCCAAGAAAGATAGGTACTGAGGAAACGGCCGTTTCCCACAACTATTCATTTCAAGAATTTGATTTCAAAGCACCGTTAGACAATCGTCTAACGGAACAAATTAGTTTATATCAAACCCCATCTATATGTCCACCCCAACTTTTGATTGCCCCCTAATTGCCACTGACCTGATTATTCTACTTTAATTATTAGAGTTCCAAACGATAGAGTTGGTGACAAATTCAAAATAAATCAAGAAATTTAGCAAAATACCGTACTATTTTGGTCGAAAATCAAAAATTTTGTTGACACCACCAAAATTTTTGTGTATATTGCTCGCATCGTTTAATTTTTTGAAGTGAAAGTTTGTAGAAAGGAAATTTTGTTCATGCGCAAATTGCTAGAAAAATGCCCTGCCTGTTCTGGTGAGTTGGTTGTTACCCAACAAACCTGCCGCAGCTGTGGCACTATGGTTGTGGGACAATTTACCCCCAATATTTTTTCCAGGCTTACGCCGGAGAATCTCCACTTTTTGGAGCTGTTTGTGAAAAACAAAGGCAACGTCAAGGAGATGGAGCGCGAGATTGGCATGTCTTACTGGACCATTCGCAACCGCCTGAACGAAATTGTAGAAGCGCTGGGCTTCGAGAACAAGGACGTAGAGCCAGCCGTCGCCGAAGAATCGCTGCGCCAAAGCCGCCAGGAGATACTGGCCCGCGTGGATCGCGGCGAGATTGATGTCAACGAAGCTGCACGTCTGCTGAAGCAGTTAAGCAAATCGCAGTGACCACCAATGTATAATAGCAAGATTGGACCAATCTCTGAGATTGGTCCAATCTAAACAATTAAGCCAACCAGTTAATAGAAAATTGAGTAACCATTTGCGGCAACGGCCGTCTGGCTGAGGTTGCTTGCTGCCTGTAACAGTTCGTACACAGAAGGAGAATCTCATGAAGGAAGAACGTGCCCAGATTTTAGAAATGTTGCAAAAAGGTAAAATCACGGTAGATGAGGCGGATATGCTGCTGGATGCTTTGGCAGAAACGGCCGTCCCACCCAGTTCACCCCCACCGCCTAAAAATATCACGCCCCCCGATGTGCTAAAGCCCGTTAAACTGCCCCAGGCCAGCCCCAAACTCACCGCCGAGCAAATCCTCCAGCTAAACCGCGAAGGCGTCGACCCCGCGTTCATCCGCGCCGTGCGTCATCTGCCCCATACCGCCCTTACTGGCGATCATATTGTGGCGATGGCCATTGAAGGCGTGGACCCAGAATTTATTACGGCCGTTGGGCAGCTGCAAAACGCATCGCTAACCGGAGACCATATCATGCACATGGGCATCGAAGGCGTGGACCCAGACTTTTTGTACGCCTTAAACGGACTTGAGCTGCCTGAACTGACCGGTGACCACATCATGCGAATGGGCATCGAAGGCGTAGATTCCGACTTTTTGCGCGCCCTCCATGGCCTGCACCTGCCGGGCCTTACTGGCGATCACATTGTGCGGATGAGCATTGAAGGCGTTGACGACGAATTCATTCATAAGATGAAAGAGGCCGAGTTCATTCAGGAACTGGACGGCGATACCTTTGTGCAAATGGCTATCGAAGGCTTCGATGATGAACTGCTAAAAGAGACCATTCAACTACTGTAGGTCAATTTTGCAAAATTGACCCACTTTTGAGGAGAGCGAAATGAACGACGAACGCAAAATGATTCTAACCATGCTGGCCGAAGGCAAAGTTTCGGCCGAGGAGGCCAACCTGCTGATAGAGGCCCTGGCCGCCAGTGAAGCGAAACCTGTCCCTCCCAGGCCGCCCGTACCGCCAAAGTTGGTGACGCCGCCTGCCATCGTTAAAGAGTGGCATTGGGCAGATGAAGGGCCGCGACATCACGATTCACATCAGCGCATTACGCCGCAGTTTGCGGAGGCAATGACCCAGGTCGGGCTGGAGGGTTTAAGCCAGGACGAGCTGTGGGAGCTGCAAATTCACAACGTGCGGCCTGGCTACATCCGCCAATTGCATGAGGCTGGTCTCACCGATCTCTCCGTTGACGATATTGTGCAGATGGCCATCCACCGCGTGCGGCCAGAGCTGATTGCGGAAGTGCGCAGCCTGGGGCTTTCTCACCTGACGGTAGATGACGTGGTGCAGTTAGGCGTGCATAACGTACGGCCGGACTATTTGCGGCAGGTGCAGGCATTAGGGCTGACCGATCTCACCATAGATGACATCGTGCAGCTAAGCATCCACCGCGTGCGCCCAGAGATGATCCAGGAAATACGCGAGCTGGGTTTGGACGATTTGACGGTAGACGACGTGGTGCAGTTGGGCGTACACAACGTACGGCCGAATCTCGTGCGAGAGGTGCGCAACATGGGCCTTACGGATCTTACTATCGATCAGATTGTCCAGTTAGGCATCCATCACGTGCGTCCGGATCTGATTCAGCAGCTTCAGGCTACGGATCTGGGGCCGTTTAACCTGGATGCCATTATCAATATGGGCATTCACCATGTAACGGCCGATTTCATCAAAACGATGCACAGCTTTGGCCTGCCGGATTTGGACGCCGACCAGCTGGTCCACATGCGCATTCATGGGGTTGATCCCCACTTTGCGGCTGGCATCATGGCCCTAAATCTGCCCGACGTAACGGCCGATACGCTTGTGACCATGCGCATTCACGGCGTGCGCCCCCAGTTTGCCCAAAGAATGCAGGAGCTTCTTGGCAAATCCCTCACGGCCGACGACCTGATCACGATGAAAATACACGGGGTTTCCACCAAATTGGCCGAGCGCATGAAGGCAAAGCTGGGTGATGCGCTGACGGCCGACGAGCTGGTGGAGATGGCGATTCACGGCGCGCCGGAAGAGGCGTGGTGAGCGGTGGGCAGTGCAGAGTAATCGGTAATCAGTGGGTCAGTATTCAGTGAGCAGGAAACTGAATACTGACCTACTGAACACTGACTACTGTAAAAATTACTTCATCTTTATGCAGTTTGACCAAGGGAAAGGTTTTGCTGCTTTCATCCAGGGGGGGACGGCCGTTTTCCAGCAAGAGCAGCCGTTGTGAAGTAAGCAAATGAATGGGCGTGTCTTCTGAATTGAGTACAGCAGCAACCAGATCGCTGCGCCGGGCCACCAGCGATTTGCCCTTGTCGTTCTCTTTTTCAGGCTGGGGTACCCAATCGGCCAGCAGCAGACGGCCGTAGCCGTCGTTGGTAATGAGCAGAATAGAACTGTTGGGCTGGCACAGAACGGCCGTTTCCACCCGATCTCCCTTTGCTACATTCATCAACTGGGTGCCAGAACCACGCAACTGTTCAACCTGGCTGTGCAGTCCTTTGCCACCGCGCGTGACCAGCAGCAGCGCTTCTTGACCGGCTGCCCCATCGGCAAAGATGGGAACGCCGGGCAGCGGATTATCGAACATCAGGGGCACGGGCGCTTCGATGCTTTCGATCATGACGCGGGTGGGATACGGCCGTGCCAGGCCCGCCGACGTCACCAGCAGCAGCTTCTCCTGCTGCTTAATCTCACGCCACCGCGCTACCGTACAGAGCACCTCCCGCTTTTCCAGTTGGAACACCTGGTTGAGCGTTACCCTGGCTACCTGCTGCTCGGCTAGCTGGCGCGGCGTCACCAGTAAAAAGCGGTATTGAGAAGTGAGAATTAGCAGCTGCTCATCCCAATCGGCCGTAATTGCTCGCAGCCCATGCTGCGGCAATCCTAAATCTTTTATAGCCGCAGATTTCGCAGATTTACGCAGATTTTTTTTCTGTTCTTCTCTTTCCTCTCCGCGTTCTCTGCGGTTTAAAATATCAGGCTGGGGAACGGCCGTAATCTGCTTCCCCTCGCCCATCACCACTAATGCCCGCTCCGACTGGGTCGATTCCGCCTCAACCACGCCTTCCTGTACCTGAATGCGTCGCCGCAGCGTCTCGAGGTTGGCCGGGCTAACCTTGGGCGGACTGGTTTCCGCCGGTTTGGCTGGTGCTACATCGTCGGCGGTAAACGCCTGCGCTGTCTCTATGCCTGCTTCCAGCCCCTGGGCAAAGATGCCCAGCCCGGCGGTGACGCTGCTAAAGGTGTCTACGCGGCGCACCTTTTCCGGGCTAAACTTGCGCTGAAGCATCTCATCGAAGGCGGGCACCTGGCTGGAGCCGCCGGTGCGAATCACGGCGTCGATCTGCTCCGGTTTTAGGCCAGAGGCGGCCATCGTGTCGTCAATGTGGGCGTCAATGGCCTGAATTTCGGCGCGAATGATCGACTCAAACTCGCTGCGCGTTACAAACTCCTGGACCTTGAAGCCCGGCCCCTCGAGCGTAATCGTCGCCCCGCGCTTTTCGGACAGCGTGCGCTTGGCCTGCTCCACAATGTCGAACATCTGCAGACCATAATTGCTGGAAACCAGGCTCTCTAACGCTTCAATCTGATAACGGCGCTGAGCGGTTTGGGCGATGTCGCGCAGCATTTTTTTGTTTTCGGCCGTTTGCAGCTCCAAAATCGTTTGCCAGCTGGAGAAGGCATCGTAAATCCAGTTGGGCACGGTGAGCGCCTTGTGCCGGGGGCCAAAGTAGCTGCCCTGGCCAAAGTGGCGCGGCAGCTTGGCCCGCACCAGCTTTTGGTCGAACACGTCACCAGCCACGGGAATACCGCCCGTTGCCAGCACCCGCTGCTGCGTGCGCTCGCCCAGGCGCATCACGGTCAGGTCCAGCGTGCCGCCACCAAAGTCAAAGACGAGCACGTTTTGCAGGGCATCGATGCTGGCTTCGTAGCTGTAGGCGGCGGCGATGGGTTCCCGCTGCAGGTAGACGGTTTCATAGCCTGCCTGAAAGGCGGCTTGCAGCAGGCGCGCCTCGGCCAGCCGGTCCTTGTCCGGATCGGTGGCGAAGCGAACGGGCCGGCCCAACACCACCTGGCGCAGCGGCTGGCCCAAATGCTGTTCGGCGCGCGTTTTGGTGATGTTGAGATAAAGGGCGATGAGATTTTCTAGCGAGTAGTAGTGCTGGCCAATGACGGTGCCTGGGTAATCGGCGTCGCGCAGGCTGGTTTTGATGGAGAGGAGCAGCCGGCCGGGTGAGTAGACATCAACGTAGACGTAAACATCGGTGACGTAGTGCATGTCGGCCCCGCGGATTTCAATCTCACCAATCCACACCTTTTTGGTTTTGACGGGGCGGCCGACGTTTTGCTCAAAGTAGCGGTTAAGGGCGTCGCGTCCAATATAGATTTGCTGTTCGTTGGTGATGTAAAGGGCGGTGCGGGCGACGCGCGGATTATTGTTGGCTGGATCGAGGGGTAAGACGTTGACGGAACGGCCGTCGTACACGGCCATGCCTGAATTTGTGGTCCCGAAATCCATCCCCACAATCATGGTTCACCTCCTGGATGTGTAGTAAGGGCGAGGCAGTTGGTAGCACGGTGACTTCGTAAGACAATAGCTGCTTGCAACTGCCTCGCCCCTACGTTTGTATATGACAATCTGCGTTTTTGCGTGATGCTGCTGACCGAATCAACCAGTCTAAACGTGCCCTGTCGATTCGTCAAATTTTGGCTCCAAAAAATTTAATACAAAGGAACGAAGGGAGAAAGAAAAAAACGCTTTGTCTCTTGGTTTCTTTGCTCTTTCGCATGATTTTTAAACAGCAGTTGTTTGCAACGGGGAATTGCCGTATAAACGACACGCATGGTAGAAGATTGGGAAAAACTGGGCAGTGAGGAAGTTGCCAATTACCGCATCTTCAAAATGCGGCGAGATTTGCGTCGCTCGCCGCGCACCGGAGCTGAACACAGCTTCTTTGTGCTGGAGTCGCCTGATTGGGTCAATATTGTGGCCCTTACCCCAGAGAAACAGGTCGTGATGATTCATCAATTTCGCCACGGCACTGAGGAAGTGATATTGGAGATTCCCGGCGGCATGGTAGACGCAAGCGATGACGATACGGCCGTATCGGTGCGGCGCGAACTGCTGGAAGAGACAGGCTACGTGGCGGAAGAAATCATCCACATCGGCACCGTACATCCCAACCCGGCATTTCTGGACAACCGCTGTGACACTTTTCTGGCCCTGAACGCTCGCTGGCAGCAAGAGCCTCAGTTCGACGGCTCGGAAGATATTGCCGTAGAGCTGGTGCCTATTGCAGACGTGCCGGAATTGATCAGGAACGGCCGTATCACCCATGCGCTTGTGGTGGCGGCATTTTACCATTATGAAAACTATCTTAGATCGAGTGAACAGTGATAAGTGAAAAGTAAAAAGTGTACTTTTCACTTATTACTTTTTACTTTTCACTAAAAGAAAGTAGGAAGAGATGGCCAAGAAAAACAAAAGCCAGGAACAGTTAAGCGAAGATATTCATCTTTTGGGCGATATTCTGGGGCAGGTAATTCGCCGCCAGGCCGGGGTGGAGATTTTTGAGCTGGAGGAAGGCGTGCGGGCGCTCTCCAAGGCGCGGCGGATGGATGGCGATCCAGAAATTGACGCCCGCCTGGAGCAAATCGTAAATGGGCTTAGCGTGGAAAAGGCAGAGCTGCTCTCGCGGGCGTTTGCTCACTATTTTGAGCTGGTGAATCTGGCCGAGGAGCAAAACCGCGTGCGCGTTCTGCGGGACCGCGAGCGTAAGGCCCACCCGCAGCCGCTGAAGGAGTCGATTGCGGCGGCCGTTGCCCGGCTGCGCCAGCTGGGCGTGGATGAGTACGAGATGGGCAAGCTGCTGGATAAGCTGCACGTGGAGTTGGTTTTCACCGCCCATCCTACCCAGGCCAAGCGCCGGACGGTGCTCTCTAAGCTGCGGCGCATCTCTTCGGCGCTGACAGATCTGCACGTGCGCGACTTGCTGCCCACCGAGCGAGAGAACTTGATGAACAGCATTCTGGCTGAGGTGACATCTCTCTGGCTAACAAACCGCACACGAACGGCCGTTATCACCGTTACCGACGAAGTAAAAACGGGCCTCTACTACATGGACACCACCATTTGGGAGACGATCCCCCAGGTGTACGCCAGCATGGCCCAGGCCATTGCCGATTACTACCCCACGCTTACCTCACCCAAGCGGTTTCTCACCTTTGGCTCCTGGATTGGCGGTGACCGGGACGGCAACCCCAACGTAACGGCCGACGTCACAGCCGAAACCCTGCGCCTGCATCGTGGATTGGCGGTGGTGCGGCATCGCAACATGGCCACCCGGCTCAACCGTTCGCTCACCGTGTCCGACATGCTAACCCCCATTCAGCAGGAGTTTATGGAGGCTCTGGCCGACGTGCAGGATCGATCAGAGCATCTGGCCTTTTTGCAGAACCGTTACCCTAACGAACCATACCGCATCTGGGCGGCGGCCCTGGCGGAAGATTTAGCCGCCGCGGCTGCAGGCGACATGGTAGCCCGGCTTAAAGGTGAAGCCAATCCGCCGCTGCGCCTGAAGAGCATGAATGACCTGCTGGAACCACTGCGGCTGATGGATAAGACGCTGTATGAAAGCAAGCTGGGCGATCTGGCGGCTGACCAGCTGGCGCGGATGCGGCGGCAGGCCCAGGTGTTTGGCCTGCACGTGGCTCGTTTGGATATTCGCCAGTACAGCGATTTTAATACGGCCGTTCTGGCCGAATTGCTGCAAAAGCTAAAGCTGCACGACAGCTTCGGCGAGCTTGGCCCCGCCGAACGCGCCCAGGTTTTATCTGATCTGCTGCTTGCGCCCAACCCAGACCTGAGCCAGCTGACCGATTTGTCGCCAGAGGCTGATGAAACGCTAACCCTGTTCCAAATTTTGTACCGAGCCTTTGACTTTTACGGCCGTGAGCTGCTGGGTCCCTACATTGTGAGCATGACGCACGGCCCGGAAGATATTTTGGCCCCGCTGCTGCTGGCTAAGTGGCATGGCCTTTGCCTGGATGCCGACCGCGAAGATGAAGGCATGACCTTTGTGCCTCTGTTTGAAACCCGCGAAGATTTGCGCAACGCGCCAGAGGTGATGGCCGCACTGTTTAACCATCCGGCCTACGCTCCGCACCTGGAGCGGGTGAATCGCGACCAGACGATCATGATTGGCTATTCGGACAGCAACAAGGATGCAGGCTACATGGCGGCCAACTGGGAGCTGTACCAGGCGCAGGAGGTACTGGCAGAGGAGTGCGCCAAACATAACGTGAGCATTATGCTGTTTCACGGGCGAGGCGGCACCATTGCGCGCGGCGGCGGCCCGGCCAACCGGGCCATTTTGGCCCAGCCGCCCGGTTCGGTGAACGGCCGTATCCGCATCACGGAGCAGGGCGAAGTGATCGACGAACGGTACGGGCATCCCGCCGTGGCCCGGCGGCACCTGGAGCAGGTGGTCAATGCCACCCTGATGGCCAGCGTCGATCCCCGACACGGCGGCAGCACGCGCCCCCAGGATGATTGGCGAGAAGCGATGGATGAATTAGCGGCCGTTTCCTACAAAACGTATCGCACGCTCATCTACGAAACGCCGGAACTGCTGGACTATTGGGGCGCAGCCACGCCCATCACGGAAATCAGCCAGATGCGCATTGGCAGTCGGCCGTCGCGGCGCACCGCCAAGGCCACCTTCGACAGCCTGCGGGCCATCCCCTGGGGCTTTAGCTGGATGCAAAGCCGCCACGTTTTGCCCGGTTGGTATGGCGTGGGCGAGGCACTGGAAGCATACGGTAACCAGTCTCCGGAGCATCTGCAACGACTCCAAGAAATGTACAAAAAGTGGCCGTTCTTCAAGGTAGTTATCGACAATGCCCAGGTCTCCTTGGCCAAGGCCGATATGGGCATTGCGCGACGCTATGCCAACCTGGTGGAGGATGAAGCCGTGCGGACGAAAATTTTTGGCGAGATTGAGCGTTCCTTTGCCCGCACCGTGAACTGGATTTTGCGGGTGACGGGCCAGCGTGAGCTGCTGGACAACGAGCCCGTTTTGCAGCGCTCGGTGCGCCAGCGGAACCCATACGTCGATCCGCTGAACTTTGTGCAGGTGGCCCTGCTGCGCCGACTGCGCTTTTTGCCAGAGAAAGATAGCCCCAAAGCCCAGCAGCTTATGCACGCCATTTTTCTAACAATTAACGGCATTGCATCGGGGTTGAAAAATACAGGATAAATACCATGCTGTATGAATCTCCCCAGTAGTTTGGGATTAAAAATGTGCCAACTTCCAATGAGGAAACTTTGGTGCAAGGTTTATTTGGAACACAGATGACGCGGATGGTACGGATGATCACGGATTTTTGTCTTCCAAATCAGTGAGAATCCGTTTTATCTGTGTCATCCGTGTTCTATTAATTTTTGAAGAGTAGCGAGACTGGCCCAAACTTACCCTACCCCTACAAGAATCAAGCCAATAGAGACGATGCCGATGCCCATTATTTTGGGTCTGTAGCGGGGTTCCTGCTGCCAGGTTAGCCCCAAAATTGCCCCGATGGGAATGCTCAGCTGGCGAAATGCAGCCACGTAGCTTACGTCGCTAACGTAGGCCATGGCGGCCAGCACCAGGCCGTAGGTGCTCATGATGGCCACGCCGGTTAGCATTGCGGAAATGATCAACGAGCGATGCTTTAGGATTGACGCAAGCTGGCGGCGTTCTGCCGGGTACAGCAGCGTGCCCAGACCCAGCATGACGGCCGTACTGCCCGTTTGCAGCGGTATAAATAGTAGGGTGATCTCGCTGTTGCTTAGCGGCAGCGCCGTCATGCTCCGCAGCTGCCGCAGCGCCTGATCATCCAGCATGGTATAGCCGGTGGTGCCCACTGCCGCCAGCAGGGCCATCAAGTAGACCACGTCCACATATTCGCTCAGACGCACCTTTTTGAAGTGAGGCAAGGGCAGCAGGATGCAGCCAGCGGTGATCAGCACCATGCCAAACAGACTGAGCTGGCTGATAGCGTCGCCGTTGCCCAGCAGAAAGCTAATTCCGGCCACCAGCAGCACGGGCAGCGCCCGGGCCAGCGGGTAGGCCAGCGAAATGTCGCCGTGCCGATAGGCGCCAGCCAGGCCAATGAAGTAGATCATCTGCGACAGGCCCGTGCCCACCACCAGCATCCAGACGGACAAGGGAATGAGCGGCAGAACGTGGCGGTGGAGAATGAGAACGGGGGAGATAAAGAGAGAGGCGGAAACGGCCGTTACAAAAAAGTAGGCCAGCGATGGATTTTGCCGCTTACTGACAAAGTTCCAGCCTGCGTGCATAAACGCCGAGGTGATGATTAAAACGGCCGCGATGGTGCTCATGAGGCTGGCGATTATAGCGGGAGATGGCAGCGAGGGAAACGGCTGTTAAGTATCTGGATTTTTGGTGGGGGTGAAGGTGGGCAAGGGCGTGGCCGTAAAGCGCAGCGTGGACGTGGCTGTGGGCACTGGTGAGGGCGTATGTGATGGAACAGGCGTGGCAGAAGGCTGTGTGGTGTTGGTTACGGTTGGCTGTGGCGTCCGTGTGGGCGTACTGCTGGGGGGGGTAGCTGTGGGGCTGTCGGT
>JBHIWP010000179.1:0-11434 GCA_041987425.1 Promineifilaceae bacterium (SeqCode) | reverse complement strand
TCAGCCAGATGACAATGCCAAGGAGCAGGGGAAGCAACGGCCGTGCGCCGTGCATCGTGCGTCTTTGCCAGGTATAAACCAGCAGAAATATAGCGATAATGGAGGCAGTGAGAACAGGCAGAATGACGGGCGTAAATCTCATGGGTTTGCCCTCGGTGATTTTCTGGGTAAGTATACGGTAAAGGTAGAGCCAATGCCTAGCTTGCTCTCTACCTGGATTCTGCCGCCCAGCATCTGGCAGTAATGTTGGCTAATAGATAGACCTAACCCTGTACCGCCAAATTTACGGGACAAGGAAGAATCGGCTTGTGTAAAAGGTTGGAATAAGCTGTCGATCTGTTCCGCAGTCAGGCCGATGCCGGTGTCGGCAACTTCAAAAATAATCATTCCATCATTAGAAGAAACCGAAAGCGTCACGCTGCCCGCCTGGGTAAATTTGGCCGCGTTGCTCACCAGATTTAACAAAATCTGGTTCAGCAGCGTCGCATCTGTCTCCATTATGCCAATATCGGGGGCGCAATTAACCGTTAAGGCGTTGTTATTGGGTGTCATTAGCGGCTGAGCCACGTTTTGGACATTGCGTAGGGCATCTTCAATGCCTAGCTCGTCGATGTTAACGATGACTTTTCCGGCTTCAATTTTAGACATATCCAGGATTTCGCTGATGATGGAGAGAAGCTGGTAAGCGGCCGTTTCCGCCTTTTGTAGATAGGGAAGCAAATGGTTTTGGGTGCCCTCTTCCTGCAGCATTTCTTGCAGCAGCTCGTTGTAGCCAATAATAGCGGTAAGCGGCGTGCGTAGTTCGTGGCTCATATTGGCCAGGAAAACGCTTTTGGAGCGGTTGGCCGCCTCTGCCTGTTCCTTGGCTCCCGAAAGTTCTGTCACAAGGCGCTGCTCGGCCGCATACAATTGGGCGTTGGTAAAAACGCGGGCAATCTGATCCGCAGCCAGCTGCATGAGCTTTAGCTTATCTTCGCTGAAATGGTGGGTTAGCGGGTGGGTAAGGGTGAGAATGCCCAACACTTTTTCTTTTCGCAGAACTGGCACGGCCAATACTGAGCCCACTTCGTAGGGCTGGCCCTCTAAATGCAGCCAGCGGTTGTCCTGGGCGATGTCATGAATGAGGGCGGGCTGTTTATGGCGCAGCACCCAACCGGCCAGTCCTCTTTGCAGCACGGCCGTTTCCACCGCTTCCTGTAGTTCTCCCCCAATGTTGGGCCAGGCCAGAACGCGCTGGGTAATTTGTTGCTGATCGTCAAATAAGAAGAGGCTGCCCGTGTCGGCAGCTGTGGTGTCAACGGCGATGCTCAATGTGCTTTGCAGCGTTTCTTCCAGCTCCGGCGTTTGCGTAACCACCCGGGCAATCTCTACCAACGTTTCAAAAAGCTGCTTCTGGTTTTCCAGCTCCTGCGCTGCCTGGTGAGCCTGGGTTACGTTGTGCAAAATAAGCAAACGGCCGCTTGCCTCACCGCGCTGATCGACAAGCGGAGAAACAGTTACTTCAAAATAAGTGGGCGAAACGCCGAGAGGCAGCGCTATTTCTTTCTGAACATCATACTGCTGGTAGAGGTGCATAATGTCCTGGAACGGTTCCTGGAACAGCTCGTTGGCCCGAAGACCCACCCGCAGCGGCTGAAAGCGATCAAATAAGTGAGCCGCCGCCGGATTAAAGTCCAGCAGACGCTGCTGCTGGTTCCAGACCAGCATGGCGTTAGACATGTTCTCCAGCACCAGTTCTCGGGCGAATGGGGCCACATCCAGCAAGCTGAGGCTGCGTAAATTCCAGGCAAGAAATACGGCCGTTGCCGCAAAGCCAATGGGAGTTAAATCCAGATAGGGGAGCGGAGAAAGCCCGGTAATGTATAGGCCGTTTCCGAGCCAGGGGAAAACAGTTGCTAAAACCAACCCATACGTCTGGCGGCGATAGGGATTCTTTAACTTTTGGCCCAAACTAAGCAGCAGGTATGAGCCTGATAGCAGCAGAGCATAAGAGTAGAAAATAAGCGTCCAGAAAAGTGGCCCATACGCTACCTCCAGATCAATAAAGGGCGGCGTATAATCTAGACCCACGGAACGGTAAAAAAGGCCGAGCCCCGGCTCAGACCAAACGGTGAGCAGAATAACCAGGGGGAGAATAAAAAAGAGGCTGAGCAGATTGTTGGAGAAACGCCAGCGCCGCGTATATTGCAAACAGAAAACTATGAATACAGGAGAAACACTGACAATACCAATATACTGAATTTTTATCCAAACCATTTTGGTTGCCAGCGTATTGGAGCCAAGCTCCAGCGCGTAGCCCAAACACCATAGGGCTGCCAGGGCAGCAAAGCAGGCAAATGCCTTGGCCCCAATGGCATCTCGGCGGCGCCACGCAGGTGGAAACAAAATGCCAGAGACGGCAGCGGCAATAAACAACGGGATGGTATAAGGTGTATAAGCCCAGTCTATGGTCATCTGATACTCGTCCATTTTACCAGTTTTTAGGTAAGTTTTGATCCCAAACCCGTACTACACATTCTACAAGGAATTTTAAACCGTTGGCGATGAGCAAAAAAATAGACCGCAAGGTAGCAGAAAGTCTCAAAGGAGGCTGCTTTGCGCATTACGCATGACTCAGCTAATTATTTAAGCTAGAATAGCGTTTCGCTAAAAAAATTTTGTCGAGTAGACGAGAAGAAAGCGCTTTATGCAAGCTAACTACGTACAACGATTACGCCTGATTTTTAGTAAAGATGGCCCGGCACGATATATCAGCCACCTGGATCTGGCCCGCACCCTGGAGCGCGCCCTCAACCGCGCCAGGATTCCTGTGGCCTACACGCAGGGCTTCAACAGACGCCCGCGCATGCAGATGGCCACGGCGCTGCCGCTGGGCTATACCAGCGAATATGAGCTGGCTGATATCTTGCTGGAAGAAAAAATGGAACCAGAGCAGGCGCGGCAGCAGCTTATGGCCAAAATGGCTCCAGGAATTGGCATTTTGCAGGTGGCAGAGGTGCCGGTGAGCGGCCCTTCGTTGCAGGCAATAACCCAATCTTCAACTTATGTGGCAATGCCCCTAGACCCCGTTGATTTTGCCGGATTGCAGGCGCAGATCGAGCAGATGCTCACGGCCGAAAAGCTGGAAAGGGTGAAGGAGCGGCGAGGCAAAAAGAAAGTGTATGATTTACGGCCGTTAATTCTCGATCTCTCCGCCACCCAAGATGAGAACGGCCAGGTATCCATTCACATGAACCTCTGCCTGGAGCCGTCCAAAACCGGCCGCCCGGATGAGGTGCTGGACGCCCTGGGGCTGGATCCGCTTGATATGCGCATTCACCGCACGGGCATGGTGCTGGCGGAGCCTGCCTAAAGGGCTAATGGTTAACTGGAGATGGTTAATGTTTTGGTTGACGGTAGTCGGGCTGGCTGCCTGTACGGTGCCTGATGCAACGGCCGTACCGCCCACAACAGTACTAACTCAAACCCCCGATTTACAACCAACCCCCACTTTGTTCGTCACCCCGTCACCCGATCACGTTGTCACCATGCCACCCCCACCGGACAGCGGCTGGGAACCGCTGCAAGCCGGGCTGGAACGCCGCACGATTCGGCTGCTAGATGATAACGGCCGTCAGACCGAACAGCTTACCCTTTTGCGCATAGACCCGGCACTGTTTGACTTTCGCATTGCCTACAGCCCCGGCCAGCCCAAATCATTGGCCACCTGGCAAGCGGAAACGGGAGGCTTGATCGTGATCAACGGCGGCTTCTTTACAGAGGAGTTCCTGGCGACGGGATTGATTGTGGCGGACGGGCAGGTCAGCGGCAGCAGCTACGTGGATTTTGGTGGTATGGTGACGGTGAATGAAAATGTGGTTGAGGTAAGATCGCTGCGGGAACGGCCGTATGCCCCCACAGAAACTTTTGATTATGCGCTGCAATCCTTCCCCATGCTGGTGCTAAACGGCGAACCAGCTTACCAAAACGAGGATTTTAATACGGCGCGGCGCACCGTGATTGGCATCGACGACAACGGCCGTGTTCTTCTCATCCTGGCTCCCTGGGGAAGTTTTACCCTGGCAGAACTCAGCAGCTATCTGGCCAGTGCCGACTTTGGCCTGGTCCAGGCGCTAAACCTTGATGGCGGCACCTCCACCGGCCTGGTTTTAGCTCAACCCTCAGAAAGTATTCCTGCCTTTGTTGCTGTCCCCAGCGTCATCACAGTTTCTCCCAGGTGATGCAATCGGCAAATATTGCGCCTAATCTATTTTCAAAAACCTTTTGTTCTCCACGCTGAAAGGCGCTATTTGTTTACATTTAGGGTAAACTTCCCTACAATACTGGGCACACCGCTCTCCTTGGAACTCAATGTTAGCTAACCATTTTGGACGATACGAAATAAAATCAACGCTGGGGCAGGGGGGAATGGCGGCTGTCTACCTGGCGCATGATCCCCGCTTTGGTCGCGATGTGGCCCTTAAGGTGATGAAGCGCGACCTGCAAGACGACGACTCGTTTCGCGGCCGTTTCAAACGAGAGGCCCGCACCATTGCCACGCTGGAGCATCCCGCCATTGTGCCCGTGTACGACTTTGGCGAGGAGAATCATCAGCTGTTTTTGGTAATGCGCCTGATGAGTGGCGGCACCCTGGCAGACCGAATTCAACAACGGCCGTTGTCTTTGCAAGCTGTAGTTCCCATTATTCAACGAATTGGCTCTTCGCTGGACCATGCGCACCAGCAGGGCCTTATCCACCGCGATCTCAAGCCCGGCAATATCCTCTTTGACGAATATAGCAACGCCTATTTATCTGATTTTGGCATTGCCAAAGTGGCACAGAGCGGCACCAATCTTACCGGCAGCGGCGTCCTTGGCACCCCTGCCTACACCAGTCCAGAGCAAATTCATGGCGAAAAAGATATCGACGGGCGGGCCGATTTATACACGCTTGGCGTGATCCTTTTTGAAGCCCTTACCGGCCAAAAACCGTTTCGGGCCGATACGCCTGTAAAGCAGCTAATGGCCCACATCCTGGACCCCATTCCCCGCATCTTGCAGCTAAATCCAGCGCTGCCACCCGCCTGCGAGGCCATCATCCAAAAGGCATTGGCTAAAGACCGCGATGAGCGTTTTGCCACAGCCGCGGAGCTGGTCCATCAGCTGCGTCAATTGCTGCCCGAAGATGGTGAGCTGCTACCCACATCAGATTTAGAAACTATCCCGCTGAATGCCCCAGAACAGGTGGAGAAGCGTGGGAAACGGCCGTCGTCTGAACCACACGCCCTTTCCCCCCACGAAACAAGCAGACGATTAAACCCATCTGCCACCTTGCCCACCCCCCTCATTGGCCGCCAGCAGGAGCAGGCTGAACTGGCAGAACACCTGCGCAAGCATCGGCTTGTTACCCTGGTGGGGCCAGGCGGTGCCGGAAAAACTCGGCTGGCTGTACACGTAGCCACTGACCTGGCCCGCGACTTTGCCGATGGCGCTACCTTTGTGGCCCTGGCCCCGGTTGTTCCGGTTGAAGGCGTGGCCTCAGCCATTGCTGCGGCCCTGGGATTGCGCCTGGGTGGCGCGGCCACGCCAGAAAACGAACTGCTCGCCACGTTGATGGAACTTGAATTGCTGCTGGTTCTGGACAATATGGAGCATTTGCTGGAAGCCGCGTCGCTCATTGCGCGCATCATTCAGGAAGCTCCCGGTGTGCATCTGCTGGTAACTTCGCGAGAGCGGCTGCGGCTGCAGGCCGAGCAGGTCATCTATTTGGGCGGCCTGTCCTTGCCCGAACAGAGCGGTGGCCCTGTTGCTCAGGCCGATGCCGTACGCTTCTTCATGGAGCGTGCCCGCCGCATGAGCAGCGATCTGGCCCTGACGCCGCAAAATGAAGCGCTTGTGGCGCAAATTTGCCGCCAGCTGGACGGTATGCCGCTGGCTTTAGAATTAGCCGCAGCCCAGGTCTCATTTCTGCCGCTTGCCGCATTGGTGCAGCGTTTGGATCACGCCTTGCCCCTGCTTGTTGATGGAGCACGGGACCTGCCGCCGCGCCAGCGCACCATGCGGGCAGCTATCCAGTGGAGCTATGATCTGCTCTCTGGCGACGAGCAGATGGTATTGACACGCCTGGCTGCATTTACTGGAGGATTTAGCCTGGAAGCGGCCGAATTCGTTTGTGCTGACGATCAACTGCCTGGGGAGGAGCTGCTGCCCCTGCTGCGCCGCCTGGTGGAGCATTCTCTGGTTGTGCGCGAGGCAAGCAATAGCGAAGTGCGCTACCGCTTGCTGGTGCCCATCCACCAATTTGCCCGCGAACGCCTGAAGGCAAGTGGCGCTCTGGCCGCGGTACAGACACGCCACGCCGCCCACTTTCTGGCGCTCGCTGCCGAGGCGGAGCTTAATCTGCAAAGCGCAGACCAGGTTATCTGGATTACGCTGCTGGAGCGAGAGCTGCCTAATTTGCGCGCCGCCATGAGCTGGTTCCTGGAGCAGCGCGATATGGACCGTGCTACCCGGTTGGGCTGGTCGTTGTGGCTATTTTTGTGGATGCGAGGGCTTTTGAGCGAAGGGCGACGCTGGGTGGAACAGATTTTGCCGCAAACTGTCCAGGCACCGACGGCCGTGCGTGGGCGGGCGTTGCTAATGGCCATGGTTATTGGATTTGGCCAGGGAGCCTATGGCTGGGCCGCGGCATTGATTGAAGAGGCTTTGGCTATTTTCCATGACCTGGAAGATGCCCAGGGCCTGGCCCATGCAACCTCACTCGCTGCCCTTAACACGGCTGGCACCCAACACTTTGAGGCGGCCGAACCGCTGATGGCACTGGGCGTGGAGCGATATCTGGCGGTTGGTGCTAACTGGAACGCGGCCATGCTGCTTACCTACTGGGCGGCTATTCCGCGCAACCGCGGGGATTTTGCTCACGCCAAATCGCTCATTGAGCAGGCGCTGGAACTGGCGCGCCAGCATGGCGACCGGGTGACAATGTACTCGTCGCTTTTCAATTTGGGCTCTATTGCCCAGGCGCAGGGCAGCCACCATGATGCCATCCAGCACTTTCGGGAAGCGCTGTCGCTGGCGGTGGAAGTAGGTGATACAGGTAATATTGTTGCCTGCCTGGAGGGTATTGGCGGTACGGCCGTAGCCCTCGGTGACGTGGCCTACGCCGTGCGCTTGTGGGCGGCGGCCGAAGCTCTGCTAGGCAGCAGCGAGTCGGCCATATATTCCTATGCGCCAGATCGCGCACAGCACGTGCACACAATCGAAAAAGCACAACAGCTTGTTTCCCCTGAACGCTGGCAGGCGCTCTGGGACGAAGGGCTCGCTTTTACCCGAGAACAGGCCATCGCCATCGCCCGCCATGTTGATCCACAAAGTCTGCTGCCCAATAAGAAAGATGAAACGGGCAAAACGCCGGTTGTCGCGGCCAACGGCATTTTGACCCCCCGCGAAGTGGAAGTGCTGCAGCTGATTGCCCAGGGTCAGCGCAACCGCAGCATCGCAGAACGCCTGGTAATCAGCGAGAAAACCGTGCAAAATCACGTTTCCAACATCTTTGCCAAGCTTGGGGTGGAAGATCGCAGCCATGCGATTATTTGGGCCATGCAGCACGAACTCATAGACAAACCTTCATAAGCTCTCATCGCAACTTATTTCCTTATTATTTAACGGTCTCCCACAACAATAGGGGCAGAAATAGGGGCACGCCCCCATGTAGGTGATGGGCGGTTTTGTCATACTTTGCTGCGTATTCAATTTCATGCGTAAACCACAAAAAGTTACTTGAAAATCATAAGGTTAGGGATGGTTTACGTTAAACAAGGAGACCCATGATGTTTATACAGAAATCCAGTCATCGTCATGCAGCAAAGGCCCTTACCCGTTGGAAGAGGCTGGTTGCGCTGGCGCTGCTTGTGCTGCTGATTGGCACGATGAGCACAGTTTTGGCGGAAACGGCCGTGCCACCCACCGATCCATCCAGCCAGCAAACAACCGCCGCTTACCAGCTCTTTATTCCCCTGGTTATCAACGGCAGCAGCACCACGCCTCCACCACCTCCTCCGCCCCCTGCCAGCACCGGGGCGCTCTTTCTGAATCGCACGGTGAAAACGGCCAGCGCCACCACCGTCATAGATAGCGCCGGAGGCTACCACACTGCCTTTATCCATTACGTGGCCGATACTGAAGGCACCCCGGCCGTTTATGGCTACTGTGCAGCTGACTGCGGCAAAGCAGCCAACTGGCGCTACACTCAACTGCTAGACAAAACGCGTGAGGTGCAGCTGGCCCTCACTGCCGCTGGTCAGCCACGCCTGCTCATCGTGACTGCTTCGGCCGTTTACAGCGGCGGCAAGGATTACCATTACGCCACCTGCGACGTGAGCTGCACGGAGAGCGGCAAATGGAAGGCCACCCGTGTTCTGTCTAGCTGGGGCACCGATACCTTTGACGTGAATAATGATCGCACGCCGCAGCGTTCTTTTGCTCTTGATAACCAGGGCCGCCCGCGATTTTTCTACCAGGATCGCAACTACTTTTATCTGGAGCCGGATCACTACGGCGCGTTCTATGCCTACTGTGATTCAGACTGCTCCAATGCCGCCAGCTGGAAGCAAACAGAAGTGGGGCGCTTTATCAACTATGATGCCGAAGTGTTCGACCTGCCCTCGCTCACTTTCACCAGCATGGGGCAGCCACGCGTTATCTCGCGAGTTTTTGCCAAAAATGCAGACGGCAGCGAAGCGCCTACCGGGCTGTACTACTACGAATGTAATTCTGGCTGCGATCAGACCGCAAGCTGGAAGCGCGTCTTCCTTATTACTACCGGAACCGGCGCACTGCCGCACCCCAGCTGGGATATTGAGCTAGACGCGAACAACCGGCCACGCGTGGTGATTTTCACCGGTGAGGGGCTGTCGCCAGAAAGCTTTGAGAATCGCTTGCTGTATCTATGGTGCAATACCAACTGCCTCAACGTAGATAACTGGGATTTTAACAGTGTAGGACTTGGGCGCGAGGTGGGTGAGAGCCCAGACCTGGAGCTGAGTGCCCAGGGCAAACCGCGCATTGCCTGGATCGATATTACGGGCGATGCTGGTTACTCCTGGTGTAACACAGCTTGCGAGGGTGATACTCCGCAATGGCAGAGCAAAGTTGCGGAGACCGAAGCCGCACTGCGGCAGAACTTCCCTCAGGCCATTCCGCCCGGTTGTGATTCGGATGTTTGGGAAGGGTTGGCACCGGTGCTGTCGCTGGACAAAAATGGAAACCCGCGCATTGCTTACGACGTTTCCGTAGAGGCGCGCTGCCTGTACGACGATCCCAATGACGGCCAGCCGCCTTACTACAAGTTCATCCCAGTCTGGCGTGCCGCCCGCTTATCTTTCTTCAACCAACCGTAATTTATAGCTGCAAAAACGGAGCGACCTGTATCGGCCAGATACAGGTCGTTTTGTTTTGTAAAAAATTGCGATTTTAAGAGCGCAATCACCGGCGGCGCAAGGCGGCCTGGGCAGCATAGTAGCCACACATACCGTGCACCCCACCACCGGGCGGGGTTGCCGAAGAGCAGATAAACACGTTTTTGAGTGGTGTGGTGTAGGGGTTTAAACGGGGAACCGGACGCGTAAATAGCTGCCGCCAGTTCTGCAGCCCGCCGTTAATGTCGCCACCGATGTAGTTGGGGTTGTACTGCTGAAAATCGTGGGTGGTCATGGTGTGGCGGGCGAGGATGCAGTCGCGGAAGCCGGGGGCAAAGCGTTCCATCTGGTCTTCGATGGCGGCGGTCATGTCTACGGTGCTGCCGTGGGGGACGTGGCAGTAGGCCCAGCCTGTATGCTGGCCGTCGGGGGCACGTGTGTCATCGAAAAGGCTTTGTTGGGTCACCAGGGTAAACGGCCGTTCCGCCACCTTCCCCTGCCAGATTACTCGTTCGCTCAGGGCCATTTCCGCCACCGTTGGCCCCAGATGCACCGTGCCCGCCCGTCGGCATTCCGCAGCGCGCCAGGGAATGGGTTCGCTCAGAGCCCAATCCACCTTGAAAATACCCGCTCCGTGCCGGTACTTTTCTAGCTGGCGCCGGTAGCGCGCTGGCAGCTGCTCTCCGGCAATGGCCACGAGCTGTCTTGGCATCGTGTCGAACAGGATGGCGCGAGCGGGCGGCAGCTCGGCTAAAGATTTCACTTCGTGATTGGTAACAATTTCGCCGCCCAGGTCGGTAAAAAAGGCAGCCAGCGCGTTGGCAATGGATTGACTGCCGCCACGCGGCAGCGGCCAGCCGACCTTGTGCCCCAGCGTGCCCAGCATCAGCCCAAATGCGGCCGTCAGGGGCCACTCCAAAGGCTGAATAGCATGGCCGGCCAGCCCGGTAAACAGGGCACGGGCCTTTTCAGTGCGGAAGAGGGTGCGAACGGCCGTTGTCGTCGGCCAAACGGCACGCACACCAAAGCGCGTCATAGCAATGGGATGCCGGGGAAAGCGCAGGGGGCCCAAGAATTCGCGGGCGATTTTGTCCCAGTCAGCTACCAGCGGGGCAAACAGGCGGCGATACATGGTGCCATCTTTGCCCAGATGCGCGGCCGTTTCTGCCAGGCTTTGGTGCAGGGCAACGGCCGTACCGTCATCAAACGGATGGGCCAGCGGCAAATCAGGCTGAACCCATTCCAGGCCGTAGTCTGCCAGCGGCAGGCTCTGGAAGAAGGGCGAGCCCATCCCCAGTGGGTGAATCGCGGAGCAGATGTCGTGGCGAAAGCCAGGCAGCGTCAGTTCAGCCGTTCGCATTCCGCCGCCGATTGTCTCTTTGGCTTCCAGCAGCAGCACGCGCCAGCCCTGGCGCGCCAGGGTAATGGCCGCAGCCAGACCATTAGGGCCGGAGCCCACTACAACCGCATCATATTCAGCCATTAGTAATGTAATTTTTTATCGACTGTCGTCTATCTCCCGCAGGTTGCGTCATAAGCCAGGGATTTAGACGCAGCCTGCGGGAGAGATTGGTTATTAAATATCGCAGTTACCCGCCATACAGGCCAGTTCTTGCGCTGCGGTCGTTAAATCTTCTTCCTCGTAGCGGTAAATCTTGGAAAAGTCGATGTCCGGGAATTTCTCCGCCAGCTGCTCGTACTCTTCTTGTGTAATTTCAATGTAGGGCATTTGGTCATACTGGGCATCGAAGGCAGGTAGGAAGGCCATGCCGCCAATCTTATCCTGATGCTCCCAAATCCAGCGAATAATATCCAGTACCTCATGGTCGCGATAGGTGATAGTAACGCTGGGATTGTGCTCCGTGTAGTGGATCTTGTTTTGCAGCCAGAATTCACACTGTTCCAGTGCGGTACGGTCGTTGCGCGTCACGGCCGCTTCTGGCGACTTGACGGGGAAGTGCACTACCCAGGTGATGGCGTTGTCGCGAGTCTGGCCATTTTCCGGGTCCAGCGGCGCGCCCGCGTCTTGCAGCACCTTG
>JBHIWP010000178.1:0-11485 GCA_041987425.1 Promineifilaceae bacterium (SeqCode) | reverse complement strand
ATAACCCCGGAACAGTGGGAGGCCATCATGGAAGGGCACAATGCCTGGACCCAACAAGCGGTCGAGAGGGGCATGAACCCCAGTGGTGAAGCGCTTGAGTCTGTATCCACGGCCAAAACGGTGAGATATGAAAACAGCAAACCGACCCTCACGACCGACGGCCCCTTCGCCGAAACTAAAGAACAGCTAGGTGGCTTCTACATCATCGAATGTGACACTGAAGAAGAGGCGCTGGAAGTGGCGGCCAGGCTGCCCATGTCAACCGGCTCTATTGAAGTGCGGCCCGTCATGGAATTTTAGATTTAAATTGTAAGCTGGAGACTGGTGATTGGAGAGTGGAGACCGAATTATTTTATAATTCTCCACTCTCCAGCCCCAAGTCTCAAAACAATATGGAAGATATCCACCAAACCATTGAGCGCACCTTTCGAGAAGAGTCTGGCCGGGTTTTGGCCGCGCTCATCAGCTACCTGAATGACTTTGACCTGGCCGAGGATGTCTTCCAGGAAGCAATGATTTTGGCCCTGGAAAAATGGCCGCGTGACGGGATTCCGGATAATCCAGGCGCATGGATTACCACCGCGGCCCGCAACAAGGCCATTGACCGCATCCGCCGTCGCAAAAACTTTGACCAAAAGCAGCCACAACTTGTAGAGCTCACGCAAAAGCCAAGAGATCCTGACGAGTACGAGATGGACAGCATTCCTGATGAACGCCTCAAGCTGATCTTTACCTGCTGCCACCCTGCGCTGTCGCTGGAGGCGCAGGTGGCGCTAACCCTGCGCACGCTGGGTGGCCTGGAAACGGGGGAGATTGCCGCTGCCTTCTTGGTGCCCGTTCCTACCATGGCCCAGCGGCTGGTGCGGGCCAAACGCAAAATTGCCCAGGCGGGCATTCCCTACCGCGTCCCGCCTACGGATCTGCTGCCAGAGCGCCTAAACGCGGTCCTCACGACGCTCTACCTTATCTTTAATGAGGGCTATAACGCCAGCAGTGGCGATGCGCTCATTCGGCAAGAGCTATGCGGCGAGGCCATCCGGCTGGCGCGCATTCTTAACGAGCTGCTGGCTAACGATCCCCACCTGGAGGAGGATGCCGAAGCGCTGGGCCTGCTGGCGCTGATGCTGCTGCACGATGCTCGCCACGCTGCCCGCATTAGCAGTGGCGGCGAACTTATCTTGTTGGAAGATCAGGATCGTACATTATGGAACCAGGAGCAGATTGGCGTGGGAACGGCCGTTCTCGACCGCGCCTTAAGCATAGGCCAGCCTGGCCCCTATCAAATTCAGGCAGCCATTGCCGCCCTGCATGCCCAGGCCAGCGCACCGCAAGACACCGACTGGCCCCAGATCGCTGCCCTGTACCAGGCGCTGCAACGGTATACAAGCTCGCCGGTAGTGTCGCTGAACTGGGCTGTGGCCGTAGCTATGGCCGAAGGCCCCATGCGCGGCCTGTCCCTGCTGGATGAACTGGCCGAGGCGGGCACGCTGGACCATTACCATCTGTTCCACGCCGCCCGCGCCGACCTGCTGCGCCGCGCCGGGTTCCACGATGAGGCCCGCGACGCCTACACCATCGCCCTGGATCTGTGCCAGAACATGGTGGAGAAGCGATTTTTACGCCGCCGCTTGGCCGAACTGTAGGGCAAAGGCGTGCCTTTGCCCTACGCATTCATAAGGAGAACAAAATGACCGACAAAGTAGATGCAGCCACCCAAACAATGATTGAAAATTTGCAAAAGAACACCGGCAAGTCCCTGGCCGAGTGGGCAAAAATTGCCCGCGCCAGCGGATTGGAAAAGCATGGGCAGATCGTAAAATATCTCAAGAGTGAGCACGACTTTACGCACGGATTTGCTAATTTGGTAGCCCATAAAGCACGAGAAACGGCCGCTTCCCCCAAAAGCGATGACGATCTGGTAGACAGTCAATACAGCGGCAAAGAAAAGTTGCGCCCCATCTACGACGCGCTTATCGAAGCCATCAATCAATTTGGCGATGACGTGGTCATTTCGCCCAAGAAGGCTTACGTCAGCCTGCGGCGCAACAAGCAGTTTGGCCTCATCCAACCCAGCACCAAAACGCGTGTGGATGTGGGCCTCAACCTGGAGGGCGATGTGATGGGCGGCCGTTTAGAAAAATCCGGCAGCTTCAACAGCATGGTCAGCCACCGCGTCCAGCTTACCAGCACCGATGAAGTGAACGATACGCTCATCGGCTGGCTGCGCCAGGCGTATGAGCAGGCATAATCCGCACCACCCGGCGTAGGGAAAAGGCGCGCCTTTTCCCTACCATTTCCCCTACCCCTCCGTTACAATTACCCTACATGCCAACCCAAACCAACCAAAACGGAGAACACCATACTCACAGGCGAGATTCACAGCCAGGCAGACCGTATCTGGGACCGCTTCTGGACCGGCGCCGCGTGTAAAAAGGCCTGCGCCAGTTCCAGGAGGGAACCATGCTCTACCGACGACGCAAACAAATCCGCCTGCGCGGCTACGATTATCGCAACGCCGGGGCGTATTTCGTTACCATTTGCACCCACCAGCGGCGCTGCACCTTCGGCACCGTGCGCAACGGCCGTATGTATCTAAACGATTGGGGGCAGGTGGTAGTGAAAATTTGGCGCACGATTCCTGAATTTCGGCCGTATGTGATGCTGGATGTATTCCAATGCATGCCCAACCATGTCCATATGATTGTGTGGATCATCGATGACGATGCGCCCAACGTCATCTCCGATGACGCCGTTGTAGGGCAAAGGCGCGCCTTTGCCCTACAGGCGATACAATCGGGAAAGGGCACAAAACCAAAATCATTGGGGGCGATTGTGGGTGCGTTTAAATCCGCCGTGACCCGGGAAATCAATGACCTGCGCGGCGAAAAACATCCACCCGTCTGGCAAGGGCGGTTCCACGACCGGATCATCCGCAACGAGCGGGAGCTGAACGCTATCCGGCGCTACATCCGGGCCAATCCAGCCAATTGGGCCGAAGACCAGGATTATGAGGCAGGCCTTCAAGAGCATATAAATAATGATGGGGCGTAGGGCAACAGCGCGCTATTGCCCTACGCCCCACCCTTCCGCTACAATCCCCTCATGCAACCAATTTCGCTGACCGAAACTAAACCTATCAATTTGCACAACCTGACACTGGCGGAGCTAACGGCCGTATGCCAAAGCTTGGGCTATTCCGCCTACCATGCCGAGCAAATTTGGGCCGGACTGTACCGCGAAGGCGTTGCTGAAATAGAGCAATTTTCAAACCTCCGTGCAGACCTCCGGCAAAAGCTGAGCGAACACGCCAGGCTTACGAAACTTCGACAGAACGTAGCCATCGACAGCAGCGACGGACTGACGCGCAAATTTCTGCTAGCGCTGCCCGACGGCCAGACCATCGAAACAGTGCTGATGCAATTTAAGGGGCGCTGGACGGCCTGCGTGAGTACCCAGGTGGGCTGCGCTATGGGCTGCGTTTTTTGCGCCACCGGGCAGATGGGCTTTACGCGCCATCTCACCCCCGGCGAAATTGTGGGGCAAATCCTCTTTGTCAATCGCGCCCTGGCAGCAAATGGCGAATCCCTACGCAACATCGTCTTCATGGGCATGGGCGAGCCGCTGCACAACTATGACCACACGATGACCGCCATTGACATTCTCACCGACCACAAAGGGCTGGCGATTGCCCCCAAACATATCACCCTGAGCACGGTGGGCGTTGTGCCCGGCATTTTGCGGCTGGCGGAGGAGGAACGGCCGTTTCGTTTAGCCGTTAGTTTGCATGGCGCAACGGACGAAGAGCGGCAAAAACTGGTGCCGCCCGCCCGTCGCTGGCCGCTGGCGGAGCTGATGGAAGCCTGCCGTACCTACACCAAAGCTCGCAACCGCCACATCTTTTTTGAGTGGACCCTCATAGAGGAAGAAAACGACACGCCAGAACAGGCTCACGCCCTGGGCCAGCTGCTGCAAACGGTAGACAGCCACGTCAACTTGATTCCGCTGAATCCGACGATGGGGTATAACGGCCGTCCCACCCAACGGCCGCAGGTGAAGGAGTTCCAGGCCATCCTGGCCCAATACGGCATCCCCAGTACCGTACGCCAGCGCCGGGGCATTGATATTGCCGCAGGGTGCGGGCAGTTGAAGGCGGCTGCGTGAAGGTGAGTGAGTGAGAAGTAAAAAGTGAGAAGTGAAAAGTTGCAGGTTGCATGTAGCGCTCAACCTGCCACCTGCAACCTGCAACTATCTTTGACCGATTACCAATTACTGACTACTGCTTACTGATTACCGATTACTGCCCACCGATTACTGATTACTGCCCTGCGCTTACGGACTCGGCGGCAGTTGAATCCCCACCAACTCCAAATCCAGCCGATGCGAACCGGCCAGACCGTAGCCGTTTGTCGCTCGGGTAGCGGCATGAATCTCGAAAGCAAAGGCGCAGAACGATTTGCCTGCTGGCAGCCAGGCGCCACCGTCGGTCTGAAGCTCGGCCACCACAAAGTTGTCCCCGTCTGGCGCAATGGCGTTGAAGGTGCCGAAGAAAGCGTTGCCGTGGATGGTTTCGTCGTAGCTCAGGTTTAGCGGCTGGATAGGTGGCGTGAGATCGCTTACGGGAACGGCCGTACCGGAGCCACGATACACCTGAACATTATAGTTCTGCACAAACCCGCCAGGATGATCGACCTTGAAGCGCAAGGCAATGGGTTCGTTGGCCGTGGGAATCTCAAACAAGACACATTCGCCAGGCGTGCTGCCACCCATCGACACCGAGGCAATCTCGCCTTCAACCAGGCGATTATCAATGTAAAGCGTAATCTCGTCGTCGGCCCCGGCCACCTTCACCAGCTCACCGCTTACCTTTTTGTAGCCATCAATGCGGAAGTAAACCGTGCCCGGGTCGCTATTTGGCGCGTAGATGCCGCTGTTTAGCTGGGCTTTACGCAGGCGGTGGGTGGCAATCCAATCATTATCGCTCTCGATGTTTTTGTAGGCAGGTACGGCCGTGCCGCCGCTTAGCGGCTCGCTGAACGGACCAACCTTGTGCTGGGTAGAGGTTGGGTTGCCAATTTGCGGGATGAAAATGTGGCGCAGTTCTTCTTGTACGTAGTTCCAGCCGCCGCCGGGCCGCCGGTAGCGAAGCGTGTAATGCGTCACTTCCGGATGCGCCAGGAAGCAGGCAAACATGTCTAGCTGTCCGCGCCAGGCGCCCCTGGTGATTTTTGGTCCGTTCACGTTCGTCGCTGTGATGCGCCCAGCGCTGTCGAAAGTGTTGCCCACACCGTTAATGGTCCAGATGTTGCCAATGGCCTGAATGGCCCGGCCGCCCTGGCAGGCAGGCCCGGGGTTGAGCAGATGCTCGGGGATGCACAAATTAATCCGGCGCAGATTGGGAATGTCGGCGTGCAGGCCCGTTTCAAACAAGATATCTGTTTCGGCAGGGCCGCCCATTACCTGCACCAGCAGGTCTGGCTGTAGCTGGGTCGCCAAATCCGGCCCGCCAGCAACTTGATCGTCCAGCTCATCCACAATGTCGCCCAAGTCGCGGCTGAAGCGGAAAACGTAGTTGCCAACCTCATCCGTTACGGCGAGCCCCAGAAATTCCCGGTCGCCCTCGCCCGTATACGGACCACCGGCCAGCTCTGCGGCCGTACGGTCATATTCCTGAAAGCGCAGCAGCAGGCCGCCCTGATCTTTCACCGAGCAGTACAGCTTCAGGCGGTCGCGCAGCTTGCCCAGGTCCAGGTAAATTTGTGAGCTGAGATTGGCCGCCGCGACGCTGGCCAACTGTGGCTTCACGTTCAAAGATAATTCTCGATCAAAAGCAGATGACTGTGGGGAAACGGCCGTTGGCAGCATAATCGGCGTAAAGGGGCCAAGCTCCTCTACGGGCAAATGTCGGTACTTCTCCAGCTTTTTCAGCCGGTCCGGGTAAAGCGTCGAAATAGCATCCTTCACGGACTGGTAATTCAGCAAGCCTTTTAGCTGCAGCCAGGTATCAATAACGTACCAGGGAAAACAAGGGTTGAAGCCGCACAGCCCGTGATAGCTGCGCACCTTGCCGTACACCACATATTCGCCAACGCTTTCGGTCATGCTGCAGGTGAGAACCAGGTCATTATAGTCTGCATCGCCACCGCTATCATTTGAGAATACGTCTAATAAAATTTGCCCCCCGCTGCGGCCGGGGGAGCCCAGGCGCATGGCCGAAGGTTGCCAGCTTGCCCCTCGCCCCCCGGGCTTGTGCTGAATTTGAATGGTCCACTGCGCGCCGTTCACCTGCACCGGGGTCGTGCTGGTTGCGCCTTCATACACGCCATCCTTACCGTTGCTGCTGCCCTGAATGATGAACCGCTGCTGGAAGGCTGCCGCCTTGCTTTTTACCTGAACGGTCCAGTTGCCTTGCATTGTAATTGCCATTAATGGGTCTCCTTACTTTTTATACGACTCGTTTGTTTAACAATACTGTTGAGAAAATTGGGTAATTGAGTAATTGGGAAATTTGCGCTTCAATTACCCAATTACTCAATTACATAGTCACTATTTGCCGTTACCATCCATCTCAAACTCTTTATCCACCATCTGCTGGCTCCTCGTGCTCGTTGTCGCAGCAGCGATAATCTTTGTGCTGTTCCAGCAGTTCAATCTCACGGCGCAGCTTCCGATTTTCAAGCGCCAGACGCTCCAGCTCCAGCTCGTGCTGGGCAACGACGTAGGGTTCACACAGGGCACAGTTACCCAGTTCGCTTTCTACGTACAGCGCCTCGGTGGGGATGATGGAAACTTGCTCAAACGGCTCAAATTCGGGCAGTTCAGCGACCAGGGCGTCTGCTTTGGCCACGGCTTCGGCGCGTGCCTGGGCGGCCTGTTCGAATACGGCCGTTGACACCCGATTAAACGCCTGTAGTGTCACCTGATCACGGGTCAAACTGTTTGCCTGGAAAGCAGCAGCCACGCCCACAACGCCCGGCACGTCACCTTTTACCGGATCGACTTCTGGGGCAACGATCTGGTTGGTAGCCAGAGAAAGGGCCAGGGGTTTCATGATAACGGCCGTGTCCGCCTGCTCATTTACCGCCCGACAGCTGCGGTCAATCAGCTCAATTCGCACTCGCTGCCGCTTGGCAATCTGGTAAAAATAGTGCGTCATCGTGTGGCAGCTGTTGATGTTCTTAAAGCGCCGGGTACTGACCTTTAGCTCATCGTTTTGTTCGGCCGTGATCTCGCGATGGCTGTTTACCTCCGTCAGGCTCACCGAGGCAGAGTCACGCGCCACCTGGTTGGTCTGGTGGAAACTAGAACGCAAATGCTGGTGCAATTCGCTGACAAATTCGCGGCTGGAATTCTCGTCAAAGCTGCCAAACGCGAAGGAGCTAGATGCACTGGCGCTGGCAATGCCAATGTTAAAACCGCCGCCACCGCTCACGCTGCCTCTAAAGAAGTCAGAATGAGCACTGGTCGTTAGCGAAGAGCTCGTGCTCTGGTCAAAGTCGGTTGCCAGATTCTTGTAGGTTTCCATCCAGATGCGATCAGAAGAGCGGGAAACTTGCGAAGCAGAATAAGATTTGTCTTCTGTGAAGCGAGAAACAGAGTGCCGGTTCCGCACAGACATGTACACTTCTTCGCCCGGGAACAGCGTCGTCGAATGCAGCAAATCGCTCAGCACGTAATCTTGCGTGCAGCGTTCCACGCGGTAGCGAGAAACACACTCCACGGGTATATCACCAACACGCAAGGTGAAGCGATAGGTCAAAATGGAAATGTCACAAATATTGTCGCGTTCCCATTCACGAGGCGGACAAGTGACCCCTGCCGTATCGCCATGAACTGCCAGAGCTTTCTTTTTTTCGGACATATTAATCTCCTATACACACATTCTTTTTCATACCAATACAATTCGTAGTACCTGATCGTAAGGACACCAGTTAGATCATCGATCCACCATATAAATCACCCTCCAAATTAGTAAGAGTAGAGACAGGCTGTGTTGATTTTCTATGCACTAAAATTAAGACAATTCATGAGGGTAAACGGAAGAAGATTGGTTTTTCCGTTACGTGGTAACAACCACAATACCATTTTCAGTACGTTCAAAACTGGGTATACTTGCCATAAGAAACTACTTTCTCCGGGCAAACATCCCTTACACGCAACTACACCCGGTAAATAGCCAAAATTATGAGCGATACGTTAAGCGGCAAAAAGATCGGCAAATACGTCATTAAAGAGAAGCTAGGCACGGGCGGGATGGCCGAGGTCTATAAAGGCTATCAAGAAAACCTTGACCGCTTTGTAGCCATCAAGCTAATGCATGCCTTTCTGGTTGCCGATCAAGACTTTTTGAACCGCTTCCAGCGTGAGGCCCGAGCAATGGCGGCCTTGAACCACCCCAACATCGTGGGCGTGTACGACTTTGATGTTTATGGGGACAACAGCTACTACCTGGTGATGGAATATATTAAGGGCGGTACGCTGAAAGAGCGGCTGGAGATGTTGGCACGGCAGGGAGAGCGCCTGCCCCTGACTGATGTAGTGAAGATGATTGCCGAAATTGCCGACGCGCTGTCCTATGCGCACAGGCGCGATATGGTGCATCGAGACATCAAGCCAGCCAACATCATGCTGAATGACGATTCGGGCCGGGCCGTACTGACTGACTTTGGCATTGTCAAGCTGATTGGAAACCAGTCGATGGCTTACACCGCCACCGGCGCTCTCATCGGCACCCCGGCCTACATGTCGCCCGAGCAGGCGCTGGGCCAGTCTGGCGATCACCGTGTCGATATTTATTCGCTGGGCGTTATGCTGTTCCAGATGGTAACAGGCACGTTGCCCTTCGATGCAGACACACCACTGGCGGTGGTGATGCAGCACGTAAACACCCCCACGCCACAGCCCACCAGCATCATTCCAGATATCCCCTGGGGCTTACAGGATGTCATCTTGAAGGCGATGGCGAAATCGCCCGAAGAAAGGTTTCAATCTGCTGGGGAGATGGCTACGGCCTTACGTGCCGTTGATTTAACGGGCACGAAGAGCCGACCGGTTGTGCCCGTTGTGCCCCCAGCGCAAAACATTGACTATCCCACCCCGGCCCAGACGGAAGTTATGGTGCCGGAGCCGAAAACGGCCGTTTCCCCACCCCTCACGCCCACAGCCGAAAGCAAAAAACGTCCAGTATGGCTCATCCCGGTCATTGGCGTGGTGGCGCTGCTGGCAATTGTAGGCACAATTTTGGCGGCCAACGGCGCTTTTAGCAGGGGAGATACCGCCACCGCCACCGTCCCAGCTGTGGCCGAAATAGGGGAGACCATAGAACCAACCAGCACCCACACGTTCCAGCCCACCCGCACCGAAGCACCTGATGTAGCGGCCACCAGTCTGGCGCAACTGCTCATAGACCTGACCGCCGAAGCACGAGCCACCGAAACGCCCACTCCTTCCCAGACACCCACGGCCACGGCAACAGCCTCCCCTACCGTGAACTCTACTGCCCAGTTCTTGCTTAACTGCGAGGAAGGCGTCGATCTCGTATCTGCATCACGCCGTGGCTTTGTAAGCAACGCCATTACGGTGCAATTTAGCTTTACGGCCGAATGGGTACTGCAAAACAGCGGCACCTGCCCCTGGCCCGCAGAATTAAGCTGGGAATATGTGGAAGGCGAACAGTTTGATTACGACGGTGAGCCGATTCCCCTGGAAGAAACAGTACCTCCTGGCGAGGAAATCACCCTCACTGCCTCCTTCCGCGCTCCTAACGCCCCTGGCACCTATGAGAGCACCTGGCAATTGGTAAACGAAGAAGGAAACCCATTTGGCGACCCCGTTAGCTTTGAGTTTCGGGCCTTTTTACCAGCCACAAGCACGCCTGTGCCTACGGCAACCAGCGCAGCGCCGCCAACGGTCCAGGCCACAGACGGCCAGGTCGCCTGGACGCCCGGCCTCATTAGCAACTGCGAATACATTGGCGATGACTGGCGCTGTCAGCTTACAATTCAACCCTATATTGAGGGCAGCAACCAGGCAGGTGAATACACCGTTTTTGTCTTTGATCTGCCAGGCGGCCAGGCAACAACCTATCGCGGTCAGGGGCCATTCTTCCACTTCGTCATCGCGCGTCGCTGTGCCCCATATAACCAATCTTTGCGCATCGTGGATGACGTGACGGCAACTGAGCTAACCGCTCCCATCTACGTTGATCCCCACAATCACTTTCCCGGCGGCTGTACCGAGCCCTAGAGCACATAAGTTTCGGATTCTTAGAAAACAAGAGATTAGAGATTGTCAGTCTCTAATCTCTAATCTCTCCATCAACTCAGTTACAAAATGCCTTTAACGTAGTACAACCTCGGTCCAGGCTTCAATCCACTGTTCGCGGTTGGCGTTGATTGCTGCTGGATCGAGCACGGCCGTTTCCTCCGGCACCTGAGTCCATTGCACAAACTCAGCAGGCAGCTGGGCATTCTCGTTCGCCGGATAGACAAACATGTTTAGCGGCATGTCTTCCTGGAAAGGCTGGCTCAGCATAAAGTCCACTAGCTTTTCTGCCAGCTCACGCTTCTCAGTCCCGGCCAAAATGCCCACAAACTCAATCTGGCGGAAGCACATGCCTGGGCCTACCAGGCTGGCGCTGGGCGCCTCGTCTACCGGTGGATCGGCGAAGATGACCTCTGCGGGCGGGCTGCTGGCATAAGAAACAACTAACGGCCGTTCCCCATCGCTTGCCACGCTGAAGCTGCCGTAATACGCTTCTTCCCAGCCATTGGTCACCAGCACATCGTTGGCCCGCAAATCGGCCCAGAAGTCCAGATAGCCCTCTTCACCAAATTGCGCGATTGTAGCCAGCAAAAAGGCCAGGCCAGGGCTGGAGGTGGCCGGGTTTTCCACCACCAGCAGACCAGCATAATCTGGATTAGTCAGATCAGCCAGCGTTTGGGGCAGCGGCACCCCGTTTTCCGCAAACCACGCCTTGTCGTAATTCAGGCAGACATCCCCATAGTCCACCGGCAGTAAGCGATGCTGAGGGTCTAGCTCTAACGCGTCGGGAATCTGGTCTAGCAGCGGCGAGGCGTACGTCTCAAAAATATCGGCGTCCAGCGCGCGCCCCATGAAGGTGTTGTCCACACCGAAGAACACGTCGGCCAGCGGTGCGTCGCCAGCCAAAATAGCCTGGTTCAAAGCGGCTCCGGTATCGCCAGACGGCAGCAGCTCCACGGTAACGCCATTTTCTTCTTCAAAAGCCGCCAGCGTTTCCTCGCTAATGGCAAAGCTGTCGTGCGACATCAGCGTGATGACCTGTGGTTCATCAGTGCCACAGGCACTTACGGCCGTTACTAAAAACAGCCAAATGATTAACAAACGTTTCATCTAATACTCCTTCTAGCAGACAAGTTAACAAACTTATCCTTCGATTATTAATTTTGTGTGTGGATGCAAAGCAAGAGGCCCTTTTCCACGGTGACCGTAGCCTTTTCGGCCGTTA
>JBHIWP010000177.1:0-11496 GCA_041987425.1 Promineifilaceae bacterium (SeqCode) | reverse complement strand
GCCATATGGTTTGAAAATACCCCGCGGTCAATTTCCTTCATGGTTTGCGCCTTAAGGAAATGCTTAAGGAAATGCTGACGCCGCAGATGAATCATAGCATAGATGAATCAATTTATTGCCTCAGCTATCTCTGTAATAGCCTGTTATATTTTCTATTTATTTACAGTAAATGAATATATTCATTGACAATAAATAAATTCATCTGAGACATTTTTTCCCACCGGTGGCAAAAAAAAGGTTGGGTGGCAAAAAAGAAAAGGTAGGCCGCCAAGGCCCAGATCCTGAAGGATTTCCTTCAAAATTGGGCCCGGCAGCCCGCCAGAGGCGTAAAACCTTAAGGACTTCCTTCAAAATGAAGGAAATTCGTAAGGATCTGAGCCTGGCCTGGCCAGCTGGCCGGCCTCGCCAGAATTAATTAATTAATTACCAGGAAATCCCGCCGCACCGTGCCAATCATTATTTCAGCCGCATCAGGATCAATGTTGGTTAGCCCATTTGCCATGAGGGTCTGGGCTGTCTCTGCCTGTGCGAGTATAGAGGTGGCTGCCTGGCCAATGCGCCACATTTTTATGCCCAGCCACAGCAGCAGCAAAAGGCTAAGCAGCAGGAATGCAGCTTTCCAGGGCATCGCGCGCAACGGCATTTTTTGTGTTCTCGGTATAGAGTTGTCTGTTTTGGTTGTCACCCTTAACTATCTATCCTGTAAGCAACTAATAGCTGTATCGTTACTTTCCTCCAATACAAAGCGCACCCGACAAAGAGCGTGGTGGGGCTGATTGGATGCTTGAAATTGAGCGAGATTATTTTCATTAAGAGCTCGCAAGGTTGGATACTGCTGCGCAAGATTGTGCCGATACCAAACAAAGGCAAATAGCCTGTCATCAACCAGAAATAAGTCTGGCCTTTGTCCCTCAACAAAGTGGAAGTACCACAATGCAAATATATCTGGATCACCAGATGTTAGTAAAATTGCACTTGGTGGGGCAGGCTCCAATATGTTCTCAGCTTCCTGCCGAACATTGTGAATAACGGCACCATTTTGACTCAACAAGTGTAGCAAAAGCGTGAGTCCCGGCAAGATATAAGCCCATTTTTTGAGCAGACAAAGTGCAGGGCTTAAGCAAAGGCTAACCATGAGCAATGCTGGCAGCGTGAGTACGATGGCGTCTTGGGTGTTGTAAAAGAAGGCATAGACGAGATAAAAAGCGGCCGTTGCCAGAAGGCCCCACCATATTTTTTGCACCGGAAAAGGGTTGTTTCGAACGCGCCAGCCTGCCAACACCAGCACTGGCCAGCCAGCAATTCCCAGCTGCCGGACAAATGCGCTGGTCCAAGAGGTTAGCCGTTGCCAGAATTCATCAAGTGGCAGCGCAAACTGATTAGCCTGGTAAATTTGCCCGCTCACGATCCACCACCATCCCGCCAAGGTTGTGGCGTCTCCCCATATCACCGGGCTGCTCAGCCGAGCCAGGAACGGCAGCAGCAGATAAGGAGAAGCGCCAATAAATGTACCCACTGCCAGCTTGAGCCAGGCTCTGGTTGGCGTAAAACCAAGGGCCATCGGCAGTAAAAACAGAGAAGTAAGATGCGTGGTCAGGCACAGCCCCAGGAATATGCCAATGTGAATGGACGGCCGTTTTCCCAGCAGCACCCACAAGAAAGCAGCCACCATGAGCAAGTTTAGGCTATATACTTCGGCCACAATAGCCTGGTCCCATATCAGCGGCGAGAAGGCAAAAAGAGTCCCTGGAACTAGGGCAAGGGGGCCAGGAGCCTGGCCCTCGTCCCACACGATAATCCGGTGAGCAACTATCGTGACCAGCGCGGCAGCCAGCGCCATGCACAGTGCTGAGAAGAGATGAAAACGGTAAGCCACCGGCTCAAAGGGTAGATAGCTAACTGCTTTGCCCAACAAGACATAGGTAGGATAGCCAGGAGGATGGGGAATACCGAGGGTGACCGCAGCCGTAATTAACTCACCGCCATCTCCGCTGCCAGCCTGCCACGTTAAGTCCGGCGCCAGGGTCAAGTAGTAGAGTAAGAAGGTAAAAACGGCCGTCCCCCAACCGTAAAGTACCCTCTGGTTTTGCCAGATCCAGCGGTGCACAGGATCACCTTTGGGGTAGCGGGCGGGCCAGCCCCCAGGCATAGCCAATTCCCAGTGCCAGCGCCCGACAAAAAAGCAGCCAGGGTGCGGCTGCAAAGACCCCATGATCTTTGCGCCAGACCTTCTGCAAAAAAGGAAGCGTGCTTAGCAAAAACAGGGCTATCAGTATAGGGGTGGCCAATAAGGCCGCTGGCAATAAAAAGCCTGCGAGCAGCGTGCCCAAGCTTAGCGCCACCAGCATCATTTGCAGCTTCAGCACCTGCGGCGTGTGCGAATCTTTAATAACCCGTTCCGGGTAACGGTGCATGATCTGGGCCTTCCAGTAGCCAATCATCATCTTCTTACGAAAATAACGGGCGAGGCTGTTGCTGTGCTGGTGAAAGACAACGGCCGTTTCCTGAAACACCATCTTGTGCCCTGCCGCTGCCAGTCGAAACGATAGCTCCTGGTCTTCCACGTAGCGAATTGCTTCGTCAAAGCCGCCCGCCCTCCTCAGTACTTCTGCCCGATAGCCCGCAGAATAAGTGTCAATGAAATCAATGACTGGTTGCGCACGCAGCAAATCATACTTGTCTTCGTACTCTACCTGCACAAAGCGGGCTACCTGTTCAGGTTGATTGGTGGCATAAATACCTTTACATCCCTGAACTGTGGGATTTTGAAACGGCCGTAGCATTTCTACCACCCAGTTTGGCTGCGGCACACAATCTGCATCCGTGAAAAGGATGATTTCTCCTACAGCTTCCGCCAGCCCACTGTTGCGAGCTGCTGCCGCCCCGCGCGGTGACTCATGCTGAATAAGCCGCACGTTGGCTGCTTGCGCTACTTCTTGCGTGCCGTCTGTGGACCCATCGTCGACCAGGATGACTTCTAACTGAATATTCGTGGGCAGTTCCTGGGAACAACAGGCTTCTAGGCAGGCACGTAACGTAGCGGATGCGTTTAAGGCCGGAATAACAATTGAGACGTTCATACCGTATTAGGCCGCAGTAGAGGCGTTTAGCTGCCGCCATGTCCAGTTTGTTTGCACGGCAGCTAGGCCGCCGAACAGAACTTTTGGCAGCAGCGTACATAGATGAAATATCAAAGCATAGCTAATGATAACGGCCGTGTCCAACACCTCAGCCTGATCTACCTGCGACAGCACAAAGAAAACGGCCGCTTCAAAGATGCCAAGCTCACCAGGGGCTGTGGGCGGCGTGGTTACCAGCGCCACGGCCACGTTAATGAGAACGGCCACGCTAAAATTTAACGGTAGGGAGAAGGCGAAGAACAGCGTATAAGGGAGGGCAATATCCAACGTCGTAATGAGCATCGAAGACAGGCCTACAGCGAGCAAACTTCGACGACTCCGCAGCGCCGCAAGTCCATTCAGACCAGAGAGTAAATGGCGGTCGAACCATAGCTTTACACGTGTGGGAAATGGTGCCAGCAGATACTTGAGCAGCCAGGTTACCCGGTTGCTTTGGCTGGTAACAATCCCCATTCCCACTAAGAAGAGTGTGGTTGCTATGGCTAAAAATACGCCCAATCGCTCTGCATTTGGTGGTAGGACCGCGAAGGGAATCAGCATCAGCACTGTTAAGCCTAGAAGAATGAGCTCCAGGCTTTTTTCGATGAGCATGGTGCTTATGGCCTGCACTTTGCTATAGTTTATTTGCTGGTTGATGGCATAAGCACGGCCGATTTCACCCAGACGCATAAAGGGAAGCACCGTGTTGACAAACTGACCCAGCCAGATGGCCCAAAAGACAGCCGCATAAGGCAAACGCACTTCCTCATCTGGAGCCAGCAGTACGCGCCAGCGCCAGGCTTTCAGGCTGCCGTTGAGGATGAAAATAAGCAGGGCTGCAATGATAAAACGGCCGTCTGCCGCCCGCAGCGCCTGCCAGATGTCGCCAAAGTCAATATGGCGCGAGAGATACCAGAGGCCGCCAACGAGCAAAACGGCCGTAATGATTCCATTTAGCCAGCGCCATACTTTGCGCTTAGAGACGGGAACGGCTGTTGGTTTATTGTCTGGTTGGGTAGGCACAGCTGATCTGGCTTAATTGCGCGGCCGCGTGTACATAAGCATAGCGCCGTACACGGCCAACAAAAACAGTATCAGGGTGATGAGAAACCCGGCCCACAAGATAGCCCGGTTGCGTATCTGCGCGCTTTGGCCAATAGGCACGGCTGCTTCAGCGGGCACGGTCGCAGCAGATTCGCCCACGATGGCCGGGACGCTGGTCGCTTCTAACGCTGCTGTGGGGGCCGCGTACGCGCCATTGGTTGGATTGTCGTTAGAGGGAAAGGTCGGCTGCTCAGGATCAGGATAGGCTGCACCTGGTTCAGTGGCCGTAGCCGGTGGTGGATAGCCGCTTGTTGGCGTTGTCTCAGGCTCCGTCTGGGCTGCTGCTGGCTGAGATAGGAATAGCAAGAGGGCAGCCAGCGATATAAACAATCCGAACCAGGTAAACGATTTTTTTAGCACTATTTTCATTTTGAGCTTCGTAATGACGCAATTAAGTTAAAGCTGGCCCAGGCGGTAAACAATAGCCACACGGCCGTTTCCCACCAGCGAGTAGACGTGAAAATAAGCCCCAGCAAAACTAACAGTAAGCCGCTCCAAAACAGCTGAGCGTAAGGTGATCTCTGATAAATGTCGGCCAAACTTTGGGACACCGTTTGGGATAGCCAGTAAGCATAGCTAAACGTGCCCAACAAGACGGCCGTTCCCAAAATCCATAGTCCATTTGCCCAAATAGATCGCCAATCAATCACGGCGAAAAAGTATAGCATATGTTAAAATCGCCACAACTTGAACAATCTTTTTTTGCAAAAACTTTTTGCCGATTGCAAAGAATCAGGAAGAAAGCATGGCCAAAACACGATCCCGATTTGTGTGCCAAAGCTGCGGCCGCGTAACCGCAGCTTATGTAGGGCGCTGCCCTAAATGTGGCGAATTCGACACGATGGAAGAAGAAGTACTGGTGGCCGAAGCGCCGCCCAGCCAGCGCAACCGCCGAGCGGTCGGTCAAAGCGATAGCCAGCCTCAGCGCCTTTCCGAAGTCACCGCCGATGGCTTTGAGCGACTGCCCCTGCCGCTGCCAGAGTTTGGCCGCGTGCTGGGTGGCGGCATCGTGCCCGGCTCGCTGGTGTTGGTTGGTGGCGACCCGGGCATTGGTAAATCTACTTTGCTGTTGGACGTCTCAGCCCTGGCGGCCAATGCCCACGGCACGACGCTGTACGTCTCCGGCGAGGAAAGCAGTCGGCAGATCAAAATGCGCGCCGACCGGCTGGGGATTACGGCCGATGATCTGTATTTGGTGACTGAGACAAAGTTGCAGGCTATTTTGAACCATGTAGAAGACCTGAAGCCCACCCTGGTCATTGTGGACAGTATTCAGACCACTTTTGCCGAAGATTTGACCTCTGCTGCGGGCAGCGTGAGCCAGGTGCGCGAATGTGCCAGCCGCTTTCAAGAACTGGCCAAGACCACAGGCATCGCTATATTCCTGGTGGGGCACGTTACCAAAGAAGGTACCATTGCCGGCCCGCGCGTGCTGGAGCACATTGTTGATACGGTTCTGTATCTGGAGGGCGACCCGTTTCACCGCTATCGCCTGCTGCGCAGCGTCAAGAATCGCTTTGGGGCTACCAGCGAAGTGGGCGTTTTTGAGATGGTGGAAAAAGGGATGGTGGAGGTGCCCAATCCATCTGAGGCGTTTTTGGCGGAGCGACAAATAAATGCCCCTGGTTCCACCATTGCCGTCACCATGGAGGGCACACGGCCGTTACTGGTGGAAGTGCAGGCGCTGGCCAGCTCAACGACATTTTCTAACCCGCGCCGTACGGCCAATGGCGTGGACTATAATCGACTTTTGTTGATTACAGCCGTTCTCACCCGTCGAGTGCGCATAAAGCTGCACGACAAGGATGTGTTCGTCAACGTGATTGGCGGCCTGCAAATTGATGAGCCAGCGGCCGACTTAGCCATTGCCGTGGCTATTGCCAGCAGCGTGAAGGACCAATCCGTCCATGCCGATATGGCCTTTGTGGGCGAGGTGGGGCTGAGCGGCGAGCTGCGCGCGGTGAGCCAGCTAGAGGCGCGACTAAAAGAAGCCATGAAGCTGGGTTTTAAGCGCTGCGTTATTCCCAAGACGGCACAGCGGCGCCTGACGGAGCCGCCAAAAGGGCTGGAGCTGGTTGGCTGTCGCAATCTGGCTGAGGCAATTGATGTGGCGCTCATTAAGAGCTAATTGCCAGTTTGATTTCTGCGGTCTCTACTTTGTGTAAGACATCTGCCGGAGCTACCTTCTAAAAGTTAATTGCGTCCAAACGTTTGTTAAGCCAGTACCAAAATAACGGCCTTCTTTCCCCTAAGATATGTTTATCTACTTATCGCATAGCAAACATAGAAAAGGGGTATATGATGGCACGAAGAATGAAAGAACTACTGTTACTGGCAGTCCTGCTTCTGGCGTCTCTTCTGATGGTTACGGCCGTTTTGGCCAACGATCGGGAGGTTGAACCAGCGACCGTTGTGGGCATTACCCATATGTCTATTCCGCTAACCGAATTCGGTTTTGATTTGGAAGGAAATGCCGATATGGACGAGTTGAGCTACGCCATCCGTCGGCAAGGCAATGGGACTTTATCAGGGCATTATTTCTACCAGGTTAGCTTTTTGGGATCGACGAACTCCTACAGTGGAGAGGTCGTTTGCCTGAAGGTAGATGGTGACCGCGCCTGGATTGGGGCCACGGTCGATGAGTCGACAAATCCGGATCGCGTAGGAAGTTATTCCTGGTGGCAGATAAAGGATAATCAGGACAACGATAATCCACCCCGCAGCACGTTTGTTGGCTTTGGCACATTGGAAGAAACGATTGCCTATTGTGAGGGACCAGACCCCAATTTCATCTTTGACGTTCAGCGTGGAAATATTCGGGTCAATTCCTTAAGCGATTGATTTTAATCTTTTCAGCGTTGATGCAGCCGCTGGCGATATTGGCCTGGGGGCATGCCCTTATGCTGCGAGAAAAGCCGGGTCAAATGGCTTTGATCGGTAAAACCAGCCTGGGCAGCAATGATTGCCAGCGGTTTTTCTGAGTGTGTAATTTGCATCACGGCCCAATTTAAACGAAGTTGACGAATGTATGCGCCTATGGTTACGCTGTAAAATTTTCGGAAGCTGCGAGATAGATGCACGGGATGGACGTTTACGGCCGTTGCTATCATCGCGATAGTCAGCGGTTCGCGAAAATGCTCATGGATTAGCTCTTTTGCCTGCTTTAGCCACCCAGGCGGGTGTTTTAAGTAGGGCGATTGATTAGGGTAGCGGGCATCACTTCGGACCGCAGCCGAGAGCAGCTCCAATACAAGGCCATTTACAGCCAGGGCAGATGCATTATCTGATGATCTGAGTTCCCTGGAGATTTGCCAGGCTAGCCCGGTCATCTCCGCATCGCGGAAATGATTGATCTGGTGGAATAATTGATGGCAAGGGGCAAGTAATTCCTCACTAACCTGTGTTGGCTCCACCACAAGCATGTGTGCCCCCTCATTCTGGAACTGATCCAGGTGCCTTTCTTGTGGCGGCATGGTGATGATGGTGGAGGGCAGTGAGGGGTAAGCGTTTCGCGTAAATGTTTTATCCACCGCTCCCGCTAATACAACGGCAAAGCAGGACCATTGATGGTAATGCGAAGGCAGCTTCAGGTATGGCGGAAAGAGCGCCTCTGTAACGCGAAAGCCACCCACATCCATACTGAAAATCTGAGCACTTCCTTGCTGTACAGAAATCGATGCCGTTTGCAACATAGCCATTTCCTATTAACGATGGAATTGAACGCATTCATCCAACAGGGTATAAAAATGGCTGGCTAGTGTCAAGAGGGTGTCAGAGAGGTGGCAAGTGCTCTTGCTAGCGCAAAGAATGGAATTTGAGTTACTTCGGACGGGGTTTGATTCCTTGTCTAGAATATATTTATTCCATTTGGTTTATCCACGTCGGGCCATAAATACCAGGATACCGCTGGCCACCAGCAATACGGCCACTGCACCCGTGAGCAGCCAGAGCAGATTGCTGGTTTGCTGCTCCGGGCTGGCTGGTTGTGGTGTGGTGGCAACGGCCGTACCCGCTGCACCATGATTGTCCACCTCACTTGTGCCCTCAACGGCCGCAGCTTCTTGCGTGGAAACGGCCGTTGGCGACGGCGTGCTAGAGGGCGCGGACGTGCTTGTGAAAACGGCCGTAGGTTCTGAAGTGGGGGAAACAACCACAGTTACCTCAACGACGCTTAGACCAAGTTCTGGATCCTCTGAAGAACCGCCGATGGTAGCCGGGCGAGGCCGGTGACCCACGATCACTTCCTGACCCAGCTGTAGCAAGGCATTTTCTGCCAGCCCGCTAACTTCGTATAGTTCGTCCAGGGTTAAGCTGTAGGTTGCGGCAATGAGCAGCAGCGTATCGCCGCTGCCTACCACATGCACAATTGTGCCGTCTGGCTTAACGCGCGCGTCTGGAAAACCAGCCAGCGGGGTAGAGCCATCGGGCAAAACAGTGTAGCCGATGATTAGCGTTTGCCCGACAGATAGCAGGCTGTTGGGCAGCAGATTGTTCCAGGCATAAAGGTCTTCTAGCGAGACGCCATATTGGCCGGCCAGGGTGATAAGCGTATCGCCTGCCTGCACGTCATAAAGGATACGGCCGTCTGGTTGGGCAGTGGGCGAGGCCAGGGGCGTGGCGCTGGGCTGTGGCGTAGGAGACTGCGTTGGCGGCAGCGGAGTGGGCGAGGGGCCTGGCGTAGCGGAAGCTAGTGGCGGCTGCGTGGCCGTAGGCGTGGCGTTGGGATCTACAGTGGGAGGCGGCGGTGGGACGGCAATGCTGCCGTTCTTGTAGGCCGCGCTCAATTCGGCCGTTAGCTGCAAATAAAAATTCCCATACTCCACGCTAGGTTCAATCTGGCTGCCTTCCTTCCATTCATTAAATGAAGTGATGATGAGCATATCAGGCGAGCTGGCCGCAGCCCCGCCAAATGTCGAGCGGTAAAAATCGCCGTTGGCCCGGTCGCGTGGGGCCGTGCTGGAGCCAACGAGGTCGGCGTTCCAGCCGGGCATGGCCGTCCCAACCCAATATTTGTAGCCACCGTAGGTCTGCGCAGCGGCGCGCGTATTGGCAGCCCAGGTTGCGGCCGTTCCCGCTGGATTGCCAGACCAGGCAATGTTATACAAATGCAAGCCGTCGAAGGCATCCAGGTAAGTGGTATCGCCTCCCTCAGCAATCCAAATGCTGTTGCGGTCCGGGTCCACCGTTGTGCGAATCGTCACCCATTCTGCCGGGGAAAGAACCCAGTTGGCCCAGAAAAAGATTACGGGCTTGCCATCAACGCGAAGGTAGGCGGGATGATTCGCATGGGTGCTCAACAATGTGCGCAAGGCGTTGATGCGGTCGTCGTTATTAGCAAAAAAAGGTCCTGCGGTTTCAAAATCAACGGCCGCTTTAAATCCTGAGGCCGAAGCAATGTTGAGTAATGCCTGAAAGTTAGTTTCCGTTTGGTTATTCACCGTTTCTGGCCCATACCAGCTTTGCACAAAGCCATCGATTCCGGCTGACTTTGCTTCATTTACGTGTCGCTGGATCGTGCCGGTGTCTGTAGAAAAGTAGGGGGAGACAGGCTGAAACGGCGTGAGACCGGGGCCAAAATTGCCTGGACTGTACCAGGCATAGTAAAAAGCCAGCACCAGCCCGGTTTGCCCCTGGGCTTTTGCCGTGGGTGGTTCTGCTTCCCGGCTAAACAGCAAGGATAAAGTGAGCAGGCTTAGAAAAAGCAGCCCGAAACGCAGGCTGCGTAAAAATCTGTTTTGGACTGTAATCATAGCTATGCATTATATCGCTTGCTGATTCGGCTGTCAGGTTTGCAAAAGTTGGCAGGTCTGCTATTATTCTCCACCGTTGCACAGCAAAATTTAATATCTGCTGCTTTCCGCTTCTGAACAAGATTCAGGGGCAAAGCTCGCCAGAGTAATTCCAAGGAAAGGAGGTTAGCAACGTGCGAGAGTACGAAGTTACCGTTATTTTTCAAGCAAAATTAGATGATGAGAGTCGTTCTGCGTTGGTAGAGCGCGTTTCTGATTGGTTGACCCACGGTGAATCCGAAGAGGATAAGCCGGTACAAAACGTATGGGGCCAGCGTCGTTTGGCGTATCCTATTCGCAAAAATAGCGAAGGATACTACATTCTATTTGAGGCAAAGTTAGATGCCGACCGTCTTGGTGATATTGAGCGTAACATGCAATACACAGAAGATATTTTGCGTTACATGATCATTCGTAAGGAAGAGTAGGCGATCGAACGGACGGTCTTACGGCCGTTCGATCTGGTTTTTGACTGGTTGAACTTAATATCTGGCTGTGTAATGAGGAACCAGTAACTTTTATTTTTAACAAGCGATATACGGGTAAATCCCCTATTGTTGGGAGTGTGTCATGAACAAGGGGCTGAATAGAGTAATGATTATTGGTTGGGTCGATGGTGATCCAGAAGTGCGGCAGACGCCCAATGGCCGATCAGTTGCTTCGTTCAGCGTTGCCACCTCCCGTACCTGGACTTCGTCTGACGGGGCCAGGCACGAAGAAACGGAATGGTTTAACGTGGTAGCCTGGGGCAACCTGGCTGAGATTAGCAGTAAACGCCTGGGACATGGCCAGCAGGTTTATGTGGAAGGGCGGCTGCAAACCCGCAGCTGGGATGACAGCAGCGGGCGCAAGCACTTCCGCACGGAAGTAATTGCTCACGAGTTAATTGCGCTGGCAGATACCGCTGTTTAACCGTTTTGACGATTTATTGAGGGATATTGCCCTGACTTAGAGAGGAATAAAAATGCGTTCAAGAACACGAGGACCCAGAAGAAAGCGCTCTTGCAACTTCTGCGCAGACAATGTGAAGGTGATCGACTACAAAGAGCATGAAATGCTAAGCCGATATGTGAATGAATTCGGCCGTATTCGTCCGCGCCGTCAGACTGGCACCTGTGCCAAGCATCAGCGCGCCCTGGCAATAGCCGTTAAGCGAGCTCGTCATATTGCTCTGCTGCCGTTCGTAGATGAATAATCACCTAAATAGATATCCAAATGGCAAAAAATTTACTTGAAAACGAGATGGGATAGAGTCACAATTGGTTCAATTTGAAATTTTACTTTGGAACAATAATTTAAAACTGTCTGATTTCACAAATATATGAATACACATCAGCTAGAGCTTTAACTAACATGTCTGAGTCTCTCCCGGTGCAAGGTTGAGGTCACAGAACAAGATCACAGGTTTGGTGGATAGAGCTGTGGATCCTTTCTCTCCTGACAAAACAACATACAACTCACTGAATCTCACAACCAAACTAATC